>SDNZ01000093.1 GCA_004524565.1 Candidatus Thorarchaeota archaeon
AGATATTGTTACAACTTTCTTCCTGTCGGCTCGAGATCTAGTAACATAGCCAGCTGATTCCAAATCACGAATATGTCTAGAAATGCCTGATTGACAGATTCCTGTTTCTCTGGAGATATCTTTCTGGTTAATCGGACCATTATAGCTCTCCAAAAAACTGAGGATCTGACGCTTCTTATGCGTAACATTAACGAGATTCGCTGGCCACAATTCGGAAATATCAACCAAGCTCTGTTCTTCAGTGTACAGAATGGATGCATTTACGATTGCTGCAGCGATACAGACTCCAAGTATCATGACTGAGTTTCCTGATGATACGCAAAACTCAACTTCATAATCATCAAAGGAATTGTGATTGAGAGCTCTGAGTACTGAGTTAAGAATATCTGAGAATTTCAGTGATTGAATATGTATGGGTCTAACCTGGATTCCTAGAGTTGTGAATTTTTCCATAAGCGTAGAGGCAAGTTCAAGTTCTTCATTTGTGAAGATCAAGAATAGTTCATCTATACGTCGTCGTATAGCAAACCGTTCGACGGTTTTTAAATTCCCAAGCATTGCTACAAGTATTTTCGGTTTAGTCATTAGATCATATCCCATATGATTGATATAGAATCAATCATCAAAGATGATGTCGATTCTACGCATCAACTGGTTTCTTTGGTTTTTCACAGTTGTTTAATGTCGCATTGAACTTGAGAAAGGTGGGGTTGAATTCAGATTCAACCCCGGGTAATCCCCGCCTACACGATGTTTTCCTTTTCATGTGGTCCCAAGAGTAGGCGTTCTCTGTCCTTGTAGAACTCTTGTCATTATTAGTATATAAGATGTTGATTTGCTTTCAGAAATGAGTCATAGGCCTGTAGAATTGCATTCTAAGAAATGAGTTGGTCTGTAAGTAGTAGCGAATATTAGCTATTATTAAAATTTAGAAGAGATTTGTTACTGAAAGTAACTTCGTAATTTATCTTGTTTGTAGAAAGTGACGACGAGTATCAATCATATTATCATCAGTATCTTCGCACTCAATCACTAACGCATTTAACCAGTTTCTTATCTCTTTAACTGGCGAATTCCATCGTTGTTTATCTACATCCCACAATCTTTTCGGAAATTCCCACTGACCCCAAACACCACTTCCAAGTGGTGAAATAGTGACAGGCCATTTCAGTTTTCTCAAAACATCCATTAATTTGGTTAATCCTCCAGAAGGAAGCTCTATCATTAAGAGAAGGTTCCTATTATCTTCAAATCTAAGATAGGATCTAGGCAGCTCTCTTGACCAAGCATCTAGCATTTCAGACGTAACTTTGTCTGTTGTTCTCAAAGCTACACGTTCGACCAATCCAATGTTGTAGACTGCCCATGTTGTACGAATCAATTGTTGATTCCGTATTGTTCTAACTCGTCTTGAGAGTTTATTCTGTCCTATAGAGAGTTTGCTACGCAGAGATCTAGTTGAACCAAGTCCCTGATGAACTTGTTCCAAGATTCTCATATCCAGGTGATCAAGATAGTAGTCGGTAGTTTTGGTAGGGATATCAATACGGTCAATTAATTTATACAACGATTCATTTTGGATCCTATAACCCCAGCTTTCCATTGCAATCCATGGAATATCCCATTGACAATTCATTGTATTATAGTGGTAAAATGAGTTGGTAACTCCAACAGAATATGTTTCTGAAACATCAACCCCAATTCCGTTTCTTTGCAAAATTGAAATCATCTGATCCAATGCTTTGGTGTTATCAATATTATCGGGTACAGCTAATCTACCAAGTACCTGCCATGGTCCGCTCAGAATTGACCGAACATCATACAAAAAAGGACATCCTTTGATAAATCGGGTTGGATCATCCATAGCAGATGAAGAAAGAAGTACGTGAAAGGTTCGAATTCCAATTCTGGAAAATGGAGTGGTGGTAAGCTCGACAAGAACGTAACGATTCTTCAATTCATTAATCTTAGTAGAGACCCATGATTCACTAAGTTTAGTCAATTTGCCAATTTCCCTATAGGATATATCAGGGTTAGTTAGAAGAGTATCGAGTATCCTGATATCTGTCTGAGAGAGACCAACAACAATATCTTGAGTTCGTCGGGTCATGTACTCAACATATTCTTCAAAGACGAAGTGTTTTCCATAACGATTCATGCTTTCGATTTCATGAATCATAATCGCGAGTTCATCGTACCCACCGAGTCTGTACATCCAATCCATTGTTTCAAATGAATTGTATGTCAGATTTGCGCGTATACGTTGTGATGGTATCTTTTTCCAGTAACTGATCCATCTTTCTCGTTCATTTTTTCCTAGTAATGCATAAGCAAAACAAGTGGCAATGTCCCGTTTTGATTCATAACACAGCTCCAAAGGTAATGTATGAAACAGACATTCTCTATGAATTAATCCCTCAAGCGGTATTACATCTTCAATAACCTCTTGGGTTACTTGTAACTCCCCAGATCCAATATCATATTGACCGCCAAAACGTAATTGTTGCATTGAATCAATCAAACTTACTCGTCTTGGTTCTGATGGGGATTCCAATCCGAAATGTGAAAAAATAGTCTTAGAACTTGCTTTCCAAAACTCATTTGAGATGGACTGCAGTTTAGACATGTGAACCACTCTACTTCGTTAGAACTTAAGACAATCTTGTATACTTTACTCTCTGATTATTCATTCTTCTCTTAGTACACTTGCATTCTAGAATGCAAGTTTCATTCCACACGAACAATTGCAGCGTTATAATTTGTATATTTTCAACACTCTTACTTCTTGATAACCATGAATGATCCACCAAAGAATCCCCCAGAACCATTTCTTGAAGTGTTTTAGACTAATTCTAAGTACTAAAGAATGGTAAAACAAATTTAGATCCATGAAAACAATTGAAAGGTTCAAGTTCCATCTTGGCAAGAGGAATATTCAACCTTTCAATGTTTCATTATCTTTATCGCGGGAGGCAAAGTATACTATCTATTGGAATCAGATATTAACTAATTCTTAATCCTGTAGTGCCAGCTATATCAGAGCAAGGATACTTTTGAAAAAATCCATATCCAAGCTCTTTGGAAAGTAAGTAAAGATTTTGCTAACCACATAAGGCTCTAACTATGGACCAATTAGGAAAGTAACTCTGCATAATCTTATTCCTATTTTCTTAGACGGGATCGTCTGAAGAGGAATACTATCCCAATAGCTACGACAGTTCCCCCAATAACAAAGACAATAGTAGGTGTGATTATTACAGGTGGAGGAGTCGTTGGTTCAGGTGTATCGAAGACTCTCAATGACGGATCGCCAAATAGTGTAACTTTTGATGGATGGTGATATTCAGCAACATCACCCCAATCGGAAGCATACAACGCATGCTCACCATGACCAAAGCCTTTGGCAGTTAGATATGAATCTAGGGCATCATTCCACATTTCACCAAGGATGTTTTCTCCGCTCACGTATGCTTCTACGAAATACCTATTGAGATCATTAACAAACGTTTGGAGAACTTCCACTCCTCCAATATATGCTACAGCTCCACTTGAGTTCGACTGAACCAGAAATCGCTCCATTATACAACCTACATCAGTATCTTGCAATGAGTACGGTCCCGGAGCTAGACGTACGTTTTCCCCATGAAAACTACTGTAAGGAAATAAATGGCCATTATTGCTTCCAATCTGGTCTGATAGCGTATGGTCTTCATAGTCACTCCACGGGGGAATTATTGCATATTCTGCTGTGCTACATGAAGCAGCAAAGATTATGGGATACATGTCTTTGTTTCTGAGATTATCAAAAGGATCAATCCGAGCATATCGATTGAAGAGAACGATATCATCCTTACTATCGCCATTGAAATCCCCTACTGCAGGAATCTTATCGCCAAGACAGAATTCCTCATGCCAAACAGTACATGCACACCAACCAATTCCATCAGATACTAGTACATAGACATCCCCCAATTCCCAATTTGTACCTGTTGCATCAGTCCGCCTTCCTCCGATTCTTGAATCCTTGAGAAAGAGAACAAGGCAATCATATCCATAACCTTGACAATCTCCTGAAAGTATCCGAGCGCCATAGGGTATGTCGCCAGGACACAAACCTCCATAATTGTATGAAGTGTCAATCTCCATCAACTGCCCATTTGAAGTGGCTACACGAACATCCCCAGTAATTGCATCGATAAGAGCAATATCAACATTGAAATCTCCATCATAGTCACCTGGAACGATGATTTCATCTGGTCCCAAATCATCAAACATAGGGACTGTTGTCATGAATCCACTCCCTGTTGACCTTGCTACTCGAAACTGAGTGCCATCACGGTAGGCAATATCATCCATTGAATCACCATTGAAGTCTCCTACATACCAAGAATAGCTACTTGTCAGAAAACCAGTCATCCATACTGAAGTAGTTGTGTACCATGAAGGCACAGAATTAGCTGTACATATATAGACCTCACCACTCGTAATGTTCACCTGAACTAGGTCATCTTGGTTGTCACCGTCGAAATCACCAATCTTTGGGAATCCTGGAGTCGGTTTAAAATAAGGATAGAGATCATAACTATGCTCCGTTAGCGGATTCACAGATAATGTAAGAGTCCCATTCCAATCAAAAAAGTACAGGTCTGTGTCATTATCTCCATCATAGTCACCTACCATTGGAAGACCTAGATCACCAAAACAGAATGAATTCTTACCAAGTATCGATGTGTTGAATTGACTTCCAAGTGAATAAGAGAACCAAACACTGTAGTCATTTCCATCAGGACCAAATGACGGGAGGTGACCTGGATTTCCATGTCCCGCAAAGTTCACATACCCCTTTCCGTAATTCAACTCATTTGTGATCATGATATTGTTTGGTCTATGAGAAAAAGGCCGAGGAAGATTAAGCATATCGACGTCATAGAACCTTGTATTGGTATATCCAAATGAAACTAGGTCAGCACCAACATTCCCTGATAGAACATACTGATCAAGGTCATTCACACCATTAGCCACCATTAATGATTCTCTCAGCCAACTGGATAGCTGAATATCAGCATTAGTTTCATAGCTAATTACCTTGTCAATATAATTACTAACCTCTTCTTCAGTAGAGGCGGGAACTCTTCCAACTGCTACGTCAGGAAACATATCCAAACGGTCATAGTTGATTGGTTCGACTCCTGTGAATTTCCAAGCTCCTAAGAGTTCACCATAGTAGCCATTCTTATCAAAATCCCAATCCGCAAAGTCCTCACTTGCATTGTATAAATCTGCATAGTAAAGATCAGAGGCACTGAACACTACATCAGAAGCACTGAACTTGTCTGGTTCCGGTGTATGGCAGTTCCAATCCATGGTAATATATTTGACAGGTAAAACATCGCTGTCTCCCATCAATAGAACATACTTTATCCTATAACGATGTTGCCAATCCGCAATTCCTTTCTTTATCCTCTCAGGTAAATCTGCTCCAGAATAGGGATATATGAATTCCTGCCAGGATACAACCACAGAGCTCATTCCAGTACTATTTTTCCAAGCTGAAAGTCTTTCACATTCTGTTGTGAAATTAATATGAGTAATAATGAGGAGATCGACAGGCTCTACATATTCTTGAGCGTTAACCGATGGTCCGATCTGGATGAATATAAGTAAAAATGAAAGCAAGAGTCCAATGACCTTTGTCTTTACCAATCAAATACACCCCCAAGAGCATGACTTTGATTTATTGTATTTGAAATGGAATTGATGTTTCGATAGTTCGCTCTTCTGGTGAATAATTCTGAATCAAATGGATAAAGCATTTGTGTAGTATAAACTTCTTCAACAAATTTTGAAAATCATTATCGATTGCGTAATATTTGTTACGTATTACATCATACATTTAAGGCAACACCAAGAGGAGGTGAGAAATGGTGAGTATATCCAAGAGAATAGGTGTTACGTTTCTAATAGCAGTATTTACAGTTGCACTGGTCTCTACAGCTCAAGTTAGTGCGCTGAAACCCCTGAGATTCGAAACTGCATCATCTGTCAATCTTCCTCCATGGGATTTAGATAATCCATCATGGATTGGTGATGTTTGGACAGAGAATGGAGAACATGGTGCGTTCTATTGGTTTAATGAAGGAGCAGAGTTCCTAGGTCCTGAAGAAGACTATAAGGTTCAAAAATTCTGGGGGATCTGGTGGATTGACTGGGACGATGGCGACCACATCCAAGGTACACACGTAGGTTCCTTTAATTATGCGATTAGTCAATATACAATAAATGGTAGAGTATCTGTTGCAACTGGAGACTGGTCATATCTTGTTGGACGCAAGATACATACTATTGGAATAGTCGATTGGACAGGTGGCATCTATGGAATAGGTTATTCAGAGAGCATATTCCAAATAAACTAGTATTAATTCAGACAAAGTACCTTTTTTTCCTTTGATGACATGGAAGGGGTGCAAAGTCAGAATCCCCTTCCTACCACTTCAGATTTATTTTAATGATCAATCCTATCTGTTTCTTTTCTTGAATCTCTAATATTCCGCTCATCTAGTATATTGTGTCAAAAAGGTTAGAAAAAAGAATGTATATTGCTGAAACTAAAAAATAAATTTCTCGTTGGCTAATTAACGTTGACCAGAAAACGAATAATACCTTGATGTACCCGTTTCCATAGTGAAAACCATGTATCACATCAGAGAAGCAAGGGAGGAAGACAAAGAGCAATCCATCCAACTACTGATCAAGACATTTGGAGATATGGGCATCCTTGAAGATAGTTGGGTGCATTCCTGGAAAGAGTACATGAACAGACCTGAGAATCATGATTGGAATTTTGTTGCAACTCTTGATGAGAAAGTTGTAGCAAATCTTGCCTACTTCGGAAATGCGAATAATATCATCAGAGGAAATCCAATACCATTTGCTGGGGTCTGGGCGGTTGCAACCGCAGAAGAACATCGTAGGAAAGGTATTCTCAAGAGTATCTATAAAATTGCATTCAAAGATATGAAAGAGAAAGAACTAGTTCTATCAATCCTAGAACCGTCACCATATCCTGGAGCTCAAATTGCCTATGAGAAACTTGGCTATGCACTTGCTGAGACCTATAGTATTTACGAATTTCCTCCCGATGCTTTGCGAACTGTAGAAGGTAAGCATTCTATTTCAGTCAGAGAACTAACTGATACTAAGGATCATAAAATCATTGATAGTCTCTCAAAAGAAATGGCTCAGTTTGGTTCGAGAGTGTTTGTATTCCCATGGATGCACATTGGATCAATTGAGAAAGGGGGATTCTACCTGTTTGAGAAAGATTCCAAGCCAGTAGGTTGTGCATGGCTAGTTTTCAGCGAGGAGTCTAATGGAAAAATACTGACTATCTATTCGAACTATCTATCATCGTTGAGTGTGTTTCCTTCAGTTGTTGAACTTGTAAGAAAGATGTCATCAGATTGTAACACCGTCAAGTGGGTTGCTGATCCCCAGTATCCACTTCTAGAATATATTCAGAATATTCAGAAACTCACCACGAAAATTTCAGGTAAGATGATGATGAGAATCGTGGACTTTGTGAAATTCTGTACTTCAATCAAAGTTGGAGATAGTTGCAACGGGAATCTAGTTGTAAAATTGATAGACAAGGAATGCCCTTGGAATGAAGGGGTCTTTTCACTTTCAATAGACAATGGTAGTATGCTTGTGGAGAAAACTGATAGTTCGAGACCTGACATCACCCTAGAGCCTTATGCACTCTCACAAGTGATTGCCGGCAGAACTCAGGCAAGAACTCTAAGAGACATCGGTGCTATTGATTGTTCAGAAGAAACAGCATTCAAGCTGGATTCTCTATTTCCAGTTGAGAATTTCATCTCATACTTTCGATTCTGAAATCACTCCAGTGAGTTATTTGGATTTGAATTTAAGAAGTGATCCGGACCCTACTTCTTTGAAGACGCCTTCAAAGGCATACATAAGTGCAGCTTGGCCGCGAAGACCTGTACAGTGACAGGGGGACAATGTTGTGAGAGTATGACCTTTCAGATACTCCACAGTCATAGCGAGCCGTTCCTTAGACGCATCATACAGATGAAGACCTCCAACTACTGCAATGAAGTTTGATGTTCCAGTTATCGTAGTTGCATGGTTCATAGTGTTCACAAGACCAGCATGACAGCATCCGGTAAAGAGAACCACAGATTCATCTTTCAGTTTGAATATCAAAGATAAGTCATCTACCAGTGAATCAAGAACTTTTACACCATCTCTAAAGGTGTGTATCTTTGTGAGAGTTCCAGTGAGTTTCTCAAAGTCGTTAGTTCTTGGTACTTCACCCGTAGTCCAAATTCCCTCTCCAATTTCATAAGGTTCAGTAGTGGTGATAATCTCTGCAGCATTTTCCAGCTCTTCTACAGTGAAGTAATTCTCTATTCCAACATCACGTTCCTCTCCCTCATCTGGGGTGTATATTTTTGGAGCAATAGCATTGGGATGAAGAAGTACAGGGACTTTCTTTCCGATTAGTTTCAACATCGTCATCAAACCACCAACATGGTCCCAGTGACCATGGCTGAGAATGACCATGTCTACTGTCGAAATATCAAGATTCATCTCTTTCAGATTGTGAACTAATGCTGGAGTTGAACTTCCAGTATCGAAAAGCAATCGAGTACTACTCATATCATCGTAATAAACATCAATGAGTGCAGCAAAGCCACGTTCAGCCATCAATCTGTAATTACCAGAATCAACACGAGCATCCACGAGGATTCGGATGTTTACTTCATCAATTCCTTTACTCATTTCTACCCACTTCACTTTTGTATTCGGATTCCTTAGTTTTTCCTCCAAAGAATACTATGAACAATATAATACTGACAGCGTATAAAATTCCTGCTAAGAAATACGGCGCTCTTAAAAATCCAGAAGCAAGTAACATCCCTCCGATGTTAAGACCTATTGCTCTACTAAGTGAGTCACCTGTATTGATAACACCCATAGCAGTAGCCTGTTCTTCATTTTCCAAACCTTCCATGTAAAAGACATCCATCACAGGCCATGCAATGTTCATGAACAACGCCCGAGAAACGTAGCCAATAACTCCAATGTAGAGTACAGGAGACCACGATAATAGGAAGAGAAATGGAATCGAGAAAATTTGGAACCAGATGATGGTGCCTAATTTACCAAATCGATCTACTATTGCAGGCGATGTAAAATTACCAATAGCCATCACCAATGTATTGATTGCAAAGATAATCCCTATCGTAACCTCGTCAGCAGCAAAAGCCAAGTTGAAGAAAACGTTGAAGAAATGAACGAACATTCCTGCCCCTAATCCAGATACTGTCCATGCTAGTGCATATTTCCCAATGAATCTACGGTGGATTACATTACTGAATCCAAAGCTACGCTTCTTCGCAACTCTATCTGTTTTCATAGGAATTATTGAGATCACACTTAATCCGATAGGAATCAAAGCCATCCATAAAGAAAGCCTATAGGCTGATAAGAGATTGACAGCAAGACCCAGGCTTGAAAATAGAGTAGGTAGGAAACCACCAACTAATGAACCAAGTAAACTAGCAACCAAGTAAAAAGCAAATCTCACACTGAACACATGCACTCGTTCTTGACCAGTTGTAACACTTGTTGTGTAAGGTTGCCAGCAGACCCCATTGAATCCATATCCAATACCATAGAGCAATTGCGAGAAGAGAAGGTAAATTGGAGTTAACGTAGAGTACTGAATGAAGAAACCTATGAAAATGATTGTGTTGCTAACAAGTAGAATCTTCTTTCGTGAATACCTATCAGCAATAATGCCGGCAACAATTGCTAGTCCGCCAGTCAAGAACATTGAGATAGATAGGAAGAACCCTAGAAAATCCTCTCCATATCCTGCTTCTAAAAGATAGAGATTGAATAACACATCATTGATTCCAAATGCAAATGCATAGAACATCCAGCTTACAATAGTCAATCGAGCATCCCGACTTATGAGACGGATTTTATCCGAATACCGCAGTCGTTCCTTCTCGATAGACATAGTAAAACATCGGAAATAAGGTACTTTTCTTTATTCCCTTTTAGAATTGTTTCAGAGCGTTTAGGTCGATTTTATTAGGAATTCAAGTAGGGGTCTATCACTATGACCATGATCAATGTTCTTTTTATCTGGGAGGTTAGAAAGGAATTACAGGACTATCTTCGAAATGGAACTTCCGACCTAGAGAATCTGAACTTAATTTTTCTCGACGACACCTCTGAAGAGAACCTCTTGAAACATGCACCTGATGCCCAGATTGTTATTGGATGGAAACCTACACGTGACTTCCTTGATACTGCAACTAACCTGAGATTATTCATCAATCCAGGAGTAGGTGTTCAGCATCATATTGACACGTTCCGTGAGCTTACACAGACAAGGGATATCACTCTAATCAACGGTCACGGTAATACGTACTTCACAGCGCAACATGCAGTGGCGCTTCTACTAGCAGTAACGAACAAAATCATTCCACATCATAATTGGATGGTTGAAGGCCAATGGAGGAGAGGCGATTCACATGCTAAATCAACTCCGATGCGAGATCGAAAGATTGGTCTTCTGGGATACGGAGCTGTGAACAAAAAAGTTCACAAATTCCTGTCTGGATTCGATGTGGAGTTCCTCGTTCTTAAAAGAACGTGGAATGGTGAAGAAGAATTTCCAACGCCAGTGAAACAATTTCTGCCAAAAGACCTGCACACATTTTTGAAAGAAACTGATATGCTGATAATTGCAGTCCCCCAAACAGCGGATACAATTGGAATGATTGGGGAGAAGGAACTCGAACTACTTGGACCAGAAGGCTTTCTGATTAATATTGCAAGGGGTATAGTAGTTGACGAAGAAGCTCTATATAACGCACTAAAGCAGAAGGTCATTGCTGGAGCAGGTATCGATGTATGGTATGAGTACCAACCTACACCAGATGTGATCAATCGGAAATTTCCAACAAGGTTCCCATTTTACGAATTAGACAATATCGTGCTATCACCTCATAGAGGAGCCTCCCCAATGGACGACCTGAAGCGATGGGATGAGGTCATCGAGAACATCACACGGTTTGCTGCAGGTCGAAAGGACTTCATCAATGTAGTTGAGTTAGATAGAGCCTACTGAATCTCGAAACATCCTCAATATCAGTGTCAGGGAACCGTTCAGAACGAATATCATTTACGAGGAGATCTTTCTTATTTTTTATTCCTTTCAAGATGCACTTGTCAAATTGACATCAGCTACATTCGTCTTTTTTAAAATCAATACTAATAATAAGCTGCGCGGCTAGGTACTAAAATTGGGAGAGATATGAAAGCTGTTACTATAGTACTTGCACTATTTTTGCTAATTGGGTCATCTATGGTGATGACTGGTAATTTGGGGCAATTGCCCAACAATATGAAACCGCAAACCCAGTTTTCGCCAATAGAAAAATTCGAACTTAGTCAAACTATACTTAGTTCGACCTTTCTTGGCGGAGACGGAACAGAATCCTCGTGGGTAATCCTTCTAGATGGTGATGACAATATCATTGTCGTTGGATCAACATCTTCGGACGACTTTCCGATGGTCAATGCATTAGATAGTACACATAATGGGGATCGGGACTGCTTCATCACGAAATTCTCAAGTGATGCAACAGAGATTCTCTATTCAACCTATATCGGAGGTTCTGGTAGAGATATACCATATGACTGTATATTGGGCACTGATGGTAGTTTCTATGTCATCGGAAGAACCGAATCAACCGATTTTCCAGTGGTGAATGCCTATAATTCTAGCCACAATGGAGATGTTGATTGTTTCCTATTCAAACTTAGCCCCTCCGGTGATGCACTCGTATTTTCTACTTATTTTGGTGGAACAGATTTTGATGTCCCTAGTTGTATTCAACTCGACAGTAGTGGAAATGTGTATATTTCGGGATACACTGACTCGGCAACATTCCCTGTGATCAATGCTTACGATGCATCCATCGGAGGTGATAATGACAATTTTCTCTTGAAGTTCAATTCTGCTGGAAATGACCTGATTTACTCAACTTTCATAGGAGGGTCTGGAACTGAGAATTTACTGACTTCTATTGCAATTCATGACAATTATATCTACATGAGTGGTGGAACAAGCTCATCTGACTTTCCTATTACTTCTGTTTGTTTGATGCCAACATATCGTGGAATTGAAGATGCATATGTCCTCAGGATGCCTTTAAGCGAGAGCTCACTCAACTATTCTACATATTACGGCGGAAGTCTTGAAGAATCTGCAGATTTCATTTCCATTGACAGTTCAGGATACGTAGTAATTGCTGGAGATACACTCTCTGAAAACCTACCCATGTTATCAAGTTATGATTCAAGCAAAAACTCATTTACCGATCTATTCGTTGTGAAGATAAATATCAGTGCTAGTAGTAGTAATAT
>SDNZ01000094.1 GCA_004524565.1 Candidatus Thorarchaeota archaeon
AACAGGTTATAGAACTGGCGATGGGTCTTGAGAGTAGTGATGACCTCATTCGCACTCTGTGTATCAACAAGAATTTTAATTTTGCAGATTTCAAAAAAGCAGTCCAACTTGGGAAGAAATTCGATATAGGAACACGAGCATATATCCTCCTGAAACCACCATTTCTTACTGAACGAGATGCATTACTTGATGCACAAAAAACTGTAAGTGATGCCATTCGTGCTGGTGTATCAACGGTTTCTCTTAATCCTGTAAATATTCAAAGCAATACACTTGTGGAATCCCTTTGGAAGAACCAAAGATACAGACCCCCTTGGCTTTGGTCTGTTGTTGAAGTTCTTCGATATGCTCACGATGCCGCAAAAGGGGAAGTAAAAGTGGTATGTGATCCTGCTGCTGCAGGGAAGAAACGCGGTACCCACAACTGTGGCAAATGTGACACTTCCGTTATCAGTGCAATTCGACAGTTTTCATTGAACCAGAACATCCAATCGTTTGATGAACTGCAATGTGAATGTAGGAATCTGTGGAACTATACACTTTCTCATGAAGATGTATCATTGGTTGTTCATCGGTAAGTTAATCACAAAGGTCATAAACTAAGTGAATTGCGATGGCATCATTCTGGGAAAATGAGGTAGGCTAAAATGTCTAGATATGAAACCCGTGTACAAGTATGGTTCTACAGTGAAGGTGCTGAACCCTCTAAAATTGTAAAGAAACTACTAGCTCTTGGCTTCAAGCCAATCAAAGGTGCTCATGATTTTGTTTATAGTCACTCTGAAAAAGAGATGACAGACGCAGATTTAGGTTCTGCAATACTTGAGATAGCAGATGCTCTTCATAAAGCATTGAATGGGTTCAAGGTTCTATACAATCTGGACACCCAAGAAACAGATGAGGAATCTGAAATTATTCCACTCGATGATATCGATGCGGAGCTCGCAGAGACGAGAAGAGAGCTCGAAGAAGTCGGGGAATAATCCAAAACAAATTAGATAGGCTGCGGGATAATTTCCCGCGCCTACTTACTATCTTTTGATACTATATTGAAGTCACTTGTGGTTCACGGCGTTCGTATTCGCCTTCACCTTGTACAGTGACTCTCATCTTTTTCTTATCACCTGGATTCATACGAGCCCATTTCCAAACCATGTTTGTACCATCAGCTATACCCACAACGTCTGGCTGATCATCCTCTGGATCTGTTCCGATGTACTCGAAGCCTGAAGGAATCCAATCAGTCATCTCGATGTTTTCTGCGGTGACCTCTCCATTGTTAGAAACGACCAGCACAACCTCATATTCACCAGCATCTGCGCCTTTATTGATAGCCTTCTTAGTCGAAATTGCACGTTTCTTGTAGATGACACCAAGCTTATGTCCATCTTCAGGACTGGCTACTTCTGCTGGAATTCCAGCTGGATAGGTATTAGCAGTACAAGCGATTGGTGATGGATATTCTTTTTCTGGTCGATTTCTCCAAGCCATTACTGCATAGTTGATCTTAACAGACTCGCCAG
The DNA here is from genome assembly GCA_004524565.1 of Candidatus Thorarchaeota archaeon. Lineage (GTDB taxonomy): Archaea > Asgardarchaeota > Thorarchaeia > Thorarchaeales > Thorarchaeaceae > SMTZ1-45. The sequence continues at coordinate 1,524 of SDNZ01000094.1, forward strand.
GCTCAAGCTCTCCAATTGAGTCTCTGAGATTCTCAATCCTGAAAGTGATCTTGTGTGGTTTCTCTGGATTTTGATCTTCGGGATCAATAACAAACTCGTATTCACCGGTGTACTCCTCCCCACGTATCCAGACAGTGATATGTTCACTTGTAGGGGGCATAATATCATCGGGGAGATTATCTTCAACGAAGACCTCGTTCAGCTTAGCAGTACCTGCATTGGTAACTTCAATGGTCACTTCTACGGGAGTCTTGTCAAAACTGTTAACAGCTGGTGGGTCAAACTCTTTTATGTAATCTATCTTGTAAACTGGAATTATCTGAGGGGTCTTCTCGATTGTACCCAGTACTCTCTTTGTGATTACTCTAACAGGTGTGTATAGAATCTCCTGAGTGCATTTTGGCGTTTCCTTGCTTGCTACCTCGAAGGATGCTGACCATTCCTGATTTGGTGAAAGTTCGATGCTGGGTGCGGCATCAATCATCTTCTGTTTTTCACCGCCTCCTTCTGGAGTTAGATAGACTTCTGCTTTGTCTAATCTTACAATCATATCGCTCTCATTGGAGCATTCTAGTGTACATTCCCATTGATTTGGTTCAGTTTCTGCTGTTTCAATTCCCATTAGAAATTCTGTGAGTGCTGTCAGGTCTGGATCCAAGACTGATCTCTGTTGACCTTCACCTTTGTAAGTAAGTACAATCTCTCCTGCACTCTTAGGTTCCTTATCATGAACTTGACCTGTAGCTCCGATGACAAGATTGGTTTCTTCATGTGGATAGACTACAAAGCCTTTCCAGACAACCTGTCTTGTACCTTCATCGAATTCAGCAGTACCAGATTTTGAAGAAATAATCCGAATGTTCGATAATTCTGGTGGAATTGTCTTATTGAGAATGATACTGTCAATTTCTCCATCAGTTTCATTCTTGATGGTGATTGTGATTTTTACTGGATTGTCCTTACTAGCGACATATGCCCAGTGTGGTTCTTCTGTTTCAACAGTTCCGCAAGTATCATAGACCTCTGAGAGGGTCACGATTGGTGCTTCGACTGTAACACCATATTTGCTTTCCCAAGTACCACCTACATCGACTTCACCACCTGATAGAGACTCGGTTGCTATATCCGTCGAATCACGTGAATCACCCAGGTGAACCTTAACGTTCCAGATACGGCTCCGTTCTGAAACATTTTTGACACTCAATTTACCAGCGACTTCAATACTCTCGAGCTCACTGGTGCCGCCCAGTCGAGTTTTCTCGGACTCTTCGAGATCGATAGTCACATTCTTCTTTGTATTCTCACTCATCTAATGCACCCATTATCATTTTTCACTCAGTCAGGGAGTTTTCTGACTTCCATATTCATTCCACTGGGGAATATCAGTTTAGCTCGTATCGAAATTCGTTTCCTGCTGCCCACTGAATAGTTAGAGTTTGGTCAGGTTCCATAAGCACTGGTTTAGTACCCTTACTAAACTGCTCAATGTATTTTGAGAACTTCTTTGGTTGGTCCTCTGCAGTCCATCGCATTGGTATTCCAATACGTGGCTGAACATCAATACATAGACTAACCGCATCTTTTACCTGGAATGTAGCTCCTCCTCCAATAGGGACGATGAGAATATCCATTTCCAGTTGCTCAAACAATCCACGAATAGCACTATCACCAAGATATCCTACCCTCATACCTCCCATCTCGATGATGAGACCAAGATTATCAATTCGACCTCCTGCTTCTTCATCAATTCTAGAGAGAGAGTATCCTGTGATTGTCACATCAGGAACTTCGTAGGGCACTTCAGGTTCAAGAACATGAAGTAACCAAGGTTTAACGCCTTGTTCTGCTGCTTTTTCCGCAGTTTCCTTGTTACCGAGGAACCAAGCTTTAGAATTTACTGATATTGCTGCTGCATTACCAATGGCATCATCTACATGGTTAGTAGCTATTACTATTCTTGCCTGAAAATCAGCCGGAACGAGAGGTTCGCCCTCGACTATTCCAGGGTTTAATAGAATTGTAGTTCCTTTAGCCTCGAATGCAAACGATGTGTGTCCAAAGTACTTAATGTTCAGCAAACAATCACTTCCCGTCAGCTCATATACACGGTCGAGCCAGAATCACTGCTGCTGTGTTTTTTGATGAAATAATTCATAATAAGGAAATTGCGTGTAAATGCACCTTCTACCCACCCAAAGCGCCTTTTTTTGCATCTCTTCTATTCCGAGTGCTACCTTTTTATTACTGGGTCAAGAGAAGATGTTGATGGATTCTTGGTCCTTGACATCCTGCGCGGAGTGAGTTGTATTCTATGCTAGACAAGATTCTCACAGAGAAATTTAGAAGAAGACTAAAGATGGTCTTTACAGACATCCAGAATCAGCAGGACCGCCGTGATGAACAAGAATTTGCCAAAGACGAAGTCCGCATCAAAGAACGACTTCTATCTACGTTCACGCCCTATAGCGCAGATATCATTCTGGAAGATGATTATAGGATAGCAGCAATCGATGGATCTGGTACTGATAGTTTGATGACTCTTGATGATATTCGAATACACCTGCTTAGTACATCCACAATTGTTGTGGATACAAATACGCAATCTGAGAACCTATTCTCTCCAATTGATAGAGAAACGCTTGAGAGTGAGTTAGGCGACCAACCTCAAATAGACACTCACTGGCACTCCGGAGTTCGCGGCGATGCCCGTGAAAAATTAGCAGAAACTCTTGCTAATATTTATCCATTGAAAGATATCCCCAGTCTTATACTTCCCTTCTTCACAGACTTTACGCAAGGGAAGATAGCCTCATTCTCAGACTTCACTGATACCGAATATGAAAAGCATGTGCCACGGCTGAGCGACATGGAAACGCTGATCTCCAGAGAACAACTACTGACAAACCCAACTGTTCATGAGGAGATTAGAAAAGTTAGCGAGTATGCTGCTGCTCGTAGAGTTCTTACAAGCGATATCTGTCCGAAGTACCTTCTCATAGATGGTGCGCTCTCGGTCTTCATGCATTTTGTACGACGATATCCATCGATGCCAAGCGGGTTCATGCTTAGAGACCTCTGTGCTTTAGCCAGACAGAAGAATGTGGTCTTGTGTGCTGTTAGTAAGAATCATACAATTCCCTTCGCTCACCGTATCGCAGGAATGGCGCGAGAAGTGTTTGGAGAAACCGCAAAATGGTTCTGTCATCTGCCATGTAAAGATGATCCCGAAGGAGGCTTGCACATTTACGAGGACCGGACATACATTCCGCCCATGCTAGCAGTTCCCTACTTGTACAGTTTCTCACGGGATAACAGACCCTCACGAATTGATTTTGATAGAATTTGGTGGCTGCAGAATATATTTGTCCCAGCGGATCCAAGAGCCACACGTTCAAATGAAAAAGCTCTCTTTGCAGAACTTGAATTCATGTCTAGGGATGCTCGATGGTATGGATATCCAGTACCTCTTGCGTTGGCTCATGTGTCATGTAAATTGAGCTATGAAGATTTACGATTGGCAAAGCAAGTATGCGAAGATGTTCGAACAGAGATGGGACTTGATAGGCGAAAGGCACAGGATCTACGTGCTGATTATGATTTGTAAACTGAGGAATAGAAAATGAACTTAGACAAAGACAAACTTGGTGAACTCTATGGCAAAGTCGCTATTGGAAATCAGACTTCCCTAGGCATCATGGGTCGTAATCGCGATATCAGCGTAGGAGAGATTTTCATGATATACTCAGACCGCGATGGTCATGAGAGAGTTTTCTTCTTCAGGGTTCTGGGTTTGGAAAACTATCTTCGCCAAGTCGATGATATGGCAAGGATTGCTGGTACGCTCCTAACTGAAGGTGATGCCTATCTTTCTGGAATTGATAGAAATATGCTGCTCTCATTAGCTGGAAGAATGCTTGGCTATGCCGAGAAGGATGAGAAGGATGAATGGACATTCAAATCTCCGCGTCGATTACCTGATCATCTTGCTTCGGTGTATCGACCCGTACCTGGTACGTCAGACGATTTTGTTCGAGAGATGCTGGCATGTCAGACTGATGGGGAAGTGCACATAGGTGACCTTCAGGTTGGTGAAGCAACACTTGATGTTCCAGTAAAGATACCAATTATGTACCTCCCAATGCATGTGGGGATATTTGGATCTACTGGAGCAGGGAAAAGCAACCTAATGATGGTCCTGATCAAATCGATTATTGATACTAATCTTGACTCTATCAGGAATCCGAACGCTGACAAACCACGACTCTCCGCATTCTGCATAGATCCACATGATGAGTTTGCAAAAGGTGTTGACAAATATGGAATTCAGAGTATTGTTAAAGATATGAGTTCTACAACCCGTACCGATGTGATTGGTGATTTCTACTACTTGACAACCCATAAGAGCGCGACTACAAGGGACATTCGTGCGTATACACGAGAGATTCGTATCCTCTATTCCGAGATTCAACCTCGAGACCTCTATTCAATTAGAGAATATACTTCCGAGATGTCCTCATTTATTGATGCACAGTATCATGCTAATGGAGAAGACTGGATAGATTCCATTCTCAATATGGATGAGGATTCCTCCCCTGTTCCCTTGGGAACGTTGAGAGCTGTGAAGCGTAGATTGAGTTTCTTGGAGCGGTCGCCAATTTTCGTTGATTCGGGCACATCTATTCTTGATGATATTTTCTATGCGATGGAAACTGGTCGAATTCTTGTTGTCAACACGAGTCTGATGAGTGATACGGAGCAATTCCTATTGACCACTGTCGTCACTCGAACATTGTCTGATATGCGTCGTGCGTTGAAAAGTAGTGGTAATCTGGGTGACTTTGAGACTCAAGGCCAGAAGCGGTTACCCCAAGGATTCTTCAACCGTGTTAAGCAGAAAGCGCGGACATTCTATGGAAAAGATGGTGTTGCAGATACATCTGAAGTTCGTGATCCCAGAACACTACCAGTAATCCAAGTAACTGTTGAAGAAGCTCCGTCGATACTAAATCCCGTCTTAATGCGTGGGCAGTCGGTGTTCAAAGATATCTCTCGCCAGGGACGGAAGTTCAATATTGGCTTGCTGGTCGTTAGCCAACAGGTGAGTGTTCTTGACAATGTTATCTTGAGCCAAATGAACACTGAAATCAACTTACGTCTTGGTAATGAGCGAGAGATCAAGGCATGTATAGATAATGCAAGTGTGAACATCAATGGATTTGAGAATGAATTTAGAGTCATGTCCCGTGGTGAAGCAATCGTCACAGCTTCCTACAGAGAATTACCACTTCCTGCACGAATACCTCTCTTCGATACGATATATGAGAAGGACCGACACAAATACAAAGACAATAAAACCACAAAAGAAGAGGAACACATTCTCTGAGGAATGACTTGATGCCTGCACGAATCGCTCACATCTCTGATACCCATCTTGGCAGTAGACCCTCGAATGGTGTACGGCATAATATTTGGGCTGAAGAGATGAAGACCCAGCTCCTAGAGAGTGATTTCTATAAGCGGTTTGCTGAGCTATTTGATATAATTGCCGAGCTTGACCCACCAGTGGACGTAGTTGTTCATTCTGGAGACCTGTACAACTCTCCCTGGGAAGGGAATCCCTCACAACCACCTATTCACGCACAAATCACAGCCATGCGTGTCCTTCAGGAATTCATTCAGAAGACTGGAATCCCTGTGCTAATCATTGAAGGAAATCATGGTCTATTCAAATTCTATGAGGTTTCTTTACTTGACAGTCTCAAACTGGCTGTACCAGGTCTCAAGGTTGCAACACAACAAGATTTGAAACAAGCAATCAGAGAAGGAAAACCATTGGATTTTTCATTTGAGAACCTCGATGTCTTCTGTTTTCCATTCATTGATTCTGCAGTACTCCGCTCTTCTAATATGATTGACATCTATGATGATTGGATTACAACTCATCAGAAACGAGAGCGATTACGGCCCACAGTAGCAGTAGCTCATGGGATGAAACTTGATGCAACTCTCTATAGTGCGATTTTCAGCATGGGGTATGACTACATTGCTCTAGGCCATGATCACAGACAGATAAAACACACTCCAAATGCTTGGTACGCAGGGTCTCCTGAGCGATGGAGATTCGATGAGACCACATACAAGAAAGGGTTCTTAGTGGTTGATGTCGAAGCAGGAGCTGATCCCGTTATCACTCCACACCACCTAGAATTCAAACGTCCTGTTTTGAACGAGAAGATAGCAATCGGCATCGATGATACAATAGAATCGGTCGTTGAAAGAGTTGAAGAATGGTTCTCTAAGAACAAGCTTGTTGCTGAGTGGAATCCAGATACAGCCGCAAGAGTTCGACTAGTTTTTGAAGGAAACTCAAAGAGACTCACCAGCTTTGATCTTGGGATCGCTCTCGAAAACATACGTCAAAATGTTCTCTCCCACAATTCAAAGTACAATATTGCTCAGTTTATCTGGGAACTCAAGCAGTCTGCAGATGCAGAATATACTGCTGCTTCGTATCCTGAGATTGAATCAGAGTTTTTGATAGAAGACCCAGAGGTTGATTTCAAGGGATATCTTGAAACCCTTGAGATAGACAAGAATTATGATGTTGAAACACTTACAAAGATCGCAGTAACTTCTCTTGAGTTTGCAGTTGGCAAGCGTGAGGGTAAGATGACCTCTGAGGCACTTCAGGAGGATAAATAATGAAACTACTGAAGTTAGAGGTCAAGAATTTCAAGCCTTTTAGAGACCTCGTCTTACCTCAAAACGATATTGAATTTCCTGAGGGACTAATAATAATCAAAGGACCCAACTCTACAGGAAAATCTTCGCTCTTTGAATCGATTCTTTGGTGTCTATGGGGTGCCACCTCTGTAGATCTCAATAATGATGAATTAATTAGCTTCAGCTCGACTTTTTGTCGAGTAGTACTTCAATTCGAAGTGGCTGGGGCTCGATATAAAATTGATAGAACATACAACTCCGCTGATGGAATGGCTGTTGTTCTATTTATGAAGCAGGACAAAGCTTGGAAGCGAATTGCTGACAAGAGTATCTCAGTTGCTACAAAATTAGATGAAATTCTTAGCCTTGAATTGAAACAGGCACTGAACACTCTATTAGTCAGACAAGGTGAAGTTGCAGCGATTGCAAATGCGACACCTACGGTTCTTAGAAAACTCTTGGTTGATATTTATGATATTGAAATCCTCAATAAAATGTCCAACCATTTGGATTATTTCGAATCAAATCTCGATAGTAAAATCTACGCACTCTCTGAGGATTATCAATCTCCTGAATCCATTCGAGAAGAAGTAAAGAAGTGCGAACATAGAATAGATGAGTTCACAAAATCTGTGAAGCGAAGAAATGATGAGATTGCCTCTACAGAGGAATTACTGAAGGATATCCCTGATGCCTCCTCACTTCGGAAGATAAGCGAAATTAAAGGGAAATTGGACCAGGATACACGTGACCTCGAACGACGTAACAATGAACTCAAAGCCGATCTTGCCAAAGCAGGTTTGCTTGCTGCTGATGAGGCTCTTGTACAGGCGCGTCTAGACTCGTTGAAGAAAGTGAAAGAGCGAACTGAAGCTGAACGTGAGGAGATTGATTCAAAGAAGCAAGCGATAGATCAAGAAATCGGTCAGATTACTGGGATAAATAGAGACCTTAAGGAAAAAGTAGCTACACTCACAAAATCTCGTGTCGATGAAGACGATACCAATTGTCCCACCTGTTCAAAACCTCTTTCACCTAAAGAACGGGATGATTTGATTATTGCATATGAGAAAGGAATGAAATCTGGAGATACAAAAATCAAGGAACTTGAGAAACAAAGGAAACAACATGTTGCAGATTCAAAGCAGACGGAAGAGCGTCTACGTGAGGTAACCACCTCTACAGATGCAACAATCAAAGCTATGGACACAAAGGAATTAGTAGATTCAATTCAATCGAAAATATCTCAGAGCGAAGATGAGCTTGCTAAAATTCTAGGTGTTGTAGGGGTCTCAGACCTTGATACTCTCCTGAAGAAGTTCAAGGTGTCAAGTGTTTCTGACCTTCAAATGAAGGTGGCTAAATTCGAGAGTACATTGACAGAAGCAAAGAAGAGTACGAAAGAAATCGAGGATAATATTAGTAGAGAGCAACTACTAATTTCAGAATATGAGGGGAAGGAAGCACTCATGAAACAGATGGGTGCAGAGATTGAGAACTTGAAGAGAATCAATGAGCATTCCAAGTATGTGCGACGCAAACTCGTCAGTGGGTTTGTAGCTGACTATGTCTTTCAGAAAAGACTCCTCGGTATCATACGAAGTGCAACCAACCAATACGTTCGCTTCTTCACTAATAATCAATATACTAGCATTGACTTGGAACCTACCCAATCAACAAAGCGATCAGGACCCGGGCTCCTTCTCAAGATTTGGGATGAACGTGACCAAGCTTGGAAGAAAACAGGGCAGCTGAGCTACGGAGATAGAACTGCAATAAGTCTGAGTCTACGCCTTGGAATCAGTAGAACGATGAGTAGCATTCGCCCTCTCCGAGACAGTCCTGTTATCACTCCGAGAGTGAGGAGCGTTCTATTGGATGAGCCTCTTGGTGGATTGGACAAGATGCGTCGGGAATCTGTTGTCACGAATCTTGTTAATGATAAAAACTTCGAACAGATATTTCTAATCACGCATACAGATATTCAAGGATGGGAAGGAGTCCCCATCATTGAGGTAGCAAAAGAGGGTTCAAGTAGTACTGCAACCTTAGAAATGTGATCCACACGCACTTCCGCGCAAGGCCAAATATTAATGAGTGACGCTGATTGCCTTTGATGCATGGACGCCCTAAAAGAATCTAGAGCTAGATTGACAACAAGCATCCAAAGTATGGACAATCTATTCTTCCGAATTGGGCGTCGATTAGCACAGCTCATGAGTGAATATCGCTATCTTCTATCTGTGATGTTGATTGGCTTTATCGTATGGGCAATCGTATTCAATATCGCTCTTGTGGACTATCTAGACACACGGTGGTGGAACTCAAGAGGTGTATGGTTAGGCGGTTATCCTGGAACTAGCGAGTTCGACTTGTTCGGATACACGATAAATTACCAATTCGAAGGATATACTGACTACTCATTCTTCTATGTTCATTGGGGTCACAATCTACTCGATGGTGTAATGCCATATTCTGAGAGTTTTGGTTATATTTCACTAGATGGTATTGTCAATGAAAATGGGCTTCATATGTTTCCTCCCCTTACCGCATACCTCTATGGTGCTGGAATCGCTCTAGAATCCATAATTGGTCCTGGAAACTGGGGGATTGGTTTATTATTAGCCTCCTTTGGATATCTCACGGCTTTCCCAGTCTATGGCATCAGCAAACATCTCTCCAATAATCCCCGCGTCGGAGAGATAGCAGCTCTAACATACCTCCTAAATCCTCTTGTCCTCTATCATATTAACTACCTCTGGCTTAATCCCTCAGCATTCTACTTCTTCTTCTTTGCTGGATTTTATGCACTATTAAAGGATCGAAGACATATTGGAACAATTTTGATTGTGACTGCAGCTCTATTCAAACAGACAGCTTGGTTTCTCGGAATTCCACTGGTCATCTTTCTGTTATTACGCAAACGAGAACAACCCGCACTAGTACTAGATACAGAAGGTCCTCTTCCTGACCCGGATGAAGGGAAGTCCAAGTTCGCTTTCCTAACTAGATATTTTGACTTCCGAGCTTTTGCAGTAAGTGTTGTAGTTGCCCTTTCATATGCCGGTGCGGTGATGCTACCAACTCTGATTGCTCAACCACATTTCTGGGACTATTGGAGACTTGCAATGGGGTACTTTTCGTTTGATGGAAATTATACAGATATGCCATCATACGGAGTGCCGGAAACACTTCCTGTACTGGCAATCGGTGCAGGACTACCTGATGTCGCTTCAATTATGGACCAAATTCTTGTGACAAGTGCCCCTCTCATTTTTACGGTAGTTGTATGCAGCGGATTGATGGTTCTCCTCGATAAGATAGAAGGGAAGGAGCGTATTTTCATGCGCCGACTTCTATTCCTGACTATGCTTCTGATGTTTTGTGTCACCTTATTTGGCGCTCGCGGCAGTTTCAAATATTACTTTGCATTGTTTGGCCCATTCTTCTCAATATTCGCTTCTGGAAGGATGATCACAAGCAAAGAAGACCACGTTCCTGTCTCTCTATCGATGTTCTTGATGCCTTTCGCTTTCACGCTTCTTATCTTGATTCCTGATAGAAACATCTACCTCCTCTATGTACTTTTAATTTTCATTCTCTATGTGCTAAGCCCTGTGATTGTTCGTCTGTATGATGTTGCAAAGCGACCGTTTCGATTCTTGAAGAAACATGTCTTAAAAAGAATCAGCGTACAATTGGAGACCCTCGAGGTTCAATATGACTCACCAAGTTCGCTATTGCAGAGAATTTTGGAGGTTATAATAATCATCACCTCTCTCTTGACTGGTGCAATATTACTCCTCTTGGGAACGTATGTCTGCTTTGCAAGAGTAAGTGCAGCACTTTCAGAGATACTCCAATTCTTCATGATAGGTGGGGTTATGATATTCATTGGGGCTCAGATGCTTTCTATTGCAGTCAATGGGTTATTACCCGCGAAAGAAAGAAGAACTGATCTGAACTATGTACTCATGACTCTGAGCTCTACAATTGCTGCTACAGTACTACTCTTTGGTTTGATTACATATGCCCTAAGCTGGAACTACGATATTTTCATTGAACGACAAGCATTGGTCATTTCTGGGACCTTAATGGTCTTCTGGGCTTTCTCTGCTGTTCTTAAGATGAAGAAACACATCCGATTACTTGCAGGACTCTTCCTAATCTT
>SDNZ01000008.1 GCA_004524565.1 Candidatus Thorarchaeota archaeon
AGTCCATAATCCTTCATGAATATATCTAAAGTAGCCATCACTGTCAATCAATACCAATGTCGGAACATATGCTACGCTGAAATAATTTGCAAACTTCGCTCCGGTATCAAGACCGTGAGCCCAAGGCAGACCTCTATCACTTTTGTAGTCCGCCATCATTGCAACAGTCTCACTGCGATCAACTGTAAGAGATAGGATAACCAAAGGTCCCGCCATTGAATCATATACAGATTCAAGGTACGAGTTTTGTGTCGAACAGGTACTACACCAAGTAGCCATCAGATCCACCAGAACAATCTTCCCTATCAAATCATTGAACGAAATGGTTGTGCCATCTGAAAGGTCAAATTCCCAGCTAGAAGGAACTTGAAGATCCAAGCTCAGCAAATCAGTATCGAATGTGATGTCACCAGTATGACTGCCTTCAGGATCAGGTGCTTGATACGCAAAAACTGAAACACCTATGACAAGACCTACTACTACTACTACCATAATTAGACCGGTTATTGCCATCTTCTCTGGTTCCAAATGTACACCTCAAGATATCTGACGATAGTGCAGTTTATTCGGTCAACCTTATAACGTTTGTGCAACGTTTATGCACAACCGCATAACCGTGCTCTACAATCGCTCTATCCTTTGTTCGTACTGTATTGGAGAAGGAGTTGTTTCTAATGTGCATTGAACTTCTGGTTCTGGAGCGGACCAAGGAGTTGAAAGATAGATTACCTGATGAGGGCGAGATTTCTTATCGACATTGATGTGTCCTCGAACCACGAGTTCTTTCGTGTATTTTCTCACTTTTGCTTTAGACAGACCAGTGCATTCTGCAAGTTGATCAAATGTAGATCTTCTATTCTTCTGAATCACTTTTAGAAGACTGAATTCAGGAATTGTGGAAAGAGCGTAACGAAGGGATTCGTTCTCTCTTCTAATTGAATTAGCATCACCAGATAGAGCACGAGAGAGTGATCTTCGTAGATCATTTATTTCCTCCTGTAAAGAGGCACGCTCAGCTTCATAGCGAGTGATGATTCCGTTTGAAGAATGAATGAGTTCTGAGCTTAGGTCATTACCAAGTCCATCGATAGCTTCCCGGGATGCAAGACGTGCTTCTCGAATAATTCCAGTCAGATCTTGAGCATCTATCCAATCCCCGTCAGATAGTGATTCCAATTGATTGAAATAAGAATCGAGTCGTCGAACCCAGCTATCTCGTATCTCTTGAAAGACCCCTGCAATTCGAAGAGTCGTTCTGGCAGCTACAGTATCTTCTGGACTAGTCATTCCACTCACTATGAATTCTCATCATCGACACCAAAAGAGAGCTAGTGTCACCTAGATATCACGCACTAGGCACCAATCCAGAATACCCTATCATGCATTGCAGCAACTGCAGGATTCCATTTCTTTTCGCGCAGAGCATCATCAGCCATCAACGGAACCTTATCATCAATCATGAATGATTCCAAGTCTTGACAGTGATAGAGTGCACTGATATCAACAGTACTCATCTGGTTCTCACTTAGATCTAACCAAAGCAGGCTCGAGCACTCCTTCAAGGGTAGTAAATCTACACTAAGCAGACCTGAGTTTCGCAACCACAAGCCTTCAATGCTGCGACAACGACTAATAGGTGATAGGTCAATGTTTTCAAAATTATTGTTCTCAAGGAAGAGTTCCTGTAAGTGAGTGCAATGACTAAGAGAATCCAAATCCAATCTGATTATTTCATTGCTATCTAACCGCAAGAATCGTAGTAAAGTATTGTAGCTCAATGGGGTAAGATCCACTTCATGAAGTCTGTTTGATTGAAGATACAATTCCTCAAGTTGCGTGCACTGCGCCAATGGTCGCAGATCAATTCGACTAAGTTTGTTAATCTCAAGAGAGAGGTATGTCAAATTGGTGCAAGTCGATAACGGGCTAAGAAGAACTGATGATAGTAAATTGGACCCAAGTTTCAGCTTTTCAAGGCTGGGACATTCACCAAGAGGTGCGAGGTTGAGTGAGCGTAACCAATTACCTGTGAGATTTAAAAAACGCAAATTCTTACATTGTGCAAGTGGCAACAAGTCAATTTCAACAATACTGCGACCACTCATATCAAGACCAGTGACAGCATCATTAGTCTCAACGTACATCTCAATGTTATTCTCAATTTTGTAATCGATTTGAATGTCAACCATTGAAGAAACCTGACCAATATGGAAAATTCGATTTTATTAGTAATTGTGTTATGAATCACTAGCTGAAAATGATGATAAGTTTGAAGTATTTCGCACTTACTTTTCGTGAATCCATTGCAATTTGTCTAGTCGTTCCTTCACAGGTTCAGGAAAGTAGGGTTGATGTTTGAGTTTGTAATTTGCTCGGAGTGAAACAGGAGAATCAATAACAAGTGATTCCAAGTGTTCACAATGGAAAAGAATCGAGATGTCAAGTTCAAAGAGTGAGTTCTCATTTAGGTGAAGATATCGCAAGTCACGTGATTGCTCAAGAGGAGCTAAGTCAATCTCTTCTAATTGATTTCCTGAAAGAACAATATATTGAAGGTTGGAATGCTCAGTAAATGGAGAGAGATCAATATCTTCGAGATTATTATCCGCGATGTATAACCAACGCAGATTCTTGCACTTGCTCAGTGGAGATAAGTCAATGTAACTCAAATGATTATCTGAGAGTTCTAATGCCTGAAGTAGTCTGCAGTTACCTAAAGGATTCAAATCGATGTATTCTAGCTCATTAGAAGTTATACTAAAGATTTTCAACTTAGAACATCGAGATAAGGGAGTTAAATCGAGATTAGAAATTAGATTAGTATCAAGAACAATTTTTTCCAACTGTGTACATTGCCCAATTGGTTCTAGGCTAATTTCCATAATTCCCAAATCTGATAGATCGACTTCAGTATGATGATTATCTTTCTCAACTTGATATCGTTCGCCATCTTTGTCAATATACCGTATGGTGAATCTGCTCACTCACACATCTCCTTAATTCTACCGATTAAATCCTGAGAATATTATCATCGAGCTATAAAGATTTGTTCACTATACACTACCGCGGTCAATATGGTCCCAGTGAAGGGGATAAGGAATTGTTTGCATGAATCGAGTGATGATTTCACGTACACCATCTGGATTTTCAACTTCTTCAAATACAATGGTCGGTCCATTCTTTATTTTGCTTGAACATATTTCTACATCGCCCATTCCAATTCTCTTCTCTTGTGGATATATTGCAGTTCGACATTCTGAAATTTCGTCATAGAAGAGGCGAGTCGTTTTCCGGCGGAATATTCCTTTGCGAACCCTGACATTCCACGTAGTTATAATATACAGCGTATAGGACCGTTTCATCTCTGTTGTAGTAAAGATAAGTATCCCAATTATAATTGCACCACTTCCCATATTCCAAGCTAATTCACTTGGAGGGATGGCACCATACGCGGTGGCACTCATGAATCCCACTCCAGTAATAATCAGCACGACACTGAAAACATAGAGAAAAATCAGTGAAACTCGCTTAGGATGAAAAATGACTACTAGGCGTTCACGGTTTTCCTTAGGAAATGGAGTTTCAGGAGTATCCGAACTCATTGTCTACACCAAGAACTACCCTTGGTACCGAACTTATCAAAGTGTCGAATACATGATGATTCGCCCGATGATAAATCACCAGGCGCTATCATCTAAAAACTATACTACTCGGGATAGATACCCCAGAGAGTATCACAGGCATGAACCACATGGCTCACGAGTGTCTTTACTTCATCAGCTGTTAGATCAGTATCGTTGGTCTCTGCAATAACAATGATATCATCATCGTCATCTATCGCAAATTTTACACCATTTGCTTTCCAGGATTCCTTCAGCATCTCATATGCTAGTTTCATCCTCTTGGTCTCTTCGACCTGGTAGAAGTTTGTAAATGGTGCAACAATATACGTCCACGATTCATCTTTGTTGGCGGCAATCTTGATTTTCAAATCATCAAAGTGATCTGTTTTCCATCTCATCATCAAGACATTTTCGTCACGTTCATACTTGATATCTACGTGATCAAGTAAAGAGGCAATATGGTCTATGATACCCAATACAAGCACCTTCATTTTCGATGTCCTATACCCCATATTAAGATGTTTGGGGCGAGTTCAACGTAAACGAAAGTTATAAAAGATATATCGTACCACATACTATCGTGGTACGATATATATCGTACCACATACTAGCCCACACCACCCAACGAGGAGAAGGGGATGCATGGTAAACGCCGAAGACACAACGGGTCCTGAGAGAGAGTATGAATATTGGTCTCTCGAGATTAGAAGGGGAGCTCTCTCAATGGCCATTATGGCAATAATCCTGAATGGTGAGTCTTACGGGTATGACATCATGAAGAAGCTAAACCAAGAGCCATACGAGAGTCTTCAGGTTGAGCCGAGTACAACATATCCTCTTCTCCGCCGACTAGAGAAGAGAGGGATGCTGGAAGGTCGTTGGTCAACGGGATCAGGAAAAAGGAAACGTCTGTACTATGTTACTCGAGATGGACGTAGAATTCTAAGGAGAATGGTCAAATCATGGCGAAACTTAAACGAGCAGTTGACTCAACTTATTACGGAGGCAGGAATCAATTGAGTGATGATCCTGTAGATATTATCAATCAGTACCTTGCACTTGTGCGGGAGAAATTACCCAATTCGATTGCAGATGATGTGATCACAGAGCTTGAAACATATATGCTAGAGACTGCAAGCGACCTCGGGGATAATGGTCAGATTACCTTGGAGTCAGCAAAGAAGGTTGTTGCTCAGTTTGGAGCACCTAGGGAAGTCGCTGAGGAATATCGTTTCTCCATGCTACCAGAAACAATTTCAGAAGGGGATATCCCGCCAGAAATCAAACAAGAAATAATTGAAGAACCAGATATCGCCGAACCTGAAAAGCAGATTCCGAAAGTGCAAGGTGTCAATCCTACTACAAGTTATTCAATGTTCTTCATCAAATCACTTCTTCTCATAATATTCTGGGCATCACTAGCATCCATCATTCCCTTAGTGTTAACTCAATACTGGTTTCAAGGTACACTTTTGATTTTTATAATCATACCAGTACTCTGCGTGACAACACTTCTTTTAGCTCAGACATTCTATTTGAAGAGGAAGAAGACCCTCCTCTGGAAACGATCGTATCCGGATTGGTCGATTTTTCAAACCCTTGTTACATTACCTGAGAACTCTATGCCAGAAGCGGGAACCAAAATTATCCGTCTTGATATTGTAATATCATCTATAGGGGCTCTTATTTTTGCATCCACAATCTTTCAAGGGAATCACCCATTCGGTTACATAATCGGAATTCCTGCTGCGATACTACTGATTGCACGAATTAAATTAGCAATCAGGAAATTTGATGAAGACAAAGACCCATATGAAAAATCAAAATTAGAATTTGGAGTCAATCTTTCATTGTTGGTCCTTCTGGATTGGTCAATCTTTTGGGTGTTTACTACATATGGTTCGTATTATTACTATTCCTTCATTTACATGATGGGGCCATTTATCGCAACATTCGTTGTAATTTTTACACCAGTGCTATTGTTCCAGTTATTAGTGGGGACCCAAAATCTTTGGTGGAAAACAGAAAAACCATTGATACCAGAGTTGGATGTTACAACTAAGGAAATGGATTCTCCCAAACGAGAGCTCAAGAAAAGCATCCCATCGAATGGACTGCGTATGTTTGTTGGTATTACAAGCAGATTATTCCTATTCATTTCAATACCTTTCTTAGTACGATTATTTCTTCAACCAAATACCGGACGGTTTGATTGGGAGCCCTTACCTAGTTTTGTCTTCATTGCAGTAATTCTTACAGTGATTATAGTTATTGGATATTGTATAGGTCGAGTATTAATGATCCACTTCTATAATTCGTCAACTTTTATTGGTTCTCGAACAAGAGTAGAAGCTATTATTGACTTGGGTATCAGTGGCGCTCTGTTAGCAGGGATTGTAGCTTGGTCAACATCATTTCGCACGATAAGCATCCTTCAATATCTGACGTCATATACTTCGGAAATATTTGAAGTAAGTTACAATCTTGGTAGTATTGTTGTTGGATTCTATGTTACAGCAATACTTCTTGCATTCACCGGTTTACCAGTTCGAATAATTGGGAATATTCTTGAATTCTGGTCCGAACGAAAACACATCGCAGCAATGAGAATCCAAGACTCATCAATAATATTATTCGTATCATTAGCGCTTTTTGCTTCGAATACTTACATCGATTACGCTGTTACGGGTAACGCGCATATGATTATTTTCTTCTTTACCATGTATTTTCTAATTGCAGTATACCTCACTTATCAGATGGTTGCTTCAGGGATGAAGCTCGAAGAGATATCAAAACGAAAAGAGAAATCGATATCAGAAAAGAGTCAGAGGGTTCACTCAATGAACAAAAACGCAACCATGGCGAATTAATCAGTTTATCATGAGAAATGCTGAGCCAAATATCGCAACTCAAGTTTATTTGGCTTCGTGAGCATAGCTACATGAGTAGCCGTAAGTAGGACTCAATTCAACGAAGACGGTAGGTCGGTAAAAAGTGCAAGACATCGTAGCTATTGCAGCTCTAATGCGAGAGATATCATTTGGTATTCTTCTTGCAGGTCTGTTCTATACATTCGGAATGTTCTTCTTAGGTAGACTGTTTTCTGCAATCTCTGAGCATGAACATGAAGTGGAACATGATGTCGACCACGACGTAGAGCATGACGTCGACCATGATATGGACCATGAGATCGAGCACTCAATAGAACATGAAGTAGAGCACGATATCGATCACGGAGTAGATCATGATTTTGACCACGAGGTTGAACATGATTATGAACATGACATTGAGCACGACTTAGACCATCATGTTGAATTGGACCACGATCTTGACCATGATGTTGAGCACGACGTAGAACACGAAGCTGAACATGACGTAGATCATCATGTCGAGAAAGATTTCGAACATCATGTCGAGGTTGACCATGATATCGAGAAGGACCATTCAGGCTTCTTCGAACTTGACCGTGGGGCTCCTTTAGGTGTCACTATTGGTACTAGCTTGGTCCTCTTCGGTTTTCTTGGTTCAGTCATTTACTATGAAGGAATTCTCGTACCATTCATTGCGAAGGTGATGTTCCAGTTTGGAGCAACTATTCTCTTAGTCTGGACCATGCGTACAATTCTCGGAAAAATATTTGTCGAGTCAGGATTCAATATCAAACCTCAACATCTAGTGGGAATGGAAGTTGAAGCAGTATCGACTATACGTGATGACTTTGGAGAGGTCCGGGCAGAAACAGAGATGGGACTTAGAAGATTCAATGCAAGACCGTTCCAGAAAGGAATTATCTTTCAACGAGGAACAGATCTCTTTGTTATTTCTGCAGATGAAAAATTCGTTTATGTCGACCCCCGTAAAGAAGCAGTGAAGTGGGTCCAGAAACAGAGTAAGAGTCCCGAGAAGACTGAAGAGTAATCTCCAATCTCTGCGCAAGTTTATATCCCCTCAATGTAAGTTATACACAGGTGCGTCTGACACAGAACACGAATCGCTCTGAGAGATGCAAGCGTTGGAAGGTCATAAGTCAGGTATTCCGGGAGGGAAATGGTACCTGATGGAGGACTGCGGGTGGAGTGTACAAACCAAGCGCGAGTTTCTACAAGGAGGAAGAAGGAACTGAGAAAGGCGCTCAAAACACAGTAAAATGTGAGTAGAAAAAGAAATGCAAGCGGATATATGGAACTGGTTCTCGCAAAATTTGGCGTTTACAGCAGCGCTCATAATCATACTATTCGTTCTGCTGTTATCCTTCTATGTCAAAAAGTACGTTCGTATTTTCGATCCTAACATCTTCTATGTCCACCTTAGAAAAGGTAAGGCTAAGAAGCAAGGCGAAGGTGGTATGGTTATACGAATACCATTCCTCGATAGAATTCTTGCAGTAGACAGAACTGTACAACAGTTGAACATTTCAGCAGAGTCAGTACTATCCAAGGAAAAGCAGAAAATTCGATTGAGTGCGGTCCTCCAGTGGCAAGCAGATAATGCTATAGCTACTATTAACAACGTGACCTGGAAGGAGATTCCAAACAGACTGACTGCGATTATTGAGTCAGTCATACGAACAGCATGTGCACAGCTCTCTGTTGAAGAGATTCTTGAAGAAAGACAACTAATTATTGAAGCTATCAAAAAAGAACTCATCGATATCGTTAGCGAGTGGGGACTTAAGGTAGTCACTGTTGAACTAGTCGATGTCGTTGTTGTAAATGAGTCATTCCTACGAGACATGTCAAAGCCCAGGGAGGCTGAGATGCATCGTCTTGCTCAGATTGCTCTAATCGAGGCGGACCAAGCTACTGGTACAAGGGATATCGAGAGAAGCAAAGTTTTGCGTCATCAAGAGATCGAACGTGACAAATTGGTTGGTGTGAAGGAGCAAGAGCAGCTCCGTCTGATCCAAGAAGCTGAAAAGGCACGTGAACAGAGCGTTCTAGAGATAGCTCTTCAGAAAGACCTGATGCAGAAGAAATACGAAAAGCAACAGGCGGAGGTTGAAGCAGCAAAGGATCTTGAAGTTGCAAAGCTCGGAGCTGAGGCTGAAAAGCAACGTAAGATCAAAGAAGAGGTCGAAGTACAAGCTCAACGTATCCTGCAGGAAGCACAGGCGTCAGCTGAGAAGATCAGCATAACCGCTGAAGCCGAAGCAGGACAGATTCTGAAGGTTACCTCAGCGCAGGCTGAAGGTATCAAGAAGACTTTGGCTGCCGCAAAGGATTATTCACCTCAAGCGTTTGCACGAGACTTCTTACAGATACTCCCTGAAATCTACAAACAGATAGACATCGGTGACGTCACTCTCTTCGGAGGAGCTGGTGGCGGAGGCATGGAAGGCGAAGAAGGTGCAGGTGGTGCTGGTGCATTCCAGGTCTTTGGTAATGTCTTACTCCCAATGATGCTAATGTCTAAGATGATGGGATTTGACTTCAAAGGACTCATGAAGGAAGCTTTAGGTGATATGGCAACCGAGGATGAGAAGAAGAAGAAATCTCAATAAAGAAGTAAGAAGGGATAGATAGTTCCTCGCTCTGCTCTGTAGAGGTCGAGGGACTTCTTCCCACTATCTATTTTTAAAAAATTATTTGACGCGTTTGATATACCAAATGAGCTTGTCGCCCTCTTCCACGAGTTCAAGTATCTCATTTCCAGTGCGCTCAGCCCAGGATGGAAAATCCTTCTTGGTTCCAATGTCTGTAGCAATCACACGAAGAATCTGCCCAATCTCAATTGATTGGACTTCTTTCTTTGTTTTCAAGATGGGCATTGGACATCTAAGTCCACTAGCATCGAACTCTTTCGCAACTTGATGTTCTGTCATGGTTGAATCAATTTCTCCCGTTTGATGCACGGTTTTATGGTTTGTGGTTTCGCAAATGCTCGAAATTAATCATTCACTACTGCATTTAGTTACAGGTTCTAACCAATCGTGCTGGAAATTGTTCCTTATTCGACATAGTTAAATATTGTTATTTGACGTTTTTTATTAATAGGTGTATAATTATGGCACTTTTTCAATTCATATTGTTCATTGTTCTTGCATTGAACATCAGCTCGATGTTCTCTGGCTTCATGCTAGCAAGGAGGATGGGCATGTACTTGATGAAACAGGTCATGGCACTGATGTTCGCAATGATGGTTGGAATGATTATTCTTGTTTTCGGATTATTCCTACCACCTGTAGCACCAGCGCTGTTTGATTTGCTTCATATCTTCATTCTAGTAGACTTCGTACTAGTACTAATCGCAACCCTGATGCAGTTCGGACAGATTCTGCCCATTCTGCTCAAGACCATGCAAGGCGGTCCATTCCACAGTTCACATATGTCTAACCTCCTAGTTACACTATTTGCACTTCTTGGACTCGTCATCTACTATGCCGAATTAGCAATCATGTAGGAGATGGATAATAAATGGCTAGTCTATATATCGTAGGACAATGGGGTCCAGAAGCAGCTGAACGTTGCTATGGCCCATTTGTAACCGGAACAACTGCACAGGCAATCGATGTTGATGTCACAATATTCCTTATGATGGACGCAGTCCAACTCATGAAGAAGGGAATGGCGGAGAAAATCATCGCACCAGGGTTCCCACCCTTGCCTGAACTTATTGATTCATTCCTCGAAGCTGGTGGAAAACTTCAGGTTTGCTCCAACTCCGTTGAATTCCGCGGAATCAAACAAGAAGACCTTAGAGATTCAAGGATCGAGATTGCTGGCGCAGCCACTATGGTGGATGACGTCCTAAAACACGATCGTACAATGTACTTTTAAAAAACAGAGGGGGACTTCCCCTCTTTCTTCTTATTTTTAAAAATTAGTATTTCTAGAGAAAATCAGGGTAGCACTCTTTCATAGCTAGATTTAGGACTGCGCTTCGAATAGCTTCATCAGAGATGAATCCCGTTAGTTCGATTTCGCAGATTTTAATAAAGGGTAGCATAGGCAATTCGCCTCGTTCAATTTCTGTAGAGGGATCATCTACATTTATTGATTCAACAATAGAGCGTGGTACTCCAAGCTCGTCCAGTACTGAGAGTAGAGTATCCATAGCAGGACCACAAAAAACGCAGTGATTAGATTTGTAGAAAGTTATGCAAGTATGTCTTCCACAGGGTAGCTCTGCAAGCTCAACCCACATTGGTAACATGATGACGAATTTGGTACCTTGACTGTAATCATCTTTAATTCTATCCTCTACTTTAATCCGTCCACCAAGACTTCTTACGATTTGCTCAACTAAGGTGAGACCTAGGCCCCTACCAACAATTTGTTCATCTGGACTACCAGTTCTTCGGAAAATGAACTCCTTGGTTGTGTCAGGTACGCCGCATCCCTTGTCAATAAATTCTAACCGCACCATCTTGAGATTTTGGACTTGCTCAGCATTGACTTCAATCTCAACATTATCACGCTCGTCAAATGTCATAGAATTGTGAAGGATATTGAAACAGACTTGGTGGAGATATTCATGACCGGCTACAAGGAATTTACCTTTCTTAATATTGGTGGAGAGGGACATTTTCTTCCAAGGAAAATCTTGTTCAACTGCAAATTTTGCTATCTGGATGTAATCGTGTAAATCTACCTCCTCAATAAGTGGAGGAGTTTCGCGGAGTCGAAGCAATGCACGCATATTGGCAGTCATTCTTCCAGAACGTCTAATGAGCCAATTTGATTGCTGCATCATCGATTTAACGCGTTCAGGCAGTCCATCTAGTGTTTCAACAAGTCCCAAAGAGAAAAGCAGACTCTGATTGATGTTATTAAGATCGTGAGTCATCACTTCAAGGTAAAGATTAGCACGGTCTCGCTCATTGTGCTCTCTTGATTCTGCATTCTTTCTTCTATCAATATCTAGTGCCATAAGAGCGATGGTTGAAGATTGATCAGGATATTCAAGCAAACTCGCTCTAACACTGACCCAAATAGGTCGTCCATCAGCCTTCTGAAATTGCATCTCGAAGGCTTCTAGGCTCTTGCCTTGTGAAACTTCAGAAACTACCATACGAACTATTTCACCCTTATTTTCACCTGAAATAAAAGTGGCAAGGTTGCGTCGCAGGATTGAATCTTCGCTATATCCGAGTAGACGTTCTGCAGCCTTGTTTATTTGCAGGATGTTCCCACTCATGCTCAATGTAAAGTATGCTATTGGTGAAGAATCGAATAAAGCTCTATATCGACTCTCAGAAAGATCTATAGCTTCCTCCAACTCAATTTGTGAAGTTATATCCCTTACAATACCTAGAGTTGCTGGCAATCCCTCTAAGACAAAATAGGAAGTGCTTATCTCTACGTTCAATATTGAACCATTCTTTGTTAGCAGGCACGCACGAAAACTTGGATTCTGCAGTTCTCCCCAGTGAAGAGATTCTTGTCCTTCTTCATAGTAGTGAGCTGTAGTTGTGTCAAGGATGACATCCACAGATTCTCCAAGTAAGTCATATGCATTATCGTAACCAAGCATCAGAAGGAGTGCAGGATTGACAAGAACCAAGTTATTTTCTTGAATGACCATGATACCATCATTTGCCATCATAATCATGTCTTGAAACCGATTATGCTCATCTGGTTCAGGTTTACTCTTTCTCTGGTCCTGCAAGGCTCTCGCCGCCTACATCATTACAAATTTCGTTGGTATCTTGCGCTGTCTGTGTTCCCGGAGGATGATACGATTTCGTATAATGCCTAGATAATACTTGCTTGTGCGAAATGATTCCTGAAACGCAATGCTTTTATCGTGTTCCGCAAACATTCAAACAATCGTAAGAACGTTTGAATGTGATGAATTGTATGAGGACACAGATGAGTATAGCGCAAAGAAAGGTAAAATTCAGGAGAAATGAGATAGAGGATATAGTGACCATGTTCAAAGCGCTTGGAGACCCGTCAAGAGTCAAGATTATTGCAGTACTAACCAGGGAACCAAAACTTTGTGTATCAGACATTGGTGAACGATTAGACATGTCAACGAGCAGAGTTAGTCATCACCTCAAATTGCTTGAGCACCTGGGATTTGTGAAGCATGAGCAGATAGGAAAGAAAGTCTATCATCGGATAGAAGACGATTGCATCGTCGATATAATGACAAGGGCGCAAGAACATGTTAGAGGAAAGTGAAGTTAACTGTGCCACTTGTGGATCGCCAGCTACGATCCAAAACGATACAGCAAGTCGTCTGAAACTTGCAACTGGAATCTTCTCAGGAATTATGCTCTCACTAGGTATAGTTTTAGAATTATTACAGGTAGGAGTAATCCTAGTCTATGTTGTATTCCTCTCATCTGCACTTTCTGCAGGAAGATATGTAATCCCGATGGGAGTACGGGGACTTCTACGCCGCAGGCTTGACCAACATTTCCTTATGGCGTCTGCCTCAATTGGAGCGATGATAATTGGTGCTCCTGCTGAAGGTGCCGCAGTTATGTTCCTCTTCTTCATTTCCATTCTTCTTGAAGAGAGAGCAGAAGATAGAGTCAGAAAAGAGATTCAATCATTAATTGAGTTAGAACCCCCTTCTGTAGTGGTTAAAATCGATGGAGCAGAAGCTTGTGTGGCATCAACAGATGTTAGGATTGGTGATATCCTGGTTGTTCGACCAGGCACAAGAATCGGGCTTGATGGCATTATCCTTACTGGAGCAACTACGGTGAACCAAGCACCTATCACCGGTGAATCACTGCCAGTTCCAAAATCAGCAGGAGATGAAGTATTTGCAGGGACAATCAATCATGAAGGTTACATTGAAGTCGAAGTAACTAGCAAATCTGATGAAACTGTTCTTTCGAAAATCATACACCTAGTAGAGGAATCACGAAAGAAACGAGCTCCCACCGAACTGGCTATATCAAAATTTTCTAGAGTATATACACCGATTGTACTAACATTATCGATTCTCGTTGGTTTGGTATCACTACTCCTCAATATGACAATCAATGAAGCAGCCTACCGAGCACTTACTCTTCTTGTGGTGAGTTGTCCTTGTGCTTTTGCAGTGTCCATTCCTGTAACTATGGTTTCAGCAATAGCAGGCTCAGCTAGAACAGGAGTCCTTGTTAAGGGAGCTATCTACTTAGAAAAGGCAAGCAAGACAGAAATTGTTGCATTTGATAAGACAGGGACATTGACACAAGGAGTCCTTTCTGTTAAAGAGGTCTGTCTTCACAATAATCATACTCGAAGCGAGATTCTATCTGTTGCAGCTTCTTTGGAGACCATGTCTGAACATCCTATTGGACGTGCTCTTGTCGCAGCATCAAGTCAAGAGTCCTTGCTTGTTCCATCACCCTCTGACTTCACTGCGATTCCTGGAAGAGGTGTCACTGGTCAAATTGAAAATACAGAATATCTGGTTGGAAATCGCAGATTATTAACAGAAAATCATGTACCACTTCAATCTACAGCAGATCATAGTTGTGGAGCAGGAACGATGGTGTATGTTGCTCAGGAAGATGAGCACTTCGGAACTATCATTCTATCTGATACACTAAGAGAGAAGACCAAGCTTGCAATTTCAAAGCTCAGAATGATGGGTATTCGGACCGTAATGCTCACAGGAGACGATGATAATGTTGCAAGAGAGATTGCAGAAGAAATTTGTATTGACGAATATAGAGCAGAACTTCTCCCTCATGAAAAACAAGAAGTCGTTAGGGAATTGAAAGAATCTGGTGTTACCATCTTTGTAGGAGATGGTATCAATGATACTCCTGCTTTGGTTGAAGCAGATGTGGGCGTCTCCATGGGAGCAGCAGCATCAGATGTTGCACTTGAGTCCTCAGATATAGCTCTGATGAAACAGGACCTGACCAAAGTACCTGAGCTAATCTTGAAGGCAAGGAAGACAATGAGGGTAGTGCGCCAGAATGTAGCGGCTTCATTGATCGTCAAGGCGATTACTGGTGTATTAGCAGGTCTTGGATTCTTGACCCTATGGATGGCGATTGGAATCGGAGATATGGGTTTGACGTTTGCGGTGATTGCAAATGCCCTGAGACTAGCTCGAAAGATGTAAGGTTATTTGTAGGAATTAAGAGCACGAACAGCAGACGCCAAAAAGAATAGAGTAAGTCCAAGCACATAAACGGGTAATGCGATAAGAACCAATAGACTATCAGCAAAAACTGCAACGACCAAGACCATTGCTGTTCCAAGGGATAGATTGATGATTGGATATGAAAATGCAAGAGGAACAGGTAGTGTTTTTGGATCATTAGTCATGACGGGAACATACGCTCCTACAGCAACTCCAGTAGCTGTGAACAGAATTACAAGTGGTGCCGCAAGCGTAATCAACGCAAGGTATCCTTCAACCCGCATGATGTAGATAAGAAATCCACATGCTGGAATTGCGGCAATTCCAACCTCCATAAAACTCAGGAGGAATTTTGCCAGTACGATATCTTTTGATTTGAATGGACTTGCTTTCAGAAGATAGACATTGTCCTTTTCATCAACAAAGCTTAGCATAGAAGTAAGACTTGACATCTGCACCAAGAGAATCAGCATTAGCACAAACGCAGGAACAACTGCAAATGCAAGATCAGGCGGAACTACCAAGGGTCTAAACCAGACTGGATGAAACAGGTTAAGGTAGAGTACGAAAATCATTCCTACAACTGCATAGATGTATTTCCATATTTGAAATGGTGAGCGCAATCGACTCCAAAAATCTTTGAGCATTATCCAGACGGTGGGATCATTGAATCGTGAATTGGAGAAATCAATATTTCCACGTATGACTTTGCTAAATCGGCCTTCGATTTCTTCACTTCCTTTCGAAGCAGAGAAGACCTCATAATAATCGTAACCTGTGATGCTTGCTGTAAGCAGTAGGCAGATTATATACATCATCAACTGAAGACCTGCTCCGAGAAGAAAAGGAACATCTAGAGCGAAGACACCAGTCATCTCAGTAATCACTAATGCAAAAGCATTCGATGGGAATACATAGGCGACTGTAAATGTTGATGTGAATGATGGAATAGCTGGGATTAACATTACAAGTCCAATGAGAATAACTACAATATATCGTAGAGGACTCTTGTATCGCTGTCCAACATATAGACGAATATACGAACTCATTGCTCCAAGAAAATAGTTGGTCTCGAAGAATATGATCATACAAAATAGAATGAAGATTATTGAGAAGAACAGAATATTGGCTGATAAAAGAAGAGGAAAGATAGCCAATATACCTAGTATCGTAAAAGCCATTTTTCTAACGATCCGTCGTGTATACCGACCAAGAAAAATTTGGTAGGGTTTCACTGGAGCAGGAAGAAGTAGATTTTCATCTTCAGATGTTATAATTGCGGCAGGACCAAGTCCAAAATAACCTGTGATAACTGATGAAGCACTCAGGATTGCGAACGCACCAAAAAACATTCCACGATCAATAGTAGTTTCCAGCAATGTACCAAGTTGTGATATTATAGGTGCAAAGGACAGCAGAGAGGAAACAACGAGACTGACAAAGAAAACTCCTATCAGAGTTACACCATAGAAGAGAAGCATGGATGGGATTGTTATTGCTTGCTTGAACTGATTGTATAACATTTGTATTTCGTTTCGTATGATTCGAAATGTTGATGGTTTCATTCTATTCACCTATTCGGGAATACCACCTGTTAAACTAAGAAATACTTCCTCCAATGAACGGGCTTCCTTTTGAGATGCCAGTAATTCTTCTAATGTCCCTCTACCAACTACAGAACCTTCATTCATGATTACGAATCTGTCACATAAATCAGAAGCCACTTCCAAAATATGCGTAGATATTAGTATAGCTGAACCTTCATCCCGAAGCTGTCGCAAATAGGCTTTCAGATTCCATGCACCTCGAGGATCAAGACCATATATTGGCTCATCCAAGGCAAGCACGTAAGGAGGGTCTCTAACGAAAATTCCTACAAGTAGAGCACGTTGCAAATTTCCTTTTGAAAGTGTACCAATATAAGAGTCAAGATATTCATCTAGTTGAAACATATCGACGAACTGCCGCATACGAACTAGAGCAATTTCGTTTGGTACTTCATAGATACGTGCCATGAATGTGACATATTCTCGCACTGTGAGACTTGGATAACATGTTGGTTTTTCAGGAATGTAACCAATTGCACTCTTCGCAGGAATCGGATTATCCAACATGTCATAACCATCAACTTCTACAGATCCTGAGGTGGGTTTAATGATTCCAGTAAGAATTCGAAGTGTTGTAGTTTTACCAGCCCCGTTCGGTCCGACGAGACCTACAATTTCACCAGGATTAACTTTGAGATTGAGTCCCCAGACTGCAACTTTCTTTCCGAAGCGTTTGATTAGATTTTCAATCTTAATTGCAGGACTGTTTAATTTCATTTCAATAAATTCACGCTTATTGCGAGCTTCGATTTCCACCATGATCTTATCAACTAGTGATTCCCGTGCAATCTTTCGGTCAAGGATTGGTAATTTGAGGACTCGAGCTAATCGTAGAAGCTCGCTGCTCTTCATCTGTTCAACATTAGCTCTCTGAATCACTGGTTGAATCTCTCCAAATCTATGTCGTACTTGAATTTGTACTAGATTTCAGGACATATGAAGTAAATGGTCAAAGTAGTATTGGACTATTCGAAATGTATGTCTTTTATCGGACCTAAATCGTACGGTATTGTCTTCACGAATTCTAGATTCCAATCAACGACATTAGTTAGAAGAGGGATGATCCGGACACCTTGTTTATGTGCTTCTCGAAGTGCATCACCGAACTTTGGGTCATTCCCATCATGAGGTGAAAATATGTCTGCATCAGGTCGTTGAATTACGAAGACGACAGCTGCATCATCTACATCCCCTGAAGTCAAGGCATGGGCTAGATGTTTCATGTGTCGTGCGCCTCGTAATGTTGGTGCATCGGGGAACAGTACCCTTCGTTTCACCACAAGTGTACATGACTTCACTTCTATGTAAGCCCGTTTAGACTCACCTTCCAGGAGAAAATCAAACCTTCCACCATATACTCTTGGTTCAGAGATGACCTTTGAGTAGCCTGTGAAAAAAGGGAGTTGATGAGACTCGAGAAGGTTCTTCATAAATCGATTTGGAAGATTTGAATCGAGGGATATGAGAACACCATCATGACGGACACCAATCATGTCAAAGGATGTCTTTCTGTGCGGAGCAGGATTATCTCGGATGAAGACTTGTTTCCCAGGTATCATTAATTCATACATTCTACCGGGATTGGGGACAAAGACTTCTACGATTTCTCCATCAACGTCAACATATGCCAAGAACCTATTTGGACGTTCAACAAAGGTTCCAATTCTAATGCGTTGTTGTGATGACATGATTTTTCTACACACCAATTCGGTTTATGCAGCCGCACGCTCTAATAGAGATTCATATCCAAACCCAAAATATGAACTGAGCTGCAACACGAAAACCTAAATCTATACTGGTAGTCTATTAAAAGTGGATACTCTTGGAGGAGAATCTTACTGGGAGTGAGAGACTAGTGAATACTCGAGTGCTACTTGTTGATGATGATGTAGATTTGCTAGATATATCAAGGATACTTTTGCGCCAGACAGAGCCTACGTTGGAAATTATAGTAGCAGATTCTGTGAAGTGTGCTCTGCAAAAAATAGAACGTGAAGAATTTGATATCATTATAGCAGATTACCTGATGCCAGATTCGACAGGACTTGATTTATTGGAAGCACTACGGTCGGGTGGAGATGATACAGGGTTTATCATCTGGACAGGTCATTCAAGTGAAGATGTTGTGATTAAAGCACTGAACTTAGGAGCAGATCATTACATCATTAAAGGACCAGACACCAAAGAACAATTCAAAACAATCCAAAGCACGATTACAAAGATACTTGCTCGTAAGGAATGTTCTCAAATGAAAATGATTCCTCAGAAAGTTGTAGGTGAATTCATACACAAACTATCTCATGATGTAATTGGAATTCTGCAAAACATAATGGGGTACGCAACACTGTTGAGTGACGAATTCGATAAGTCATACATTGAAGGAATTGCTAGACTTACCACAAAATTGAATGCTCGAATGAAGACTGCAGTGTTAGATGTTGATAGTGGTGAGCTTACTAAGAAGTAGGGATATTTTACATGAACTCAGTGAGACATAACTGCTCTGAAACCTCAGTTAATTGAGATACCTTCACACCAATTAATCGCACTGATTTATTGTGGTTCCTTTTCTGCTCAAAAAGATCAATTGCTACTTTTTGTAATAATGAAGTGTCATCAGACTCCACAGGTATACTTCTACTTCGTTGAATGGTCGAATAATCGCTATAACGCACCTTTACGGTTACAGTTCTAAATCTGAGTGCTTTGTTTACTAATTTATCACCTATTCTTTTGCACATCTTTTCCAGAGATTCATGAAGATAGTTCACATTCTCAGGTTCAACATCTTCCATGAATGTTCTATCTTTGCTTATCGATTTCCGGATTCGAGGTCCATTGTCAATAATTGGTCGCTCATCAAAACCTCTTGCCCGACGGTGTATCCACACTGAACCACGACCCATCGCAGGCCATAGTTCAGGAATTGTCATTCGCTGAATTTGACCTAATGTTTCAATCCCGAATTTTTGAAGACGTTCAGTTGTCTTCCGTCCAACTCCATTCAATGCATCGACTGGGAGAGGTTCCAGGAATTTTTCTACATCAAGAGGATCGGGTCCTACTAGAGTAATACCTCGTGGCTTATTCATACCAGTGGCAATTTTAGCTACAGACATGTTAGGAGCAATTCCAATTGAACAGGGCAATGAAGTTCGTACTCGAATCTCTTCTTGAATCTCAAGAGCCAGATCACGAGGACTGTCATAAAGCTGAACTGCTTCACTAACATCGATGTATGCTTCGTCGATACTTGCTCTTCTTACGCTTCCACCATCTGCAAATTCTCTAAGTATCTCCATAAATTCATCAGAAGCTATACTGTAATTCTCAAACGAACCACCAACAAATATGGCTTCAGGACATAATCGATAAGCTTGGGATACAGGCATCCCAGAATGGATACCTTTTGCCCGAGCTTCATATGATGCTGCTCTAACAACCCCGCGACCAGTTCCTTTCTTCGGATCATGACCTACACAAACAGCTTGACCCACTAGTTCAGGATGATTCCGGTATTGTTCCACAGAAGCAAAAAATGCGTCCATGTCTATATGCATAATCCAACGAAACAACTGGTCGACCTATTCTGTATACAGAGTGTTTTTACTTCTCGATTTCTGAATACCGATATCCAAAGAAGCGTACAATAATGGTAGGGAGAGTTCACCGAATCTAATAGTTCTCTTGATTAAGAGATTGGTTTACATCCTAGAGAAGACTATATGGGTAAAATTCAAAGCGAGTACAATCTCAGCAAGAGATTGCGTTCACGAGTGATACTTCTGATGACAGACACGCCTCAAAATAACTCACACTCAGAACTCAGCAATGAGGAACAAGCTTTACGATACAGAGCTTTAGTTGAATCAATGAACGATGGATTTGGTGTCATTGATAATGACAAAATCTTCACTTATGTCAATGCACGATTTGCAAGCATCTTAGGCTATACACCTAAGGATGTGATTGGGAAACATATCACTGATTTTCTTGACGAGAATAATAGGAAGATTCTGCGGGAAAATATTCGAAGACGGTCAGAAGGTCAATCAACGCAATATGAGTTAGAGTGGACAAAGAAGAACGGTGAGGTAGTCCCAACGATTGTATCTGGAGCACCACTAATAGGTGAGGATGGTGAGATTCAGGGATCATTTGCAGTGATGACGGATATCACAGAAATCAGACAATCTCGAGTGGCATTAGAAGAAAGCTCTGAGATGATGAAGACTATTTTCGAAGAATCGCAGAGTGGTATCGAATTATTTGACGAGAACGGAATATTGATCACTGCAAATAAAGCGGCTCTGAATATTGGAGGTATATCCAATATTCAGGATATCATTGGATTCAGTCTTTTTGATGATCCCAATCTTCCAAGTGATATTAAGGCTCAACTCATCAGGGGCGAAAGAGTTTCGTTTGAGAGCGAGTTTGATTTTGATAAAGTGAAGGAAGCAGGATTGTATAAAACTAGTCGTTCAGGGAAAATCGTTCTTGATTCTTTTATCACACCTTTGAAAACTGAAAATGGAACCAGTGGGGGAATCAGAGGATACCTTAGTCAATTGTTCGAGAAAACAGAACATCGAAGAGTTCAGGAAGCACTAGTAGATACTGAAAAGCGATACCAACTCCTTGCAGAAAATGTTAGTGACGTGATATTTACTTCAGATCTTGAGCTCAATCTAACATATCTGAGTACTTCAATCGAGCTTCTTCTGGGATACACAAGTGATGAGTTACTGGGCATTTCTTTAATCGAGTTAATGGCTCCAGAGTCGGTATGGATTGCAATAGAAGCCATTCGCAATGCTCTGGAATCAGAAAAGAAGTCAGAGAAACCGCACTCAAGAGGAGAAGCACCGCCTTTAGAGCTTCGACTGAAGAAGAAAAATGGAGCTCTTGTATGGGTAGAAGTCACAAGAACATTCATGCGTGACGAGAATGATATACCAATTGGAGTACTAGGTGTTGCAAGAAACATAGAAGAGCGGAAACTCGCTCAAGTAACTCTGATTAATTCTGAGTTAAAGTATAGAACCCTTGTTGATCAATCTTTTCAGGGAATTATGATTGTTCAAGCACTACCACTGAAAATCCTTTATACTAATCCAGCCTTTGCAGGATTTCTTGAATACAGTGTAGAAGAAGTGTTAGTATTCTCACCATCAGAAATTCAAAACCTTATTCATCCTGAAGACCTTGATACAGTGATGAGTAGGCTTCAGAACCTTATGGCGGGAGATGAGCCTAAGAGAGACCCCATGCCAATACGAATTTTTCAAAAAGACGGAGATATGCAATGGTTGGAGATGTTTGGACGAAAAGTAGAATTTGATGGCAGGTCTGCAATTCAACTAGTTGCTATGAACGTCACAGACAGACTTAACGCTGAAAGAAGTATACGAACACAGAAAGAGCGTGCTATGCTTTACTTGGATCTCATGTCTCATGATTTCCGGAATCAACTCCAGATCATTCTAGGAAGTACAATGGTCATGGAAGCAAGACTTACAGACCCAGATGATAGACGAATACTAGGTCAAGTAGTGTCTGCTGTAGAAAGATGTCAGCGAATGATATCTAAGGCAAAGGTCACGGAACCACTAATGTCAGTACCTCTGAGACCTACAAAACTTGCTCCAATACTTGAGTCTGTTGTGATGGCTCAGATGGATCTATACAAAGATGCTGACATTGCAATCACTCTGAAAGATGCAGATGCAATCATTGAAGCAGATGACTTCTTGGAACAACTCTTTTCAAACCTAATCGAAAATGCAATAGAGCACAATCCTAGAGCAGAAAGACAGGTTTGGGTACAACTTCGCAAGAATGGTGAAGGATACGAGATTTCAATAGCGGACAATGGAGCAGGAATCTCAGAATCTCTCAAACGGGAGATATTTGATGTTTCTAGAAGATATGGTGGTATTGGTCTACATCAGTCAAAACAAATCTGCGATAAATATGGTGGACGTATTAGTGTGCGAGACCGTGTCCCTGATCACCCAAATCAAGGTGTAGAATTCGTTGTTTGGATTCCAAGGCACCGGGGAATAAATTCTAATTAATCTGTTTTGAATATGAATCGAAGAAATCGGTCAAGTCTATGTTCCCGCCACTTATGATTACTCCAACTATAGATCCCGAAAGACTCTTCCCCTTTTTTAAAAGGCCAGCAAGAGAAACCGCTCCGGATGGCTCCACTACTAATTTCATCCTTTCCCAGAATAGTCTCATAGCATCTACTATTTCCTGTTCGGACACTAAGATAATTTCATCAACGTGTTTCTTGATAGCTTCGAATGTCAGTTGCCCGAGTTGCGTTCGCAGTCCGTCAGCAATAGTATTGGGATATTCACTGGGGAAGATCTTGTTAGCTTTGAATGAGCGATATGCATCATCTGCATTTTGAGGTTCTACTCCGATGACCTTTGAATCCGGAAAAAGCCCCTTTGTTGTGATTGCAGTACCGCTTAAGAGACCTCCTCCTCCGACTGGAGCAAAAACGTAATCGAGTTTGCCTACCTCCTCGATAAGTTCTAGGGCTGCAGTGCCAGCTCCTGCGATTATCCTGTGATCATTATAGGGATGAATCAAGGTATATCCATGTTTTTCTACAAGTTCGCTTGCAACAGCAGCACGACTTTCAGTTGAGTTCTCGCAGAATACTATCTCAGCTCCATATTCTCTTGTAGCAGCAACTTTTACTTTTGGAGAGTTGTTTGGCATCACTATTGTTGCTTTCACCTCCAACATTCTTGCTGCTAATGCTAGTGCTTGAGCATGGTTACCTGAACTGTGAGCAACAACTCCCTTCTGTTTCTCTTCCTCGGTCAATTGAGAGACTGTGTTTAGAGCACCTCTAAATTTGAAAGCACCTACTCTCTGAAAATTCTCGCACTTGATGTATACTGTACAATCAGTCATTCCATTAATTGTGGTTGAAGTCATAATTGGAGTCTTCACAATATGGTCCTTTATCCGATCATATGCTTGTCGAATATCAGAGAGTTCCATCATGTATAGGGATTGAGAAGAAGTCCAGAAAAGCCTTGCCTTGGGAATTCGAAACCCTTAACCCTCTGTTTGCAATTCGTTAAGAAAGTTAGTTCAAGTAGGTGAAAGTAACGTGTTGGGAAAATATCTAAGATCAACGATAGATTACATTCGGTTGCTAGTTATCATCGTGATTCTATCACTTCTAGCCATCTTCGTATTTACTTCGAACTCAAATCCCTGGTTTCTGTCGTCATCAGGAATTATTGTAATTCTAGCTCTAATCAATTATATTGATCTAAGGGGTGGTAGCTGGGGTAAATTCTCATTATTGATGTTCATTGGAATGATTTGTGGATTCATTGGAGATTTGCTAATGGCAGGTATCTTTTACATTACACCAATCGCTATCCTGAATGGAGTAATTCTGTTCGGTATTGGTCATGTCATATATCTAGTGGGACTCAAAGATAGGTCTCCATTGCTACGAAAGAAAGGTGAAGGACTCATCATTAGGAATCTGCTAATCTGGATTGTTTGCATTGTCCTTGTTTTGCTCCTCTTCTTCTTTACGGTCTTTAATCCTTCAGCGCTTGAATTAAGCATCGGTCTCTTAGGTTATGGAATATTACTGGTTACAGTATTGGGATTTGCATTGACAAAATGGTTTGATGAATTTCCAATTGCATTTAGAATATTGATCTTTGTAGGATTCCTAATGTTCATCTTCTCAGATTGGTTGATTGGTGTTCATGAAATGACTGACCCCACCTTTCTAAGTGGTCCATGGGTAGGCATAACGTACATTTTCGCACAATTGCCAATTCATATCTCAGTATTTCTAGGTGCTAGAGCATCCGAGTAGACAGATTATTGGTGAAAATTGTGAAGGAAATTAGAAGGAAGGAAAAAGCAATAGAAAGTAAAGAGGAAATGATATCGATTCTGGAGAAGGCAAAATACATCACGATTGCAATGTGTCAAGATGATGTTCCATATCTGGTGACTCTAAGTCACGGGTATGATAGAGAAAAGAACTGCATCTATTTCCACTGTGCCCGTGAAGGAAAAAAAGTTGATATTCTTTCCGAGCATAATACTGTCTGGGGACAGGCAATCGAGGATTATGGGTATATAGAAGGAGCATGTGACCATCTCTATGCAACCACCCAATTCAAGGGTCAGGTAGTTTTCATCGAAGACACTCAAGAGAAGGAGCATGCTCTTCGAATCATGATTAATTCCCTTGAATCAAATCCTCAAGCAGTTATTGACAGTCAGATTACTGAGAAGTCCGTACAGCGTGTTCACATCGGGCGTATCGATATCGCGTTTATGAGTGGGAAGAAAGCCAAGGAGATCATTATTCAACTATAGAGTTTGAAAGGTTCTTGAGTATTATCAAAGCCTCTTGTACTCTCTGCTGTGGAACAAAGAGATGATCATGATAGTAAGCAGATACAACATTCGTAGTAATTCCTGCATCAGCCAATATACCTGTAACTTTAGCAAGAAGACCAACTGCTTCCAAATCTGAGTGTACTGTGAGCGAGATTAGACTCCAGACACTCTCATAGGGAAGAGAGTGTGCTTCTGCTATTTCTTTCGTCAAAATCACTGTAATAGCCTCAGCTTCTCTATAGACCAATATAGGAGATGAACCAAGGGTCTCCAAGGTCTCTCCCGATATTTTTGTAAAAATAAATGAACCAGGTACTTGAACTGGTTCCATATTTTTGAGAAGAAAACTTAGATCTCGATATCCTGACATAATATCTCACTCTACCTTATTCCCATATATTTCCCACGATACGATATCTTCTAGAGGGAATCTGGAACTACTTCGCTCTTGATCACCATAGCCAACAGAGATTGAACATATCACCCTAAGTTCATCAGGAATCCCAAGAAGTTCCTTGAACTTGGGTTCGATATCGGTGTCTCTGATACCCATCCAGCATGTATTAAGCCCCTCATAATGAGCTGCCAATAACATATTTTGAACCGCGTTGTGAGGATCAGCAAGATGGTATCTACTATGCTTTGCAGGGTCGCCAAGAACAACAATAACCACAGGAGATTCCGCCATGAATCGTCCATAATCATGAACCTCAGCGAATTTCTTTCTCATATTTTCATCTCGAACGACCACAAAATGCCAAGGCTGTTTATTGGAGGCTGAAGGAGCCCATCTTCCTGCTTGGAGAATCGTATGAATCTTCTCCATTTCTACTTCAGTCGATTTGTACTTTCGAATACTTCTCCGTTCTCGGATTGCTTTTATTACATCCATGGTGATTCAATCATATAGTGCTAAACGGTAATTTGAAACCTATGGTTCATGACAAAAAGTAGC
Source organism: Candidatus Thorarchaeota archaeon (assembly GCA_004524565.1). Lineage (GTDB taxonomy): Archaea > Asgardarchaeota > Thorarchaeia > Thorarchaeales > Thorarchaeaceae > SMTZ1-45. The sequence goes on from SDNZ01000008.1 coordinate 25,635, forward strand.
CGAAATCACAAACCTAAAAGGCGCTACAAAGCTGCGCTCGCTATCAGACTTAGACTGGAGTGGTTATTGATTCTTAAAACTCAGCGGAGAGAACTCACTAGTGTGGGGGTTGACATAGGCTCATCCACAAGTCATGTTGTTTTCAGCAAAATTGTTCTGGAAAAGAATACAAAGGTTCCAACTGAGAAATTTGAGATTGTTGATAGAAAGATACTCCACTCCGGACCGATTCATCTTACTCCATTCAAAGATCAATACAATGTTGATTTCCAAGCCCTTAAAGAACTCTTACTAGAGGATTACAGAGAAGCAGGAATTACTGTGTCCGATATTGATACGGGAGCAGTAATCATAACTGGAGAAACAGCCAAGAAAGAAAATGCTGAGTGGATCGTTAACGAACTAGCTGGAGAAACAGGGAAGTTTGTAGCAGCAACAGCAGGACCAAATTTTGAATCTGTACTAGCAGCATACGGATCAGGAGCAGTTACTAGATCTGCATTATCTGGAAAGACTATTATGAACATTGACGTTGGGGGAGGATCTTCCAACATTGCTGTTTGCAAGGAAGGAAGAGTTGCTGCCACAGCCGCTATTAATGTCGGTGGGCGATTGATTGCCACAGATGAGAACAATATCATAGTCAGATTAGAGGATACAGGAAAAGAGCTGGCAGCTCTGATTGGTATTCATCTCCAACTGGGTCAGATTCTCGATGATGATAGTAAACAACGAATTGCAGATGCCCTTGCTGAAGCACTTATAGAGAGCATACAAGGAAAGAATGAGTTAGAAACAACAAGACTGCTAATGATGACCCCACCTCTCGATTTCACTGAAGACCTTGATGAGATCACATTTTCCGGTGGTGTTGCAGAATTCATCTACGGGATTGAAGGAAGCAATTTCAATGACCTTGGTCTCATTCTTGCTCAGTCAATTAGTGTTCGAGCCCTAGCAGCTAATCTGCAAATTGGAGAACCGGAACAGAGGATTCGTGCTACTGTAATCGGAGCAGGGCATTTTAGTCTTCAAGTGAGTGGCTCGACAACCTTCCTATCATCAGGTCTCGATTATCCGATACGAAACCTTCCAGTTGTTGTTCCTCACACACCAAAACGGAAAGCATCAGCTGAAAGCATCAAGAAAGCAATAACTGATGCGTTGAAGAGATTTGACCTTAAAGAAGGAGAAGACAAGATGATTCTCTCGTTCGTTGATGCAGTAAGACCCTCGTACGAAAACCTGATGGAATTCTCAAAGGGTGTTGTTGCAGCATTACCCAATATGGTTGCCAAGAAAGAGCCAATTATGATGTGCTTTGACACGGATATCGGTAACTCTGTCGGAAACATCATGAAACGTGAAACAGGAATTGAAAATGAGATTCTATCCATTGATGAGATCTCATTGAAGGAAGGCGACTTTGTAGATATTGGAGCACCTATAATCGAAGATGTTGTAGTTCCAGTTGTTGTAAAGACCTTGGTGTTTGATTCGGATTAGTTTCAATCGACCTAGTATCACTATTTTCTCGATAACAGTTTTCGAACTTTAGAAACAAGTAGATAATCTACGGGAATAGTGATGACTTCATCGCGTTGCCGAATTGGTTTTTCAGGTGTTATCTGAATGGGTACTTCCTTCCTCTCTGTTTCCCACCACATAAAAGACCTATCACCTTGCCAGACTCGCTCAGATTGAATGGTCTGCGGATGATGATATCTTACCATAAGTAATCCTATGATTTGTATAATCGGAATTGGGATTGGTAGAGCTATGGAAAAACCAAAAATGTAGAGTAGACCACCCGAACTCATCGAGATGAGTATCGGAAAGTAACTACTGAAAACAGCCATAGCTATCAGTCTTTGCTGCGTAATTGATTTCCTGAGGTATCTATAGACATCCCGCACAAAGGCAAAATGGAATGTCAAAAAAAAAGCAGCAAATGGAATATTACCGAATATCGTGACCGTACAGCCAAGGTATGAAGTGTACAATTCAGGCAGGACCATTGAATAAATCCCCAGACCATAATCCATCATGAAACTAGAGTAATAGTAACGACCCAACCAATCATAATAATCGAGTTGGATTATATACGGAGCAAAACAGAGAAACAACCAGAAAATAGTACTCAATAGTTTCTCCCTAGTCAGATTGAATTTCGATTCTAATTCGATATCCCTCGCGGAGTAATAATGCAGCTCGGGAGGTACAGATATTCTTGTAGCTTGTCGTAAGACCAGTGGGAGTACAATGAACACACCGAATACTAATGTCGGATATAACAACAGATTATTGTATAAATTCCAGAAATCCTCATTAAAGACCCCAATCAGTTGAAAGCCAGATTGCATTAAATTGATCAACATACCTAAAGCTATGAAATAGATTGCAGCTGAGAAACCGACTCCGCGTATCCAGTAGGATTTGCTCAACGGAGCTCTTGCGAGTTTATAGCTATAGAATACACCTGGAAATGCAATGACACAACCAAGAATGAAATTGCGAAGATAGACTCCAAGAATTGAAAAAACAGAGGAGAAATCCGTTAGGGCTATTATTACATTTGATACGGGTGTGAATAGGAATCCACTTGTTGGAAGTAAAAGGATCTGTGATATATCACTACAGTTTATTCTAAGTGGGAAAATTAAGACAAAGAGAACTTTCAGTAGATAGTTAGCCCATTCTGGAAGACCTCTACCTAGTTCTGGCATTATCCCCATCAATCTTTAAGATTCAATAGGTAATAAAAATGTCCAATGGAGAAATCATGCACAACAAACGACGAGATGTCTCTCATAATTCAAATAGGGGTATCAAAGGAATCGTGAAGAGGAATTACTTTTACAGACGACTACTCTCTTGGAATTTTTTGTTGATCCAATTGCATGGATGCAAATTCACCGGGAAAAGATCTTACCCTATGTTATCGTTATGGTTTCCCTTGCATTTCTAGTGATCAACATTCTGAAAAGCGCATAGTCATAATTACTTCGAGTACCGACTTTCAAGATTCTGAAACCATGGAGCAACCTGAGCGTTTTCAACCCTATCAGATGACGGTAGATATGGTTTGATATCAATCAATGGAGAACCATCATTCGCATCCATATGATCAATGAGAATTCTCTTTTTCTCACCCTCTAAACTGAGGATCCTGACAATAGTATGACCAATCGGATTGGGTCTTGCAGGCGAGCGACAGGAGAAAACACCAGAGGGGACAGGACCTTTATTCTTAGGGGGATTTGCTAGGATAGTCTGACGGGTGGCTTGAGTATCCATACCATCAATCCACCAGAGTACGATGATGTGAGAGAACAAATCAAGATGTATAGCAGCATCCCAGTACTCTGGGAAAATCTCGAGAAAAATCTCAGATTCATTTTTCCTGACTGTGCCAATAGGATTGATCTTGTAAGACATTCGCTTCACCTTCACTATACTAATAGATAAGACACAACAGATTAATTCAGCTATCTAGCTGTTATTCATAGAGGTGGATGAAATTGGTCGAGAAAGAAGTTGCTGCATCAAGAACAATCATGACTCAGACGGTATTCCCGAACGATGTCAATAATAATGATACTCTCTACGGTGGGAGGTTACTAGATTGGATTGATATGCTAGGAGGCATCGTTGCAAAGAAACATAGCAGAAGTGCAATCGTCACTGTTTCAATAGACTCATTGAATTTTTTAAATCCTATCAGGCAGCAAGATATTGTCACTCTCGAAGCATGGGTGAATTATGTCGGAACAACATCAATGGAGATTGAAGTAAGAGTGACCTCAGAAAATCCCTTTACTGCTGAATCTTCTAAGAACTGTAGAGCATTTCTTACCTATGTAGCTATGGATGAAGAGGGACACCCAAAGGAAGTTCCCAGGCTCATTCTCTTGAATGAAGAAGAGAAAGAACGGTTTGAGAAAGCAAAAGAACGACGAGCGGAACGACTTCGTCGACGAGACCTCACTGCAACAGAGTGGTAAGCCTGTTCACTCACATCCACAATGCTTTTTCGACGCTTTCTTTTATCTTAGATTCTAGACTACTATAACCTAACAATTTATCTTTTGGAATTCCCCAGATATCATCAGCTTTGCAATCGAAGTGATGCCATTTGTAATTCAGGTGATCTTGAAAATAAGTTGGTTCACCCAATCGTAAATCACCCTTTTCGATATTGTGCCCACAAGTTTTGCAACTTGCGCGACTAGATTTTGCAGGTTCGATTTTCCAGTCATCTCCAGGTATGAATTTCTTTCTACCTGCCTTTCTGAGATTCATTAGAAATTCCTCAGGATCACTCCCAACAAGTGTTGAGGTCAACCGTATCTTGAACCTATCATATTCAGAAGCTTTGTACAGCACATCTACATTTCCATTCTTGTAGGCTTTATCAAAAACGGTTCCGGGAGGATACTCATTATATTCCTTCATGTAACCGATGAGAAACTTAGCAAGAATCTCATTTGCAGCTCTCTTATCTTCTAAATCTACAACAGTATCTTCCTTTACAATCGAATATTCAGTATTCACAATTGTCATCCCTGTATCAAGGATTTCTTTCTGTTTCCTAAGGACTATAGAACCTACAGGAACTTTTCCTCTAACTTTTTTCATTTCAAAAGTACTAGGTGTGATATAGTAAGCCCAATCATGACTGAATTCAATCCAATCCGTCATTCAAACATGCACCCCTAATCCTACATCTCTGATTCTCTATATAAGCACTCAGGAAAATTGATTTCATGCAATCCTAGAAGCTAATCTAACCTCCTGACATGAATATCATTTTGGAAACAGCTTCACGAAGATCATCCTCTGATAGGAATCCAGAGAGTTGGTCCATTCCCATTTGGATTGTAGGTAATGCGGGTAGTTCTTCCTCTGCAATTATCGATTCGGGCTCATCTACATTAATGACATGAATTGCTGATGCTCCGATTCCAAGCTCATTCAGAACAGATTTGAGAGTAACAAGAACAGGACCACAGAAAATACAGTGGTCTGATTTATAGTACATGATTGGTGGTAGCTGAAGAGCTTCTTTCCAAAGTGGAAGCAAGATTACAAATTTGCTCCCCTTGGATGAATCATTGGAAACTCTATCTTCAACCCAGATTCGCCCACCCAAATCAGAGATATAGCGATCAGCAACTGTTAGACCTAGACCCTTACCTTCCAGTTTATCGTCAGCACTTCCTTCTCTCCTGAATATCTGAGATTTTTGATCATCAGGGATGCCTGGACCGAAGTCTAAGAACTCTATCCGAAGCATATCATCAGTTTCGGTCATTTCAGCATTGATTTCTAGTCTGACTTTATCACTAACGTCTGAACGTCCACTAAAATGAATGATATTGAAGAAGATATACCACATAAAGGCATGACCGTTTACTTCGTAGGAAATATCAGCGATGTTAGATTTAACATCAAGAGTCTTCCATTCAAAGTCTCTAGTTGCTTCGCGAATCGCTTTGTTAAAATGGGGAAGCAACTTAGTCTGTGTCTTCACAGGTGGTTCATGGTGAAGGGACATTAAGACACCCATATTTGCAATCATTCTCGCTGCATTTCGAAGACTCCATGAAGCTTCACTTAGGAGAACTTGAAGGCGCTCAGGAAGTTCTAAGGATATACTTAGATCCTCTAAAGCAAAAATGACATTTTGGTTGGTCATATTCAAGTCACTTGTCATGACCTCCATGTACAAATTGGCACGTTCACTCTCAGCCATGAGCTTCTGTTCCATTGCACGTCGACGAGTTATGTCTATCGCAGTGAATCCGATGCTTACGGGTCTCTCAGGTCCGGAATCTAATGCCCTTGATGAAGCACTAATCCAGATTGTCTTATTATTTCCACAAAACATCTCCATTTCGAGACCTTTTACACTCTTACCACGCAAGACTTCTCTAACAATCTCAGCAGCAGGATCGTATCCGGGTTTAGGCTCAGGAAGGAATTGAGAAATTGGTTTACCTATTAGTTCTTCAGCTTCAATACCTAGAAGCTCTTCTGCTGCAGCGTTTACCTGTTCTATAGAACCGTTTTTACTAAGCATAAAGTACGCTACTGGAGACATATCGTAAAGCGTAGCAAATCTATTTTCGAGTTCAGTTACTGTGGTTTCCAGAGTTACTTGTGTGGATACATTTCGTACACACGCAAGAATTGCAGATGCTCCATCGAATGTCACTGAAGTTGGTTTAATCTCAACATGAACAATCTGTCCATTCTTCGATACAAGCCGGGTGGGAAACTGTGACATAATTTCACCGGAGTAGAGTTTTTCAAAGAGATCGCTGTCTCGTCTCCGGGTTTGAGGTTCAACAACATCCTCTAATGCAATATCAAGTACATCGTCAATTGGGTATCCAAGCATATCAGAAAATACTTCGTTAGCCATCACGATATCTTCGTCCTGAATAACAATCCTACCATCATGAACTACTTCCATAACTTTCTGAATCCACTGGGTATCTTGAGTTGCATCTGACATCGTCTACGCCTCGGATATTTTCAAGTACATGGTCATTGATAAAGAAATGTAGCTAGTCATCAATATAAAAAAGAGAAGGTTCAATCCAGAAAGAGTTACACCAATCATGAATGGTATGAATCATTATTAGGTCAGATTTGATGAGCCAATAAAATTCAGAACCCTGTTCTCTGAAACAGGCGAGCTGCAATAATTAGGTTTCTGCTCGATTCTTTGGCAATTTAATGTATACAAGAATTACAAAAAGCAATAACGAGTTTACGATTGCAATAGTACCAGCTAGACCGTAAACAAAACGAAGACTGTCTGTGACCTCCCAAATCATTGCACCAAATAACTGTGCAACCATTCCTACTAATCCCATTAGCAAATCGTAAGTTCCCAGTGCACGACCTTTGGTTTCTTCTGACACAACTAAAACAATTATGCTTCTTTCAGCCCCAATAAACAACACAAATGGAATAGCCCAAACAAAGTTGAGAATATACATCATTAGTGCACCGGAACCAATACTGAACCATAGGAAAATAACTCCATTTCCAACAATGCCCACTAACAGTGCAGCCTTCAGATTTCGATCAGCAAACGTACTAGCAGGATACATGACCATAGCTGCGGTCATTGAGAACAAGCTCCATGTCAAACCATAGGTTATCCTGTCGACACCCCAAGGTCCTACACAGATATTTCCTACTAAGGGGATAGACATCATCCAAGAGAAGGTGAAACCAACCATACCAATTGCTACTAACCAGTAATAGCGACCTAGATTTCGAATAGCAATCTTGGGTCCTGCTCGAGCTCGCTTAATAATTTCAGACCCTAACGATTCTTTGACCAACACAATAGCTGCAACGAAAGTAAGGATAGCGCAAAAAGCTCCTATCAGGTGAAGGTCTCTCGATTCAAATCCAGCACCAAAGAGGATTGATCCAACGAGTGGACCTAATCCATCTACGAACCATAGAGGCATCATTACCATCATCAAACGTCTTGCAGGATTTGATCCTTCATCTGATGCAATCTCATCTGCTGGAATAGCTCTAGCCATCAATCTAGAAGTGCTCATTCCGAACCATACTAATCCATATTGGACAGGGATAAATGGCCAAACTGGAAAATATGCTAGCGAGAAGAGTCCTATTGAAACAGGAATGAAACCTAAAGCAATAGTCAGTCTACGTCCAATAAAATCTGCAATATATCCTGAGAAGATGCTCGCAACAAGACCAGTAAATGTTGCAGAGGAAAAGATCACACCCATCTGCCAAGGCTCTAGAAATCCCTCAAGGAAGACACTGAATTCCCATTTCCAGAGAGCTGTAGAAAACTGAGCAATCGCTAGCACAGCAGCTAATCTCCAGAGATTGGAACTAAGACCTAGACGACCTGGCTTCTTTCTAGCCATTTCATCAGTGTTGTCCACAATTCCTGGATTATCCCTGTCGTCCATCGGGTGACCTCTAATTTTTCGATTTGGACAGATTCATGCTTATGTCACTGCCGATTTTAACAAACAATGCATTTACGAAGGGATAATAATAAACAGGGCGGTGCACAGGCAAAACTCCTGATTTCATGAGTGGATGCATAGACTTGACCGAAGCTAGTATTAAAGAAATATTCGACAGAATTTCAAAGATCAAATCAGCTGGTGTCATTGAAAGATATGGATTCACTGAATTCCTAGCTTTTGCCAAAGAAGTACGAGATAGTGTTAGTGATGAGCTCTGGCTAGAGGTCGGTTGGGACATCCTAGAAGGAATGGGATTAGAGGAGTTTTATGGATGTGATTACGACATCTCAACAGCCTTAGAAAATATTCCTGAGAATTCTGATCTTGTGGACATCCAGAGCTTCCTCAGACATACCTTGGTTGAAACACTCTTAGAACAATTCGATGCGGGAGGGACAACGGTGCTTCTAGATATTGGGAAGATGCTTGAAACTCCAGCAGCCATGCTCATACCTAGAATTGTAGAGCTTCGAAAGAAAGAGATAGAGAATCTAGTCGTTCCAATTGTAGGAAGGAAACTAGTTCTATACGACGTGTACATGAATGAGATTGGCATGACAACAGAGCCACAGGACTCTGTGCATCTTGATGATCTTTGGATGACAGCTTATGGATTCCAAGTTTGTCTATCTTTAGAAATGGGTCTTAGAACAACTCTAGATGGACTTCGAAAAATCGAGGTGGTTATGGAAAAGATTGGATTGCATCTTTCAGCGAAGATGGCTAATGAACCTATTAGTAATCCAAAGCCACAGATGTCCAGAGCAATGTATTCCATCTTAATGAAAAGAGCAATGGGTACACGTAAGAAATCAGTAAAGAATATGTCATAAAGGCAGATATCATTCAATTATGAGTTCTGAAATCTCTCGGGGATACTTTGTAGTAATCTCTATTCCATCTTCAGTCACAACAAATGTATCGCTATGTCGGAACCCTCCCAGCCCTTGTTCATAAATTCCAGGTTCACATGAGAAGATCATTCCAGGTTGAAGAACATCTTCAGACCCAATGTCTAGGAAGGGGCGTTCATGTCCTTCCATACCAAGAGCATGGCCTGTATGATGACGAACCAGATGAAAGACGTTCTTTGCATTGAAGGCATCTCTTGCAGCCTTATCAACATCAGCACATCTAACACCTGGACCAGCAGCTCCAAGAGCGGCATCCTGTGCAGCTAACATAGCTTCAAACAGTTCTGTTTGCCTTGCTGAAGGTTCTCCCATGAACATAGTTCGTTCAAGTTCTGCATGAATGCCATATACATCAGAAGATGCTCCTGTTACTAGGGTATCACCTTTTTTGAACATAAGACCTCTTGAGAGAGCATGCGGAAAGTAAGAGTTGGGTCCTATCTGGCCGCGATACAGAGCAATTGCTGGAAACATAGAAAATCCAGTAGGTCGATATGTATCTCCTAATTCTTGAACCATATCATGAGACCCCTGTGTACTCGCGCGTATTGTCACATCAATCTCGTTCGCTCCTAACTCTGTGAAATTTTGAAGATACTTGTGCGCTCTAGCTGCCCATTTGGAGGATTCTCGCATCAGCTCAATTTCTTCAGGTTCCTTGATGACGCGCATATCCATTATCATATCAGGAAGCTGTTTGAATTTTAAACCAGTGACATCTTCCAGACTTGGACCCTTGTATCCCCAATAACCAGATGCACCTGCTGCCTCTGAAGCTACCTTATTGGATTGAATCTTTAGTTCTTTCATAAGATTCTCAGCTAAATGATACATAGGATGCTTAACATCAGGATATTCAAAATATGAGAAAACCTGAGAGACAAATGGTACCTGATGTTCCACATGGTCAATCTCCAATGAAGGTACGAAGAAATTCACTTCACCCTTGTGAAGAATAAGAATGATGGGTCGTTCGGTCGGAATAAAAGAAAGACCTGTAAGATAGAAGATGTTCTTTGAATTGAACACAAGGAAGGTTTCTAGGCCATCATCGTTCAATAGATTTTGAACTCGTTCGATTCGCTTCCTATGAATCTCAGGAGTGAGATATGTACGAGCCATCTAGACCACAGATCAGTCGTTGCGAATTCAGACTTAAAGATGCTTGTAAAAAAGAAAGAAAGTGACGGGCAATCCAGAGGACACCCGACACATCATCTTGCAATAGTTGTGAAGTATTTTGTGCTAACTAGTATCTACGACGTCTGTCGCCGCCACCACCGCGGTCTCTGCCACCGCCACCATAGCCACCGCCACCACGGTCTCTGCCACCATAGCCACCGCCACCACCGTAGCCACCACCACCGCGGTCTCTACCGCCGCCACCATAGCCACCGCCACCGCCACCGTAACGTCGTCGGGGGCGATCATCTTCGTGCTCTTCAGCTGACATATCTACTTCCATGTTTACTTCTTCAATAGCTTCCTCAGCTTCAGCTAGCTCACCGTACTTACCTACATTCAAACGTAGATTCCCTCGAAAGAGACCTGTGTATCCGTTCTTCAAGAGGTATGTTGAACCTGCTGCGACTGCATCGATAGTATCATCCCAGAGAGGAACCTGTACAATTCCAGTTGAATCACCCACCGTGATATCTGCGACTCGGTGTGTGCTGCCATCTCCTCGGGAAGTAACTTCGCGTTCTTCGCCTATTTCGACTACTTTGAAGGTGATTGTAATATTCTTCATTCGTGGCTTAAGTTCTGCCACAGTTGCTTCTATTGGTTCTCGTTCTTGATAACCCATTGTAAATCTCTCGCTCTAGCGATTAACAGGCGATGTCTCAAAACTAGCGATGTTCTTCCTTGGATGTACGAAACGGGAATGTCCCCTCACGAAACCATATCTGAAAAGTGCTCGTTGTTATGTAGCCTGCACATCTTCGCTGGGTATGTTTCCTTATTATCTTGTTTATTTTGTAGTTTTTTAGCAACACTTACTTCACAATGTTAGCCTATGACACTGACTAGCCTTTCAAGCGGAATCTCTCTACTTTTGTTTACAATTGGCGTTGTTGGAATGGTTTATATATACAGAACGTAAGGGAATATCAGAACGTTCCGTAATTACGGAACGATAAAACGTGGAAAGTAAAATGTACAACGCACGGATTAGGAAAAAAGAGATTCCTCAAGGAGTTCAGTCATCGGAGTTGAATATCTCTGTAAGACGAACTCTGAATCACGGTGCCATTCGTATGATGGCTGCAGTTGTGGCTACAGGACTACTTGGATATGTAGTGTATCTGCTACCCACACTAGCATTGTTTGTGATACCAGGAATGTTGGCTCTTGTTGAGAGAATCTACAATGAATCTAGATACGTTCAATATGTGAGATATCGCACACCCATCAAGAATGAACACTTGGATGATACAGAAAAATTAGCAGAGAGACTACGAATCCATTTAGCTGAGAATCATGGTCTCTCAATAATCGTTTAGGAGAGAGATACAGGATGATGGCGTTTCTCGAATTCACTCTGGATCAAGCGACAATCATAGCAATATTGTTACCCATTGTAGCTGTGTGTGTGTCTATCATTGTTATTCCATGGATGAAGAACGGGTCAGGGAGTAAATTTCGAAGATATCTGTCTTACTTGATCAATCCTCCAGCAATAGGTACTAACCAAACAGACATTCCAGAAAGTGAAACAGAACAAGCAGATACAACAGTGAGGCGAGAAGATAAAGTCAGACTTTACTTTTATTATCTGGCGATTGTATTGTTCTTGGTCAGTTTCATAATTGGTGAATTCTACGAAGTTATGATTGATCTTTCACTTCCTGTGAATCAAGGAAGCACTGGAGAATTTAGAACTGTTACCAGTATTATATTACAGAGTCCTTTCAACGCAGGTTGGATTGGTGTATTGCCATGGGTTGGTTTCTCTTCATATCATGAGACTTGGAACTGGATATTATTCACAACTGCACTCACAGATAATCCCCATTTTCTCTCAACACTTGTCACTGTATTGGTACCTATCTCAATTGTTGTTGGTTGTGTCTTTCTTGCACCTCTGACAATCAGGAGTATTCGTCATTCATTCCTCCCCTCCATGTTCTTCTTTATGACGGGAATGACCATATTCACAAAAGCAGCTTTAGGTTATTTTGCAGGAGCATTGAAACTGCTATTTTCAAGCATAGAGTACCAATACCTCAACGTAGCAGTCACGGGTAACATGATTCCCAATTTTAGTGGAGTGATGACAAGTTGCATTCTGTTGGTCTTACCAATGTATGTTCTTTTTGTTGTTCTTGGTCGTAAATTGTGGAACGTGTATTATACGGACTCCGAGTCAAAAACCTGGTTCACAGTGTATATCACTCTGAGCTTCTGGATTGGGCTTATTCTTATGGTCGTGGTGGTGTAAAAAATGAACAAAGGAAAAATTGCACTTTCAATTATCTCAATCATTGCGATTCTACTATTGATGCCAATTACGCCAGCTCAGGGTTACACAGTAGCACAAACCGATGTGATACGTGATTATTGGCCCACTGATCAATGGTTGAACACAACTCCTGAAGAACAGGGTTTGAACTCAGCTCAACTTGACCGTATTGACGAAATCATTACCGAAAACGGAATAGAAATTGACTCCGTCATTGTAGTCAAGAACGGGTATATTGTCTATGAGAAATATTACAATTACTGGTCTCAATATATGACCCATACAATTCAGTCTTGCACAAAGAGCTTTATGTCTGCGCTCATTGGAATAGCTATTGATAAAGGATACATCCATAATGTGAGTCAACGAGTTATCGATTTCTTCCCAAATTATACGATTGATAATTGGGATTCTAGAAAGGAGAATATTACTCTATACCACCTACTTACTATGTCATCTGGACTCGAATTTCATGAAGTTGATATTCCATATGAGGAACCAGAAAATGATCTGTTTGCTATGTATCGATCTGACAACATGTGGCAATATGTATTGGATAGACCGATGGAATACAATCCGGGCGAACATTGGTCATACAATTCCGGCGGAATAGAGCTCCTAGGAGGGATTATTGAGAAGACCACAGGATATAGTGTCCCGGATTTCGCTGAGGAATTCCTGTTCGATCCAATTGGGATTGACTACTTCACTTGGTGGCGAGTTCCAGCAAGTGGTCAATATGGATGCGGAGGAGGATTAAATCTAAGACCAAGAGATATGGCACGTTTCGGGTATCTCTATTTAAACAATGGAACCTGGAATGATATTCAGGTTGTTTCATCGGAATGGGTCAATGTTTCAACCCCTGCAAGGTATGATACTGGCGGATATTACACCTATGGCTACACCTGGTGGTCAATACCTGGAACAACATTCTATGAGGCAACTGGGCATTACGAACAGAAGATATTCATCCTTCCAGAACATGATATCGTAGTCACTTTCACTGGTGATATCCAAGATGAGGATTGGCACCCATCGGATTACTTTGTTATGGAATACGTGATACCTTCAACAGAAGATGAAAGCAATTCAGTGAATCCAGTGTTCATCATCAATCTATCGATTTTGGCGATTCTAATCGCACCGATACCATTGGTAATTGTTAGGCGACGAACGGTGGTATCTCAATCTCCATCTAGGAGGGAAAATCATGCTTAAGCTGAGAACAGCGGTATTGTATACTCCACTTGGACTCCACAATGTTCTCACTATCTCCAAGGTGGCTGCGCCTCTCTCAAGCGGAGCCACCTTTTCTTTAGATCCCAATTTACTTTCAAAGTGGTGATACTATGAGTTGGTCGAAAAATAATAATGAACCTAAAAAACGAAAACCGAAGACACCTCAGGGAATTTCGGCAATGTCAAAGGATCTCTACTTGGGATTCAAATTTGCTGTGAATCATTTTCTATCATATTTCTTGGCTATGTTAGGAATTGTCATATTGACAGTGATCATGGTAATTGTGGTTCTTCTCTTCATTGTTGTCCCCTTGATTCTCTTTGTAGGATTACCTGCGATTATTGCATGGGTAACATCATTCAGTATTGAAGTAGGAACTCTTGAGGGCACTATGCTCATAGCGATAGTCCTTATGATTGTCATGCCGATTCTTGGACCGTTCTTCATAGCTTATGGATCCCTGTACGGTATGTCAAGGGAGATAATTGAGAGTGAATCTACATCTGCAGAGTCAGCTTTCTCATGGTACAGGAAGAGAGGTCTTTCACTTGCAGGTGGGGGAATAATCCATTTCATTGTTTCTCTCGCTCCTTTCTTGATTGCGATATATGCGATTTTTGCTACACCGATTCCAGTTCCTACTAATGAATCATTGAGACTGATTCTTCCTGTAGGTTTCATCTGGGTCATTCTCTCAAATGGTATGTTATCTTTGACATTTCCAGGTATCATTGATGGATTGTCAGCTGCAGGGGCAGCGAAACGTTCTGTTAGACTCTGCTGTAGATCTCCTGGCAGGGTGCTTGGATCATGGTCGGTCTTCGTAGTATTGATTGGTGTTCCGATTATGTCATTTATTGATGACCCATTATTCGATTGGATTTCATTTATTCCGGATGGATTCTTGGAACCCTACACACTTGTAATTGCCTTACTAATATTGTTCTTAGTTCTTCCAGCAATGTCAATCACATTCTCAAGAATATACTTGATTCTAACAGCTCAGGATGAGTCTGTTTATGATAATGACGATGATAACAACGAGGATTACACGATTAAGTTGGAGGTAGATTACGACGAATCCTAAGACCACCCCTCCTGCAATCAAAGAGTATGTAGTCATATCTAACCTGAAAACTATCAAGCTTCTCCTTGATCGTACTCGAGCAGATATCGTCTTCAAATATTTGGTACATGACGAAATGACTGTGAAACAACTTTCAGATGCAATGGGCAAAAAACCCGGAACTGTTCTTCATCATGTGCAAAAACTCAACAGTGCGGGGATCATTGAGATGGTCAGGACTCATGAAACAACTCGAGGGATTGTTGAACGGTACTACAGAGCAATAGCAAGGGAGTATCGATTGGGAATCACTGAGATGATGAGATCGCGTGTAAAAACCACATCTCCTAGAAATCCTATCCAATCAACTGTTATAGGACTATCCTCTCTAGGAATTGTCATTTCAGAAGGAGATATGAAACGAGCAAGGGAATTACTGACAAGAATGACTGAGATCGAAGACAAGATTGAGAATGTCATCAACAGACCAGATAATACAGAATTTCAGAGTTTACCATCATCAATTAGAATTGATGTAATGAAAAACATGCAACGTTTCCTCTTGTCAAAGAATAGCACATACAACGAACTACTCAGCGAATGGCACGATTTGCTCTCTCAGTACCTCAATGGAAAGAGCTAGAGCAAACCGTGTTCTTTTCTTTTCTTCTAGAAATCTTAGAGCAAGTACTTCAAGCTATAAGCAAAAATACACTCTTCATAATTCCAGTCAAATTGATTGCCTCTCCAACATGGAGGATATTTCGCAAGTGGTTAAAATCTCAATATATCTCATTTTCTAAGAGTAACCTAAAAAATCGACACAATCCTTACAAGAGGAATTAAGCTGCTCTTGAACTCTCAGATAGAATGGAAGTGACCCATAGATAATGAAGTGCATGAAGATCTATGTAGCAGGACCCTATACCGGAAATACATCCGAACAGATTGAAGAAAATGTCCGGAATGCAATGGAAGCAGGATTGAAAATCTGGAAGAAGGGCCATTTCCCGTATATTCCACATCTGACTCACTGGCCTGATATTTTATCAAGAGAACTTGGGATTGATATGGATTGGGCTGATTATATGAGATGGCATGCACCTTGGGTTGATGATTGCGATGCACTGTTTCTATTAGGTGAATCCAAAGGATCACTTCTTGAACTCCAAAGAGCAATTGAGGAAAATAAATTGGTGTTCAGATCAATCGATGATATTCCTGAAGTATCAAGATCACTTACATGGGCTGATACTCATTTAGAATAGAAGTCACTACTACTCTCTTGCTGCAGGGAGAGTTACTTTGAAGATTTTCTGTAGGTATATTTCATCCTCTATTGTTTCATGAACCGAAAGTTCACCATTTAGAGACTCAACTATTGTCCTTGCAACAGTAATTCCTAATATCCCACTGCTGTATGATTTTTGATTCTCAACCTTTTTGCATGGTGTATTAATTGTGATTTCCCAGAGACCCTCACCATCTCGTTCAAACTCATTCAGATCAACAAAAACAGCACTACCCGTACGATAGCAGTCTAGAACG
>SDNZ01000095.1 GCA_004524565.1 Candidatus Thorarchaeota archaeon
AAATTCAATTGGCCGTCCTACGATTTCCGTTCAAAGAGTTATGAACTCGGAGATACAAATCAATAAGAAGGGAGTCCAAAGAACATGGCAAATCCTAGCAATCCACTAATCGTTCAATCAGACAAGTCAGTTCTTCTAGAAGTTGACAATCCACTCTACGAAGATGCGAGAGATTCGCTAGCTCGTTTTGCAGAACTTGTCAAGTCACCGGAGTATGTTCACACGTATCGAGTGACTCCTCTAAGTCTCTGGAATGCTGCAGCCATGGGAATGACTCCAAAAGAAGTCATCGCAGCCCTTGAGGAATTTGCTAAGTATCCAATTCCAGGAAATATCTCCAGAGAGATTGTAGACTATATGTCAAGATACGGACAAATCTCCCTGTACAAAGATGAAATTGATTTGCTCCTCATATGTGAGAATGAAGACCTTGCGGAGGAAATCTGGGCAACTAAGAAAGTTACAGAATTCATCATTGATCGCGTCGATGAAGTAACATTCAGAGTTGATGAATCGAAGAGAGGTTTCATCAAACACGCCTTAATTGAGATTGGTCATCCTGTAGAAGATATTGCAGGTTATGTTGAGGGAGAACATCTTCCCTTTGAGATGAGACCTGTTACTCTCGAGGGTAAAAAGTGGGGCTTGCGTGCATATCAAGAGGATTCAGTTGCCATCTTCCATGCAGGTGGTAGTGAACAGGGTGGTTCGGGTGTTATCGTACTTCCGTGTGGAGCGGGGAAGACAATGGTAGGCATCGGAGCAATGCACAGACTCCAAACATCTACACTGATTCTCGCACCTAACGTTATTGCTGTAAGGCAATGGATACAAGAGCTACTCGATAAGACTACTCTTAGACCAGAAGATATCGGTGAATATACTGGCGATAACAAGGTAATTCGTCCAGTCACTGTCGCTACCTATCAGATTCTTACATGGAGAAAATCCAAATCTGCTGAATTTGAACATTTCAACATCTTTGAAGCAAGGAATTGGGGTCTCATAATTTATGATGAAGTTCATTTACTTCCAGCACCTGTATTTAGAGTGACCGCAGGAATTCAAGCAACGCGAAGACTTGGCTTGACTGCAACTCTTGTGAGAGAAGATGGCAAGGAAGAGGATGTCTTCAGTCTAATAGGACCAAAACGGTTTGATATGCCTTGGAAACTTCTTGAAGACCAAGGATGGATTGCCACTGCAATCTGTTATGAGATTAGATTGGAGCTTCCAGATAATATGCGTAGAACTTATGCAATAGCACCTGACAGAAAGAAGTACAGGATTGCTGCTGAAAACGTCGATAAGATAGAGGTCATCAAAGAAATTATCGCCCACCACAAGAATGATAATATTCTCGTTATTGGGATGTATCTCGACCAGTTGCAAATTATCGCAGAAGAAGTAGGTGCCCCACTGATTACAGGAAAGACCCACAATGATGTTAGACAAGACCTGTATGCAGCTTTCCGTGAGGGACAGATCAAAATACTCATTGTTTCAAAGGTTGCTAACTTTGCGCTAGACCTTCCAGATGCTAATGTAGCAATTCAAGTATCGGGGACATTTGGATCGCGCCAAGAGGAGGCTCAGCGTCTGGGGAGAATCCTTCGACCAAAGAGTGATGGTAGCTTTGCTCGGTTCTATTCACTTGTAACAAAAGACACACGCGATATGGACTTTGGTGCAAAGAGGCAACTATTCCTCACTGAACAGGGTTATCAATATGTTATAGCATCTGCAGAAGAGAAGATATGGGAACAACCACCTGAAAGCTTCTTCACCTAATGAAGCAGAGTCGTTAGACGAGCAATTTTCTCCTTAGTGTGGCCGATAATAGCTTGACGTAATTCAATAGTATTCAGGTTGGATTCAACAATTCCAGATTCCATCGAGAGAAGTCTATTGATTGACCAATCAATGACATACGAAAGTACTAGAGGTCGAAGAGAGTTAACAAAGTTCAAATCTTCATCAGGAATGAGCATAGGTACATCATCTAGCTCGTCTCCTTCAATCAAGCGAGTTAGATCATATCGGGAGTCACCGTACGCACAAGCGTCGAAATCCAAGAGTAAGACTTCACTTGATTTTCGAAACACAATATTTGGTATCCATAGGTCTCCATGCATTACATCTCCAGACCAATAGCCTATGATATCCATCGCAGACTCGACTTTGGGAAAAAGCGAGTTATATTTGTCTAGTAACAAAATAGCTTCATCTGATGCTCTTCGTAACCATGGATGATTATCCACTTGTTCATGATTAGCAAGCAGGTAATCAGAAGGAGACTCGTATTTTGGTATGCCAGAAGGTTTCTGTTCCTTCAATATTCGGAGAGATTCTTTTAGTGAGTGGATTTCATCTTCATTTGCGTCAGTCAATGTAGAGCGAGTTGTCCCATCAACATACTCGATAAGAAAGAATGGAGTTCCACATGAATCGTCCAATCGACCTACTTCAATCGGATGAGAGGCGATATTTAATCTAGCAAATTGAAGCCCGAGTTTGTACAGGCGTTCGTAGGGATTAGATAGGTACTTCTCTGTAGACCAAGGAAGTTTTAGAATAAAATCTAGTCCAGAAGCACTACCACGGATGTTGATATTGGACCATCCGCCTTGAGAAGTCGATTCGAGAACGACAATATCATCAAATGAATCACATGAGTCCTCTAGAATATCCTCTAATTCAGAAAGAGTGTGACCATGCACTGATTTGATGGGATATTCCAACATCGCTATCTCCAAAATCACGACAACTTCTAAAAGGCTGTTGGATGAGAATGAAAATATGAACGGGAGAGATATGCTTCTAATCCTTGCACACTTGTTCAGAAAGAAGGGTGGTCAGGTTTCGATTGAGGATTCAGTCCATTTTCTTTCCTTTAATTGTAGGTATGGTGTACCAACCGACGTTCGTAAACTACTGACATCAGCTTTAAACAATGAACTGATATCCCGCGATGGAGATACTATCAAAGCAGAGTTTCTTTTTGACAAGCAATTCCTACCTCTGAATTTATCAGCTGCCTTTGAAGATAAGGTTAGATTCAACGAAACAATACAACCACTTCGTTAGGTTAATTCGGTTGTATAATTCCTGAGAGAAGCTAAAAGTGCTGCGAGATGCACAAATGAATTCTTACCTTGAATAATGCGATAGTCAATTTCAGCAACGCGCGATAGAACCTTATCGAGAGTGAACGGTGTGAAGGGTCGTTTGACAAGGTCTCGTTTAATTGCAAGAAGAACTTCCTGAGGATCATACCCATCGATTGCAACTAGGCCTCTGATCATTTTTCGAGCATCCGAGTAAGAACCATCAATGGATAAGGATACGATTTCTCGTGCAGTGCGATTAAGAGTCGTTTCTGAATGGATATAGACAATATCTTCTGTGATTGTAGAACCACTAGTAGCGGCTATTTGGAGTAGGTTGATAGCCCGACGTAAATCACCTTCCGACTCACGAGCAATTGCCATAGATGCTTCATTGTTTAGTGATACATTTTCCTTCTTCGCGATGTCGCTGAGATGGGCAATGATTTCATCTGTTTGGAGTAATGGAAATTTTAAAACTGTACATCGAGATATTACAGCTGGACTCCAACCTGATAAAGATGGAGTAATAAGAATAAATCTACATGCGTTACTGTATAGTTCCATCGTTCTACGGAGTGCCTGTTGCATACTATAACTTAGTGCATCCGCTTCATCGAGAACTAAAATCTTAATCTTCTCATCTGTAACAGTGACTGTGGATGCAAAGAGTCGGATAGCTTCCTGAAGTAACTGGCTCCGATTCGGCGGGCTTGTTCGTCCCTTAGATTTTAGAGCGGCTGTTGCTTCGCGATACACTACAGACATATACTCATCTAGTTCAGAGCGCTCATCCCTATCGAGTTTGGCAAGATCTTGGACTGTCCGTTTTGCATCAGTCATCGACATGAACCAAATATCGCGTATGTTCAATGATTTGAAATTTGCATCAAAACTATCACCAAGAATTGATTTTGAGAAGACATCTGCTGCAGCAGATTTTCCAGTTCCTGTGGGACCATAGAATATCATATTCTGGAGTGTATTAGATTCAACCAGACTCTTTAGCTGACTTATGGTTGATTCCTGTCCGACAAACTCATCCCAATTTTTTGGTCGATATTTGATGCACCATAAGAGTGGTTCCAAAATGACACCCACATGAGGTTTTCATGAATCCAAGATAAGCTTGTTTCTTTCAAGAAACGAGTAAAGAACCAACAATTTCAAGTGGCTTAGAACACTAAAATGGGGCAATACCAAAAGCGTCTTATACAAAGAAAAGCTGGGCGCTTGTTCTCATTTGACAATATTATGGGTCTGGTCGAGGTAATGCCAAAAGAAACTCTAGAAAAAGAATTGGAACATGTATTTAGAGAAGACCTGCTGGTTGCTTGTAAAAAATGGGGAATCGATGTAACAGGCAAGGATACTGGAGACTCACTCATACATATGATTGCCGATAAAATGAGGAATCCTGAACAGAGGAAGAAGGTATTTTCTTCATTCACACAACTAGAAAGAGACCTCCTTGGCGTTCTTACTCTAAGTGGCGGAGCAATGAGTTACGATAGGCTCAAGCCATTTCGAAAAATATACAGCTACGGACAGCTAAACCAGACCGAGAGAGACCTCAGAAAGCTAGGCTTAATCATCAGACGAATGATGAGTAGACTCACGGAATATGGACGAGAAGTTGCTGAATTCAAAGTGCTTGATTTCTTTATCCCACATCTTAGAGAATTCTTCGAGGCATTACCTGAACCTGACACTGAAAAACCAAAAGCTAAGAAGTTCGTAGATGAAAGAGATACACTACTCATCGATATGCTTCTGCTCTTGTCCTACATTGCAAAACATGAAGTGAAGATGACCTCTTCATGGGAGTTTCCAAAACGAGAAATTGACCACATGAAAGAAGCAATGTCAAAAGACACTGATGAACGATTTGAAATTGTGCAGAAATTTGCAAGAAAAGCTGGAGCATATACTATTACTGAAGGTGATAGAGTACTGCCATCAAAGGTAGATACACTATTCGCTGGACCACAATACCTTGTCGCTAAACGACTTCTGCTATCCGCTTTAGGTAGAACTAGAGCAATCTGGGCAACAGCAGATCAACCAACCGAGTATACACTGAATCTAGCAATATGTAGACTTCGAGAAGGCAATCAGGAAGATTGGATAGGAATTGAAGAACTCCGTGATTGGATACGCAGTGAACTCTTTCAAGAGAATCAACCATTGAAGTGGATTCAAGTTGATGAAGATAGAGTACAGATGGCTCTTGAAACTCCGCTTCTTCTAGGACTAATTGAAGCAGCATACAAAGGAAAAAATATTGTATCAGTAAGACTAACAGAAGTTGGTGCAAGAGTGCTTCAAGAGGGGACTGTTCCAGAAAAAGCAGAAAATCGTGAGACCTTCTTTGTACAACCCAATTTCGAAATCTCAGCATTCACTGGGGAAATGGAGTATCAGAAACTCTATCGTCTAATGTTGATAACAGAACCAGTTCGAACTGATGTTGTCAGCACATTCAAGATTACAGATAAATCAATTTTCGAAGCAATTGAGAGTGGTCTTCGAGAAGACGATCTAATTGGTTTCTTACAGAAAGAAAGCAGTAAACCAGTACCAGCTAACGTTGAGAGATCAATACGTGATTGGACCTCACAAACAACCTTTACAACTATATCAGATGTTACGCTCTTTGAAACAGAAAGTGAGAAGGATTTAGAGGAACTAAGATTTATCCCCCAGTTTGAAAAGCATGTTCTTCGCCAAGTCGGACCAACAGCAGTCATTGTTACGGGAAACATGGAAGAGCTTAGTGAGTATCTTAGAAAACAGAAATGCATGGTCAAGAGAACTGTTGAAACAGTAGAACTCACAGAAAAGCCTGAAGCAGCGATAACAGAACAGGTGTTACTATTAGGCGCAGAGCAGGTGATTGAAGATGTGCCATGGGACTGTGATGGGTGTCCTGCAATCCAGTCATGCAACAAAATAATCCGAAGGAGAACTCGTGATAAGAGAGGTGGGAAGCACTGACCAGTCTGTTGCCGATACAGCTTGTAGGTCATTTCTTTGGTGTGGGTAGTCTAGGAGAACCAGATGCGACGATTCCAATGGAATATATTTCGAAATTACAGCTCCCTTATGTGTATCAACTAACTTCTTTACGGGACGAGGATATGATTCGTCAATTTGCTGCAGTAATTGATGAGTTTGAAGAAGACGGTGATTTCATCTTAGACGTTGACATCAATACATATAGAGAAATAACCAGTGAAGATGATCCAATACTTCCAGCAGAAAAAAATATTCGTGCAATCTATACTTTGATGGATGGAACAGAGTACCCTTTTTTCAAAACGCAACAGACTGCTCCATCCACTATGTGTTTTAGTATCAGAAATTCTGATGGTCAACAATTAGTAAATCGAAGTATGTTTCACTTTTTTACACGCTTGATGGCAAGGATTGCACAAGGCCAACTCAACCACATAATGGAAAATTGCAGGACAATTATATTCTGTCAGGATGATCCTGGATTGGGTTTTGTTAAGAATATGATAGAAAGCGGCAAGGTAACAGATATCACTCTTGAACAGATTATTGAAAAGACTGATAGTATCTATCCGGGAAATGTTATCCCAGCTTTTCATTTCTGTGACGATTGGCGTAGTCTTAAGAAAGATGACTGGTATCCATTGTGGGAAAGTAAGCCCAAATTGGCACATATCGATGTTGTTCGCTATCCACCAGAAGTTGATTCAGAACAAGCTGAGAAAATAAACCAATTTTTACAGAATGGTGGAGGATTTGCTTTGGGTGTTCTACCCAATGTCGACGATGGGTTTTCAGAATCAGTACTTGATACGCTTCGTGCAAACCTCACAAGAACGTTCAGAGCCTTCGCAGAAAGTGGGGTAAATCTCAAACTTGTCAAACGCAATTCAATGGTTTCCACACAGTGCGGTCTTTCAGGAGCAAGTCCCAAGTTAACCAGAGATATTCACGAGTTGAGTCCTGAGTTTCATACTATCTTCAATGAACAAATCGAATTATTCTAAAAAGAAAGAGAGGAAGTGTGGAACACTTCCATCAATCTTTACTTTCGGTGTGTCAGGTATGCAGCGATAACCACAGCAACAAGTACTGCAGCAGACATGATTCCAATCATTATTGGGGTCAATGCGATTGCACCCCAAAGTGGTGTTGGAGTATGATCTGGAATTGTATTAGGTATCCATTGATTCAACAATGGTAACCATGGTGCGATAAATACTGTAACCAAAACTAATGCAGCGAATGTGAAGGTATGAACTGCAGTCACATATGTGTAATATGGTCGGATGTAACTGTAGAATGCAAAGGCAGGGATTGATAGTGCCGCCATCGCAATAATCTCCACGGGCTCGAAGAAGATTGGCATCGTAATAGCCCATAGGAAGTAGAATAGTGTTGTAATCTTTTCACTTGATGTTTCATGATGAGCAACTTTGTGAATTCCATCAACACCTTGTGAAAGGAAGAATACGGGGAGTATGAGCCACCACTGAAGACCGACAAAGAACATTGGACCTGCATAGAATAGGAGGTCTCCAACGCTTTCAACTCGTTCCCAGAAAGGATTTCGTGAAAAGAACTCAGTTGCTTCGGTCATGTAATAACCAAGCATCTGCATGGCAACTAATATCGGCATGAAGAAGAATGAAACAATAATCATTATAGTTGCTAGCTTCGGTAGTTCGGGTATCTTTCCTTCGTGGTAGTTATCCAGTGGGTATATTCCATGAAGTGTAAACACGGTCAATACAAGTAGGAGACCACTAGGGAGGAAGTACAGTGGTTGAAATAGATACATCAAAACTCCGAAAGATTCGTACACATTTCCAAAATAGAAAGTCAAACCATCGCTGATGTTTGGTATAAAGTACCATACACCAAAAACAACCAACATCTCAGGTATGAGCATTTTCAAACGATAATCTTGGACAAATTTCATAATCGCGCTGGGTTCATTCGTAGATTCTATCATTATCTCACCAGCCAATTAATCGAATGTGGGTTTACGAGTAGCTAGATCATCATCTTCTTCTCGTAGCTTATGCTGGAAGGGACGACCTTGCCCATATATTGCGGGATCCATCCCACGAGTTTTGCCCATGATGACAAGAAATCCGATGGCTTGAACTCCAACCGAACCGATGCAGATGAGGATTACTTCTGCAAAGTATTCGTGTGTGAAGAGTTGGAATAGCCCGACTACAGGGTATACAATAGCCTGAATGATAATTCCGGCAAGAAGCATCAATACCCATTTGTTTGTCCAATTTGAATTTGCCATTTACTAACACCCAAGTTTGACGACTGTTTCCTTAATATGCGTGTAATTAAAGATGTCTGTCCAGTGCATTCATTCCTGTATCGATGCGTCGTAGTTGTCCTTTAGTTTGATAGCAATGAATCCTGCGAGTTTTCTGAAATCTTTTGTTGTGATATTTGGGACTGAACTTGATTTCTTTGGTATGTCAAATCTTGCCACAATCACTGCGACATCATCATCCATTGAGTACTCCAGGGCAACAGGGTACTTAGTATGAATTCTGTGAACTTCTTTTGTTGTTTCCACATGGAATCCCTTGTAGACAGTACCAACAAGATATGGATATGCAAAACCCGAGTGTGATACCTGGACTCTGACTTGAACTGTATCTGGAAGCCCTTGAACATATGACTTAACTTCTGCAGTTAGGATTGTTTGAGTTCCTCCTCGAATTCCTAATTCTACGCTCATTCCAGCACGAATTCCAGTAACCCCCTCTAGTTGACTAGCAAAATGATAAGTATCACCAGTAACAGGAGGTTTGAAGAACTCGTCCGAATCAATTGTAGGAATTCTAAAACCCATAACAAATGCTGCAACTGAATTAATTACGTAGAGGAAGACTATCAGTAGTATTGAGTCAATTAATGGACTAATCAGTATCATTCCTGAGTAGTGAAATACAGCTGTCAGTACAGCGGTTGTAATCACGAATATCATCAGACAGCAACCAACCATTAAATCACCAGGGTGTGCAAAGAGATCGCCATATGCATCCTCATATTTGTCCACCAGTTCTTCATACTCACTAAAGCTTACCCAAGCTTTCCGTTTTTCCCATTCACCGGGAATATAGTCTATTGCCTTCTTGGAGCCATATCCAAAAATTATCGAAATAACGAAGAGAACTCCAGGTAGGCCAATATCCACAATGAGAAATGGTAATGGGTAAGGTAGCGTATAGAAATTGAATAGAAATATTCCACCTAAAACAAAAAGCAAGACGATGATTGCATAGGTTCGATTTACATTTACCTGACGACTATAGTCAATGATTTTCCCTTCGCTCAAACGGGTTCTTCCTCCTTGTTTTGAGCATGACCACAGGAGGAAATAAGGCCATCGTTTTATTAGGAGGGTTCGTCAAGCTTCTCATGCTTCCTCAGAAACATATCAATCTCTTCAAGAACATCCTCTAGAATCTCCTCTCCACCACTAGCTTGTATATACGCGACTATAATCAATCGTACTAATTTTGCAATCGCATACGAATTGATAGGCGGACTGATTTCTCTTACTTGATTTGATTCACCAAGGAGATCAATTTCGAAGATGGGCACAATCTTGGTGATGTCATCCGAATTATCAACAATACATTCGAGTCTTGCAATCCCTTCAATCCCTTCAATTCTAGCAATTGGAATTGGATTGCGCAAGGTGTAGTATCCTTGAGATTCTCCAATCGACAATCGGATGCCAGACCAGAAAATCCCTGGAATACTCATCATGCAATGAATCGCATTTCTGAATCTTTTGGGATTATGAGTAGGAAATTCCCTTGTAGCGGAATTTGAAATTAGTTTGAAGATGAAATAAGAGAAAAAGAGGCCAAACGGAATAGATACCAATGCAACTAACAGCGGAGTTATCGATATCATTAGAAAACCCATAGTCATAGTATAGAAGGGCAAAGAAAAGAAGGTAAGATGGCACCCGAATATCAACACAAGCAATCGAAAGTCAATAGAAGTATGTATGTGCTTATAGCTTGAGTTGTAATCTTTCATCATCTCCTCGAATTCTTCGAGATTCACCTCACGAATCTTGACTTCCCACACAGGATCATAGATCTCAACTCTATCTTTCATTTTCCATGCAAAGAGGCTCAAGATAGGTGTCATGGACCAGAGAAGAATCGTTCCGTAAATCAACCATGCAAATAGATTGTGACCGAGATCAACTAGTTGATACTGTGCCATCTCATAACACATAACTGCCCAAAGATTAACAACAAGAAAGATACCAATCTGATAGGGTAATGGAGACCTCACAATAATGGAATCCTCGGTCATTACTTTCGTCTCCTACATGTCGCGAGAATGCACTAAGAGATATCAGCATTGAGGTCTTTGAGTATGTTTCGAAGTTCTTCTGATTCATTTCCAAATTTTAGATACTCTCTCACAATCAATGCAATGCTATTCTCAGTAACGAGTTTTGCATCCTTAACACCTGGAAAGGTAATATTTGATTGAACAGGATTTTTAACATAATAGCCACTATCATCGGTACCAGAAAATTTCCTGAAGTTACGGTCTTCAGCAATCCACCACCAAACAACTTGTGGATTGTCATCTTTCTCATACAACCGACAGAGCACCTTAGTAATCGCCCCGAGATCATCAGTCCAAGATTCCACGTAGCTCTGGTCTTCTAATCCTTTGATTCGTAAAAGAATCCGGGGTCGTTGGAAGATTGCAAGGTCGCCTACTTCAGCCTTATCAAGAACTACTCGTATGTTTGCTACACCATGTATAGAATCCTGAATCTTTGCTAGTTTAATCGTTTCGCGAATCAGGGGCAAAGTAAAGTCTGGCGATGCTTTGTTCGAGGTGGATCGAAATCCAGTGAATATTGTGTTTGCAAAAAGAAAGGCGAATGAGAGTCCCAATACGAATGCGGAATATTGAATGATTGATGAATCTTCAATAAATGCATAGACGGGTATGGCTGCAATGAATACAAGGATTACAATAGGAATGAAGAACATCCAATAGTTGCCCTGAGAAACCAGTCGAGAGTTCTCTTTGTTATGTTTCTTAGGTAATTTTTGGGCTTCATCAATGGTCAGCTGAACTGGCTCAAAGTCCCATTCAGGTGCATTATAATCTACAACATTCACCTTGAAGTTCCAACCGTAATAGTATCCGAAGCTTGCGAGGAGAATTGGAAGACCTACGTACATTCCTAGAACCGAAATCCAATCCCATGTGAGAGTTGGGATGAACATGGGACCAAGTAAGAATCCAGCGAGAAAACTAAGAATGGTTCCCACTGCGAATACAGCATTGTATTGGGTCATTGGTCTGTAGGTTACCATTTCAGTCATGATGACTCCGCCCTTAGCAATTATGGGGCTCATTCCTCGCTCTTTAAGGCTTGCTGCATGACATTTTTACAATCGTGCAAAATCATTATACTTATATACGAAAACATATTAATTCTTAACAATAATTAATTTTAGTTTTATAATCAAGGAGATGAACAAATGCTAAAGATAGGTGACAAAGCACCAGATTTCACAACTACTACTGAAAGTGGGGAAAAGATCAAGCTTAGTAATTTCAAGGGGAAAAAGATATTCCTCTATTTCTATCCAAAAGACAA
>SDNZ01000096.1 GCA_004524565.1 Candidatus Thorarchaeota archaeon
AATGACTCCTAGAATTCCCTCGGAACCAACAAATAAATCGATAAGATCCATGTCCGATTTTGCATAAAGTCCAGCTGCATTCTTTGTCTGCGGCATTGTATAGCTTGGTACCTTTACCTCAGCATCGGTACCATTACTCATAGTGATGACGAATTTTCCTTCATCAGAAACCACGTCACCTCTAGTGATATCAAGTATATCACCATTAGCCAGAACTACTCTAATTCGACGGACCCACTCCCTTACTGCACCGTACTTGTATGTCTTCGCACCTGAAGCATTGCATGCAACAATACCACCAAGCCATGCACTCATCTCTGTTGGATCAACTGGGAAAGTGAATGTATCTGACTCTCCTAGAAATTTGGAAAGGGCAGCTTGTTGTTTTTCAGTACCTTTGTTCTTCAGCTCATTGAGATTTTTTGTAATGACTGCTTTTACAAGATCTTCAAGTGTAACTCCTGCATCTGCAGCAATGGAATAGAGCTCCTCAGGTTCAGCGTAGTCCATGTAGAGAAGATCATTCATCTTCTCAAGGTTCATCGCTATGCCACCAAGTGGAACAGCTGCTCCGGTTAATCCAGTCCTCCCACCTTGAATGGTTATAGCATTTCCCGAATCAAAAGCGAGTTTCATGATGCCAGCAACTTCAGCTTCAGTTGATGGAAATACAATCTTCTCGACAATTCCATCAAAGGAATGGCTTTCATCATCAAGATAGAGAGCATAAGTGTCAGCAATTTCAGCTTGATCGGTCACAGTTTTGACCTGTGAAATGTCAATATCATCGGGTTTTAGGGCAACTATTCGGTTAGTCATTCTCTTTGCGCCTCCCAAAAAGTTCCAAACAAATGCATAATATCAAGGGTTTGGTCTGGCAAATGCGAGTATCCTTTTAAGACCAACGTAGACGGCCTGATAAATATACATTCAGAATCAAGAACTGAGCGTGACATCTTGAAGATCGCAGCTATATCAGACCTGCACGTACTACCCGATGACGGAGATAAAGAACTCCTAACAAGTATTAAACGAAGAGTTGAGGAGATTGCTCCTGACGTTTTTGTGATTGCGGGAGATATCAGTGACCGAATTGATGTCTTATCAGACTCTCTATCACAGTTGAAAGTAGAATCTTGTTCCAATCTCTACGTTGCAGGTAATCATGATGTATGGTTTGAAGATGATAAGAGCACAACTTCTCTCGATAAATACTCCAGAAGCGTAGGAGAAGTTTGCAGTAAGAATGGCTTCAAGCATCTACCAGACTTTCCACACATTGATGGCAATACAGCATTTGTTGGCAGTATCGGGTGGTATGATTACTCATTTCGACGGTTTGATCTTGAGATTCCATTGGAGTATTATGAGCAGAAAGAGTACAACGGAGCCGTTTGGTATGACCTCTTCAAGATAGATTGGGACTACAGCGATGTTGAAGCAACAGATCTTTTCAATCGTAAATTGGAGTATGATCTATCAACACTTCCTGAGAATATCAATAATATTGTATACGTTTCACATCATCTACCTTTCCGAGAACTTACAGTCTACAAAGACAGACTTCCATGGGATTTTCATAGTGCATTCATGGGTGCACAAAGTACAGGTAAAATATTGGAAAGAGATCAAAGAGTGATTCTATCAGTATCAGGACATAGTCATATTAGGAATATGGTTACAATAGGTGGAATAACAGCTATCACAGTTCCTCTTGGATATGGTAGACCTGACCAGGACAAGCTCGATTCATTTGTTAATGATGCAGTGGCGGTTATTGACCTATCAAAAGACGGTACCAGTATCCCTGATTTCGTTAAAGGTGACTTATGCGCAGACCTTTCCTACGTTGCTTTAAGACGCTGATTTGACTCGACAGATTAATGAGTAGGAGAAACACCCACATCACACACTCTGCATAACCCTGAAATCAGAGAAAACCAATAACGTGACAACTCCAATGAAAAAGCCAGGCTGGGAAACCATCGGTGCAGTAAGTTCTGCTATTATGACTCTTATTGCACTCATACTAACTGTTGTTTACCATAATGTCCCAGGAGCAATCGCGGTTGTCTTCGTAGGAACATACCTGCTCATTTCTACCGAGAAAGTGAATCGGACTGCTATGTCACTTTTAGGGGTGGCAATTGCTGGAGTGGTTCTCTTCGTTGGATTTGAGATTGGAAGAATTTTGGAAATTGAGCTTGGTGGTGTTGAGTTCGTGGAACTCATCGAGCATATTGAATGGACAACAATCATTTTCATTATCGCGATGAGTATCATCGTTTCAGTTGCTGCATCTTCAGGGTTATTCCAGTTTATTGCATTAAAAATTGCAGCAAGAAGTCAAGGAGATCACAAACAGCTCTATATCACATTCCTTGTCTTTGTTTCGGGAATAAGTCTCTTCTTCGATACAACATCAACTATGCTCATTGTAGCACCACTTACAATCGAACTTTGTAAAGCACTTGAGATTGACTTCAAACCATTTCTCGTTTCAGAAGCAATTGTATGTAACTTTTCTTCTATACCATCAATAGTTGGTGCTGTTCCCAATCTTGTCATAGCAGGTAGAACAGGATTAGATGTAGGATTCCTATTCCTTGTTTTCATGCCACTTTCAATAATCCTATTCCTTGTCAGCCTCCCTATTTTTCTCCGGTGGTATGGCTCGTCTTTTGGAACTACAGAAGAACATAGAATTGATGCAGTATTCTCAATTGATCCAACTACTATGATCAAGGACAGGTGGGATTTCAATATCTCTGCAGCCGCTATTGTCTTTCTGGTGATCGGTTTTGCTATTGGACCATCATTTGGAATAGTACCTCCGATGATTGCACTCGTTATTGCTGGATTTCTCCTTCTTCTATCTCATGAGAGGGCAAATGAATTCTTAAACAAGGTTGGTTGGCCCACTGTCTTTTTCCTTGTAGGGCTTTTTGGGCTCGTTGGAGCATTGAGTCTTACGGGAATAATTAACCTGATAGGAGAAGGAATAGGTGACATTGTTGGGGAGGATCCCGCATTTGCCACTGTATTTCTAATCTGGATTCCAGCAATGCTCTCAGCTTTTTTGGATAATCTCCCAGTATCTGCTGTTCTCGCCCCAATAGCTGAGAGCCTGATGCATTTGTCACCTACTATTCCTTTAGCATTAGTGTTTGCAGTTAACATCGGTGGATACATCTTCACTCCTCTGGGGTCTCCAGCAAATATGGTCGTGATTGGATTATCAGAAGCTGAACACGATCCAATCCCATTTATTGAATTTGTCAAGATTGGGACACTTTTAGGAATGATTCACCTTGCAATAGGAAGTGTGTACCTCTTGTTCATCAATTTCATCCTAGGAGTTTAGACATCATTATGTTAGATATTAAAAAAATGACAACATATGGTCAGTACTTAAAATGGGTGGAGTATGAGTCAGGGTTGTGGATGTGAGAGTATGCAAGAACCCGTAGGAACACTAATCCTTCTAGTCTTCATTGGTACATATTTAGCAATATCTAGTGAGAAAGTTAATCGTGCCGCAACTTCCATGGTGGGGATGGGTATTGCAGGGTTAGTGTTGTGGGGATTTGGTACTGATTTCAGTCATTTAGTGGAGAGTATCGAATGGAGTACAATCCTCTTCATCGTTTCAATGATGGCGATAGTTTCTGTTGCTGGTCATTCTGGAATGTTTCAATATCTTGCATTAACACTGGCAAAGCCAACAGGAGGAAATACGCGTCGCTTATTCATAGTCTTCATAGTCTTCGTCTTTGCTGTATCTTTCGTGTTCGATACAACATCGACTATGTTGATAATGGGACCTCTAACAATTGAAGTATGCAAGGCATTGGAGGTCGATTTCAAACCATTCTTAATCACAGAGGCAATAACATCAAACTATGCATCAATACCATCTATTGTTGGAGCAGTACCGAATCTTGTAATTGCTGAAGAGGTCTTCAATTCAGGCGTAACCGGTTTTGATGGGGGCCTCCTCTTTATTATTATGATGCCTCTTGCAATCATACTTCTTGTTGTTACGCTAGTTATCCTACTACGGGTCTTTAAGAATCAACTTCATGATAGCACTGAAGAAACAGCGGATGAAGTCTTCACTGTGGCACCTCAGCACATGATACGTTCCAGAAGTGACTTCTATCTTTCAATTGTAGCGATAGCAATTCTAGCACTTGCATTTACCTTCGGACAAGGATCGGGTCTTGAACCTGCACTTGTTTCGATTATCGTTGCGTTCTTAGTATTAATAATGACGCGAGAACGAGTGGAGAATATTCTCTCAGAAATCAACTGGAAAACTGTCTTCTTTCTCATAGGAATTTTCGGACTTGTAGCTGCACTGAAGATTGTAGGGTTTATTGATGATATTGGAGCAGGAGTCGATGCGATTGTATCAGAGAATATTGGTGGTGCAGTTGCCTTTCTTGTTTGGGTTCCAGCTTTACTTTCAGCGGTAATCGATAATATACCGGTTTCAATAGTTCTCGCACCAATCGCTTCCAGCTTAGCAATACTTACGCCTATTTTTCCAGCGATTCTGGTATTTGCTGTGAATGTGGGAGGATATCTACTTCCCATTGGAGCTCCTGCAAATCTGCTCGCAATGGCTATGTCCGAAGATGAACATGACCCGATTAGTTTCAAGACATTTGCTCTAATTGCTACACCTCTAGCAATTATCCATCTTCTCATCGGGACTGGGTGGTTATTCCTAATGATAGCATTGTTCTAATGCAAAAAGAGGCGGCGTCAAGCACCCGTTTAATGGCCGCCGGGAGGACGACACTACGGAAACAAGACGCCAAATTATAGTTACAAAATTTGCTTAACTATTTTTAGTTACTGTCAAAAAATGCGCATTTTAATAATTCAGATACTATTGTCGAAGGCTCTATGTTTATACGATACATTCTAAGGAAAATCTTCAGCGAAACTCAAGAGGTCATAATACTTGGCAAAACGAGCACGATGTCCACATTGTGATAGACTATTTGGACGTGATGAACTTGATAGACATATTCTAAGATGCCGTGAAAGAAATCGTGCGGGAAGTCATAGTATTTCTGAGAATATGAAAAAGACAGTAATTGTTGATGGTAACAATATTGCATATCACCTCTCACCAGATGGAAAGCCATATGTGAATAATCTTCTATTGGCACAACGGAGTCTCGTAAATAGGGGATACAGACCAATCTTCGTTATTTCTGCAGCCCTTGTCCATAGCATTGACAAACCTGATACACTACAGACACTGATGAACGACCTGGAAGTGGTCAGAGCCCCGAGAGGTACTAATGATGATCTCAAGATAATACAGATTGCACAGAAAAGAAATGCGGATATTATCTCAAATGATAGATTCCTAGATTGGCTGGATAGATATCCATGGGTAACAGATAGGTTAAGAAAGTTTAGAATGACTCCATCTGGTCTGCTATTGACCTAGTAGACAAAAAAGTTCGTATCCTTCGAAAGCATTAAAATCAATCACGAAATGTCCACGCTAATTGCTTATTGAAAGAGTTGGTGCAAAATGAAAATCAGTGAATTACGAAGTATGTATCTGAAGTTTTTCAAAGAAAGGGGTCATTCAGTTATAGCTTCTGCATCACTGATTCCTGAGGATGACCCTTCGGTATTATTCACTTCAGCAGGAATGCACCCCCTTGTCCCATATCTCTTAGGTCAACCTCATCCAGAGGGCAAAAGAGTGACCAATGTTCAGAAGTGTATTCGAACAACAGATATCGATGAAGTTGGCGATACGACTCATCTCACATTCTTCGAAATGCTGGGTAATTGGAGTTTTGGTGATTATTGGAAGAAAGAAGCGATCACTTGGAGTTATGAATTCATAACGTCTAAGAAGTTACTAGGTCTCAATCCAAGCAAATTATCAGTCACAGTTTTTGCGGGTGACGAAGACTCTCCCCGAGATAGTGAAGCTGCAGATGCATGGAAAAGTGTTGGTATCCCGGAAGAACGGATATTCTTCCTTACAAAGGAGGACAACTGGTGGATTGCGGGAAATAGTGGACCATGTGGTCCCTGCACTGAGATGTTCATAGAGGTTGATGAGATTCCAAAGTGTGGTCCGAACTGTCGTCCAGGATGTCATTGTGGACATTATGTGGAGATCTGGAATGATGTGTTTATGCAATATCGAAAGTTGGATGATGGATCATATGAACCATTAGCAATGAAGAGCATTGATACGGGAATGGGTGTGGAGAGAACTGCCGCCATGCTACAGGGAGTCCCTTCAGTCTTCGATACTGAAGCGTTCGCCCCACTAATTGAGAAGATCAAAGAATTGTCTCCACTCGAGGAATTTTCAGAGGTAGAGGAAACTCAGATTCGAATCATTGCAGATCATGTTAGGTCTGCAGTAATGATAATGGCTGATGATAGACAGATTGGTCCTTCAAATGTTGAACAGGGGTATATTGTTCGTCGTCTTCTGAGAAAAGCTATCCATAGTTCAGACCGATTGAACATTGCTAAGGGATTCATGATTGATCTCACGGATATTGTTGTTGACATGTTCAAAGACCTCTATAAAGAGGTTGAACGCAATAAAGAGTTCATCATTAAGAATCTCAAAGCGGAAGAAGAGAAATTCAGGAAGACCTTGACGAAGGCTTTGCGAAGATTTGATAAAATATTGGAAGAAACTGGTACAATCACTGGAGAGGATGCTTTTCTACTCTTCACAAGTTTTGGATTACCTCTAGAGATGACAAGAGATCTGGCAGAAGAGCGAGGAATTGTCATAGACATGAAGGAGTTTACGAAGCAGTTCGAAGAACACCGAGAAAAGTCACGAACAGCAACGCAGGGCAAGTTCAAGGGAGGATTGGCAGATCACAGTGAAGCAATAGTGAAACTCCATACTGCTACCCACCTTCTGCAAGCTGCCCTCAGGAAGGTTCTAGGCGATGAAGTAACTCAGAACGGAAGCAACATCACAGACGACCGACTTCGATTTGACTTCACCTTTTCAAGAAAGCTTACGTCAGATGAAATTGAAGAAGTAGAAAATTTGGTGAATGATATTATCGCCCAAGATCTCGCAGTGGAGCAATCATTCATGCAATATGATGATGCTATTGCTAAAGGAGCTCTTGCCTTCTTCAAGGAGAATTATGGAGAAGAAGTATCAGTTTACCATGTAGGTGATTTTAGCATGGAACTCTGTGGAGGACCACACGTAGAAACTACTGGGAGTCTTGGCAAATTCAAAATTGCTAACCAAAAGAAGATTGGGGCAGGTATTCTTAGGATTCGGGCAATTCTAGAAGTCTCATGATTCAGAATCAGTCCGGCAGAAGGTCTATTTACACCAAATACAATCCGTTAGTGTTGGCAATCTAAAAATATGTTACAATTTCAAGGAGAAGAGCAAAAAAATGGGTACTTTCTCTAAGATATTCGGTCTTGGCGATAAAGAATTACAAAAGCAATCTGATGAATTACTCCTAAAGCTTGGCAAGATTCTGCAGTCAGCTAGTGCCAAACTCCATGTTTCTGCTGATGATTGGGATGAGGGAAAGACAAAGAATCTGAAGGATCTTCAAAAGGAAATCATAGCTCTGGAACGAGAGGCGGATAATGTCAAGGATGAATTGTTTTCGAAAATATTCTCAAAGCGAGCGTATCTTCCTCAACAGACCCAAGACCGTCACCGATTGGTAATTCATATCGACAGTGTAATTGATGCTACTGAAGATGCTGTCAGGGTGATGCATATTGGGAGAAAATATAATCCACCTGAAGAAATTCACGAGGTAGCAACGAAATGTTGGATTTGTACCGATTTATTACAAGACTCAATCAAATACCTCTTTACGGATTTTGAGAAATCTGTCGAATACACTTGGCAGATTGACAAAGTTAGAGAAGAGGCGCGAGATATTCAGTTTGATTTACTTGAGCGACTGTTCAATGAACCCAAGTTCACTCCCAAAGAAGTAATTCTGTTCCGAGCAATATCAGAAAGAATACTAAAAGTGGCAATAACAGCAGAAGAAACTGGGGATTTCATCCGAGCATTAGCAGTTAGGCATACCTAGACGGAGGAACTTTTCAATTGGAACCCCTGATACTAGGAGCCTTGCTCGTCATCAGTTTTCTTGTTGCCTTCTCAATCGGAGGTAATGATGAAGCTATGGCTCCTGCTGTTGGAGCAAAAGTGTTCACCGTTAGAGCTGCAGTCCTTATTGGGGCATTCATCACTGTTATTGGTGCAGTTTCGTTAGGTGGAAATGTATCTGAAAAAGTAGGATCAGATATGGTGGGAGGTCTGGAGATGAGTATAGACATGGTCTTTGCTATTCTTATTTCCATGGCAATTTGGTTGCTGCTTGCTTCAATTTCAAAGGGATTACCAATTAGCACAACTCAATGTATTGTAGGTTCTGTAATTGGTGTAGCAATTTTCGCACCTTTCTTGGGTTATGCTGAATGGGGAATAGGTGTTGTTAATTGGAATGTCGTTTTGGAGATATTTGTTGGATGGATTATATCACCATTAATAGGATTCTTTTTTGCAGCAGCGATTTTTGCAGTTGTAAGACGCATCCAAAAGAGAGCAAAAGGATTCTCAGATTTTGAACGACAAGAAAAGATCGCCTCTTATCTACTCGCAGCTTTTCTCATCCTGACTTCATTGAGTAGAGGGGGTAATGACGTAGCTAATGCAATATCTCCACTGGTTGTTCTACCAGATTTTCTAGGTACCTATGACCTTGGCTTCATGACCATTCCGAGATATCTAATCCCTCTATTGGTGGGTGGAATAGGTATGGCACTGGGATTGATTGTTGTTGGTCGAAAGGTGATCAAAACATTGGCCACAGAAGTAGTAACTCTATCACCATCATCAGCACTCTCAGCTAGTATCTCTGTCGCAGTCATTATGTTTGTTGGAACACTCTTTGGATTTCCACTAAGTGGTACACATTTACTAGTAGCTGCTTTGATAGCTGTAGGATGGATTTCTGAAACTCCGGTTCAGATGAAACAGGTAAAAGATATTCTCGTATCTTGGGTCGTAACGGTCCCAATTTCTGCATTGTTTGCAGTAATTGTATTCTGGTTTACTAATGGACTATTTTAGCTCAGAATTATTTCGTTTCGGGAATGGTATGTATCAACCGGTACTCTCTGGCGAGTGCTCCAAGTTTCTCAGCTTCCTCAGTTGAAAGATGGACCCGTCTACCTGATTCAGGAGTGGTTTTTCGAGTTGCTTCAATGAGTGCCAAGTCTGCATCTTTTACAACCATTTCAGCGCTTGAACACATTCTAGTATCACCAGTGTAAGCGATTATTGTTCCTCCAACTTGTACCCTAAACCCGTGAGCTGGCTCTAGAAGCTCATCTTCTAAATCGGATGAGTGCTCGAGTGAATAGTGCTCCACCTCGTATGATTTCACCTTGAAAAAGTCAGTATCAAAATCAGAACCGGGTGAAATCTCATGATACCAGATTTTGAAAGGAAGAGTTGTTCGATGTAATTCTCTATAACCTCGGATTATCTCAATTACCTCTTTGCAATTAGGTGCTATTATGATGTTTAGTGGTTTTGTCCGACCAAGCATTCTCATGAAGCCGAATAGGGAATAAAGACCACCTACATGATCAAAATGTCCATGGGAGATTGCTATGAGGTCAATCTCATTGATGAATTCAGAATTTTCTTGAGAAGCTAGAAGGTCTCTAGTAGCACCATCCCCAACGTCAAGAAGCATCATTTTTCCCGTGAATTTAGAGGTCAATAAGATAGTTGTACCAACACCCGCTGCACTAAATAGAACATTCACATGAACTTCATCATTTTCCCATGTAGTCTTATAGACATCTAGATTTTTCATCTGACTTTCAAATCCTGAAGGAATATTGACACCTAGTAGTAATCAAAAAATCAAGTGTGTCTTTGATATATGTATTGACAGGATGTCTGGAGGTGTGCCGAGTCCAAACACAGACTCGACACAATACCAGATTACACTAGTCATATCCAAGTTCAGGAACACGTGCAAGGAAGTTCATGAAGTAACCAATGAATACGGATACAACTAGACCAGCTGTTGTTGTCAGTATGATGGTTACCCAGTCAGGAGTTGCACCTGATACCATTTGCATCCAAGACCAATATGATCCAGCTAGGGTCATACCAGAGAATGCAACTTTCTTGAGTGGGACCTTTACAGATTTTGTCTGAAGTGCACCCATGTCAACTAAGGCTGCTGCCAGGGCTCCAGCCTTGTCAGGCTTAAGTCTAAGTTTCTTACCAAGTGAGCCAACTGTCACCTTAGATTTTGGCCGAATTACAGTCAGTGCCTTTGGTGCATATTCTGCAATATCTTCTGAGAAGTATTTGACTGCTGAACCAGTATCGATACCGCACTTACCGCATGATTGTGCATCTTTCTTCCATTTCTTGCCACATTTTGGACAGCGTTTGTTATCCCACGCACCCTTTGCAGCATCACCGACGCGACGAGTGAGTTCATCCTTATCGATGCTTTCCCCACCCTTCTTTTTCGGTTTTCTTCGTAGTACTACTTCACGCGGGAAGATACCAACATCAGACCCTCTTTTAGCACCACGCATCTTTCGAGCTGCCAAAATGCCTCTCTGGAATTCATCCAATGCCATTATCAAGGAAAAGACGGACATTGCAGTGAATCCGAGGGTTATTAGTCCACTAACTGAGAGTATTGAAGCAGCACCACCCGGTCCTATCTGAAGAACAAAATCCTCACTGACAGTTTTGTTCGTACCCACATGAACACCAGGCGAGGTTGAGTTGATATATGTGAATGTGAAAACTCCTGTTATGGTACCTGAAACTAGACCTAGTCCAGAACTCTGAAGGGAAGCAAGTGAAAGGGATTCGTTAAACAAAGTACCATTGGTGTTTGCTGGAAGGAATTGTTCCGTTTCAAAACCCTGGTTTATTATCGGTACATAAAGATATGACATAGTGAATGTGTAGGATCGTATTGTTAGGTTGGTACCCGTATAGACTTCGAGGGAAAAATTAAGATCGACCGACAAATCAACAGGAATGGGATTTGCTGAATCAGAATCAACAGCATTCACTCCATTGACCTCAAGTAGAAAAGCTAAGCTTGAATCACCACTCAGACCAACAGGCACTGCTGCTTGAGCTGGTAAGAATATTCCAGACCATAGTAAACAGGTCAAAGACACAAAGACCAAGAGATGTGGTAACGACCTTCGCAACTTCTTTCTCCTCCAAAGGAACACGGATTAGAAGACCTCTCAACGTAGTTGCCTTTAACTGTTGTTAGAATATTATTCGAATATCTGAAACTGAAGAATGATTACTCTTGCCCACCTAGTGCTTTCTCAATCTCTCTATCAAATTCATCATCATCCTCAGGTTCATAGATAATATGATTCTTAGGTTTAGAGGTTTTATGAGGAGTCCAGTTTAGAAACATACCAAGAATATACCCTCCAGCAAAAGCTAGGATGATGAACAGTGTTTCTAAAGAATAGATGGGAAAGTAGAGACTAAGAAATAATGAAAGGATGAGTCCACCTATTCCACTGATTATTGCTCCTAGACCGATTCTATCAATCAATCTGAAGCTAGAAATCCCTCCAACTATGTACCCAATCACTAGGCCTATGAG
>SDNZ01000097.1 GCA_004524565.1 Candidatus Thorarchaeota archaeon
GCCTTCGGATTCGCTTTTGATACAGACAATGAAAAGGCAATTCTGTTCGGAGGAGTCCAGCTTGGTAGTGATCAACCTAATGATACCTGGGCGTATGATTTTCAAACTAATACGTGGGAAGAGATGATTCAGATTCCTGATTCACCGTATCTACTAATTGCACTCATTACAATTCCAGTGATTGCAGTTGTAATCCTAATTGCCTACATTTTCATGAAGAAAAGAGCATAATGATTAGCAAGTTATAAGAAGTGGACCAATTCCTTCAGGTATCATGAAACCTCAGGACCTCGGTGACGGTCTCGTCATGAGAAATGCAAGTGCAGAAGACCTCCCTGCAATTCTGGAACACTATCGCGTTGTCCATGGTGCAGCGGTCATCGATGGGATGAGGGCGATCTTTGAAAAACACCCTCGATTCTCCTGGGAAGACTGCTTCATCATTGTGAAGCAAGACTCGGGAGAGGTGGTCTCAACCTTACTCACTATGCAGGGTTCGTGGGCTATCGATGGAGTCCAAGTGCTCGCAGTAGAGATGGAAGCGGTGGGAACCCTTGAAGCCTACAGATATCGAGGATTCATGAGACTTCTCAATGATGCGTTCGAGAAACGGGCAGCCGAGCTTCAACCAGTTATTCAGACCATCGCAGGAATTCCAAACTTCTACCGAAACTTTGGTTATGAATACGCAGCTCCACTCGGAGGTGGATATCCAGTATCTCCAAATCTCGTCCCAAAGATTCCCGATGGGGAGGTGGAACCGGTCACTATCGAAGAGGTGGATGCCAAGGATTTCAAAGAGTTTCTTACATATAGAGAGAAACACCTTCCAAGTAGGACTTGGTACAGGACCATCCATCTCGAAAATGCAAGGTATCTCATCTACAAACCAACCTCTATCGAGCAAGAAGCCTTCTATTTCTTCCTCGTAAAAGAGAAAGGAAAGACTGTAGGAGTGTTCTTCATCAACAACTGGGAGAACAAGGTGGACATTGCAGAGCTCTATCTTGACGATTACAAACATCTGGACCCTGTTCTTAGATACAACTTGGCGAAGGCTCGGGAGTGGAAAGGAATTCCCGTGAGAGTCGTGCCACCCAACCAGAAACAGGTACACGAGTTCGTGAAGGTTCGAACCCAGTGTAAAGATATCACGAGATATGCTTGGTATGTCAAGATACCATCAGTTCCTCGATTTCTTGAGACCATCGGACCTCTCTTCGAAGACCGTCTAAGAAACACCGAATTCCACAATTACGGTGAGAGCCTGACCATTATGGACTATAAACATGGATATACTCTCTCTTTTGAGAATGGAAAATTCCAAAGCATTATCGAAAACCCTGAGAAGAAAATTGAAGAGTACCATCTCAGGATTCCCCAAGGAGCGCTCACCCGTCTTCTGATGGGGTACGAGACCCTGGATGAGCTGATGGGGCATGAACCTGATGTGATCTGTGTAAGTGCCATGAAGCCAGTAGTTCGAGCTCTCTTTCCTAAACTGAATGCAACTGTTGACCCATTCTATTGATATCATGATTGATTTTGTAGATGTTAATATACTCACATCATGATACAATACTTGGGAGTTACGATGGAGCAGACAACAATACAGCAACTTGTCTCAAGACGAAGCTATTCTGAGTTAGAGAAACGAGCTGACGAGTACATAGAGAATGACGACTGGAAAGGATTCCTAAGGCACATTCAACACACAATTTCCCCAGGCAAAGCCCGAGATGCCCTAGTGACACTCCTAGAGCTTGAGGCGGTGGGGGGAACGGATTCAGACATCTTCAAGGAATTCGATTCTCTTGAGGGAAAAACACTCCATGAGGTTCGACTGGACGGGGTCCACCATGCCATGGAACTTCTGAAGGACCAGATTGAGAACCGACACACATACTTTCTCGATGTCGAATCTATGGCAATGACTCCATATGCGATTCTTGTGCAGGATGTCATCAACGCACGAACGAGAGAACTCAAACAACTGGAGAAGAACCCTTCAAGAATTGATGTGCTGGGCACCTTCTATGGTTTTACTATACTGATGGTCGAAGGCTCACAGCCTCATGATAACTCGACATCAACTGCATATGGCTGGCGGCGCTGGCGACGAAGAACGTGGCTTGATGAGAATATCACTGACACCGCGGCACAGGCTGTGAAGAGCCTGACTGGACAGTTCGCAGAAGAGGTGGATATGGACAAGAAGTACCGGACCCTCGGTAGTAGTCCAATCTTCAAGAGCCGATGCATGAAGGGTACAGCCAATATCCTTGCTGACGCGGTCCGACTCTCAATGTACAAGATGCCTGGAAATCGCGGAACAGCCGCACAAAACCTCGGTCGTACTGGAGATTCACGAGTCCTCCCGTTTCTCCATCATCGATTTGGGCTCGACCAGAGCAGGAAGGTTAGAATCAAGATTGCAGAGGCGCTTGGACAGGTTGGACATATTTCATCAATAGAGACCCTAAAAGATCAGGTGAATCCGACACGACGTGGTATCTCAAAAGACATTGAGGCAACCATCCACTCTCTGGGGGGAATATACTGTCCTGAGAGCAAGCGAGCACTCCTTGAGATTGTGGACAAGGGTGGAAATACCATCAAGGCTGCGGCGATTCAGGCATTAGGAAAA
This sequence comes from Candidatus Thorarchaeota archaeon, assembly GCA_004524565.1. Classification (GTDB taxonomy): domain Archaea; phylum Asgardarchaeota; class Thorarchaeia; order Thorarchaeales; family Thorarchaeaceae; genus SMTZ1-45. Next base: position 2,648 of record SDNZ01000097.1, read on the forward strand.
CAGGACCCACATGGTCTTGTGAAGGTCATCATGCCTTACCTTGAACACAAGAGTAGACCAGTAGTGAGAGCCTCGGTCATGGCACTGTTTGATATCGGGGATAGTGGGAAAGACGCAATACTCACCAAGGTACCTACTATTCTCAAAAAGATTGGATATGATAGACCTTCACGACAGGCAGTCACCAGACTCATGCAGATTCCCGAGGTTGGCAAAATGCGTGCTGTTCAAGAGTTCTATATAACGAAAATCAACAAGATGAGGAAAGAAGTAGAGAGATGGAAACGGTATGAGCAAAGAGGTAGCTACTCATACTGGTACAGGAGAAGAGAACAGCGAGCAATTGATCAATTGAGGGATACTGTTCAACTAGTAAATCAATATGTGAAGCCACCATTTCATGTAGAACTGATGGGGACCGTCAAAGCAGCCATGATGATGTACACGAATCCTGACAACAATGATGCAAGATTTGGCGATAGTGCATTTGGTAGAGCGTTTAGAGAATACATCAATACTACAAAACAGAGAAGAGACAAAATCACTCACGAGCAGATGTATTTTGGTTGAGAGTAGGAACTCGTAGAGAATAGTTCATCCAAACAAGTATGAAAAGTGCCAATCCACCCTATTTTCAGGTATTGGAGTAGTGGATAATGGTAAAGATCAGCCCCTTCGTTAAGTTACTCAGAGGCGAATATGAGCTCACAATCATTCTCCTTCTCACACGACTCAAAGGCAGAGCAAGAGCTGATGAGATCATCAAGAAAGGACTTGAAACTAAGACCCTTCCTGCGTTGAATGGTGCACGGGTAGCAAGCGCTCGGAAGTTCCTATTGGACAATGAATTGGTTGAGATTGAAAAGGATGGAAATGAGATTATTCACACTCTGACTCCGAAAGGAAGGAAACTTGGGAAACTTCTCAGCTCAATAGCTGACTTCATCGTCAAGGATCTGAATTGGAAACGTTAGACCTGCTTCAGTATTTCAAGAGCGTATCTAAGCGTTAACTGTGGGTCGAAGTGGCCTATTCCTTGGTTGCCATGATTGAAAAGACGAAAGGAAGCTGTATTTCTGGATGATCATAATACCAGTATCCATCATCCCTCTTTATTAAGAATGGAAACAACTGGAATGGCATCTTATTGAACTCGTGAAAGAATTTGATCCGAAGCCCTGCATCAACGATTGACGTGATTATACTAGATAGTCCATGAGCCCACTCATAGTCCAATTGTGGTTTGATTTTCTTAGCTGCGTCTGCATACGAGCCATCGACCTCAAACTGGTATGGCTTATCTAGAGGAAAATAACTCCGAATGAATTTGAAATCATTAGGGTCTTCATTATCCAGTGTCCAAAGAAATGGATGAAATTCTGCAATATAGAATGTTCCACCAGGTTTCAGAAAATGTGCAACTATCTCAGCCCATCTTTTCAAATCATGTAACCAGACAAGGACTCCGTAGGATGTGTATACGATGTCGAACTTCTCGTCTAGAACATCAGGTAAATCAAAGATGTTAGATTGGATGAATCGCGCGTCGATTTTTGCCTTCTTAGCTAAATTACGAGAGATAGCAATCCCCTCAGTTGAAAAATCAACTCCAGTGACCTGGGCACCTTCGCGAGCCCATGAGAGCGCATCAAGACCAAAGTGGGACTGAAGGTGTAGTAGACTCTTTCCGCTTACATCACCAAGTTCCTCAAGCTCTATGGAGTTCAGTGAGGTCTCCCCTTTGAGGAATTCATCTGTCTTGTACGTCTTAGATTCAGCATTGATTTTTGCAAACTGATCCCACATGGTTTTGTTTGCATTGTAATATTTGTCCAAATCTTTCATCTGGTTCGACCTAGTTCCAGAGGTTCAGGTCCTTCTATGAATTATTTGGTCGGTGTAAAGTTCTATAACTCCGCAGCGAACTTCTTTCCAAACTCTCGGGCCTTCGGGAGTTCATCATCTTTCAATGGACCCTCTCGTCCTAGCACAAGTGCACTCATACCTGGCGAGAAGACCTTGGCCCCGGATACCTTCTTCTTCAACTCATCTTCGATCTGTTTAGCCGCCTTTCCCACATGACCAGGAGCCTGATAGGTATCAAAAGATGCAACGAGCTTAGCTTGGAGACCTTTCTTTGCAGCATTCTTTACTGCACCTTTAATTCCACGGGTAGCCCGGAATGCATGTATTGGTCCACCAAAAAGGGCTCCATCATACCCAGAGAGATCTTCTGCTTCAACATCTGCAATATTGATGACCTTGCATTCTGCCAAGCCGGTCTCCTCAATTCCTGCTGCAATCTCTCTTCCAAGTTTCTCAGTATTTCCATAGCTTGAATCAAAAACAACTACTACTTTCTTCATTGTCACAACCACGCTGTTGTTTGAATGGTGTAGGTAGATTGAGATTTAAAATTTGGCAAAGGAGGTATCAATCAGTCTTCCGGAAATTATCCTGAGCAAAAGGACGGAATTCCGTACCATCCACAACATAGTAGGTCCTGCTTACATACCCTGAATAGCTTTGAAGACCAACTTCAATGACTGTCCCATCTGGAAATCGATGTGCATGGAATGACTGTCGACTCTTGAAGAAGAACTTGCGATCAAGCCCAAACTTCTCATCGGGACCGAGAATTCGAGCGATCATGACATCAGCAACTTCTGCATCTTCGACCTTTCTGTAGATGGTTGGAGTAGTAGTCTGTTCTGTGATCTCTATGCCATTCTTCCGTAAAATGTAAGCGAGCACCATGGATTCCAATGATACTTCGGACTCTTTTTTGGTATCCTTCGGGTCGTCTCTGAAAAGAGGTGCACCTACAACCTTCACACCTGGTGTCATCTGTCGAGAAGTGCCTGTCTTGCGAGCCCACATTGCATTGTCGCGAACTGATTTTGCACGGCGACGGGACTCTTCCTTCTTTTTCTCAGACATCGCACCGAGTTCCTTGTTTTCTCTAATGAAAAACGAAGCAAGTACCAAGATAATTTTTCGGATTCTGGAATTGGAGCATCTCATCGATGAGCCCTTTCTGCGTTCTGGTGGATTTTTATCAAGTAATCACTTTATGCAGACTTACTTACACACTTACTTACTTACTAAGCACACTTACTCAGACACCTCAGAGGTGGATAGGTTATCTCATCAATGAGTCAGAGCACTTCATTGGTGATGCATACTACACATAAACAGGTTGCAATTCAGTGGAATGCGTTATTTCAATGCATTCCATTTTTTTTTCTTATTTTGATTCTACGTTCAATTACATTTCAAGCAAAAGTGGGAGCAATTGACCTAGAGCTTTGTCAGTGTTCTTCGATATTTGTGTGTATAAACCAGACTAGGGATTTATTCCAATCTTCTCTTGCTTTTTGTTATTCGATTGATTTTATATTCTCGATTCCATTTGAGATTGTAGGAGCATAAGACTTGAACAATCAAAGTCAGGAATCAATAAAGCATTTTCAAGACAAGATAATGAGCTGGTGGAAGAAGAACAAACGAGATCTACCATGGAGAGTGAATCCAAGCCCCTACGAAGTTCTTGTCTCTGAGATAATGTTACAACAGACACAGGTCTCACGAGTCGTCCCAAAGTATCTTGAATTCCTGAAAGAGTTTCCCACCTTGGAACATCTGGCTTCTGCGAATACAAAACATCTTCTTACAGTATGGAGTGGGTTAGGATATAATCGAAGAGCCATTTGGCTCAAGGAGGTTGCGGGTGAAATAGTAAGGAGAAAGAGATTCCCTGAAGAAGTTGATGAGCTTCGAGAACTCAAAGGGATAGGTCCTTACACGTCACGGTCTATTCTCATCTTTGCTTTCAACAGAGACCTCGCAGCAGTAGATACAAACATCAGACGAATCTTCATCGCACTCGGTTTTGCTGAAGAGGCCACATCTGAAAAAGAACTTCAAAGGATTGCAGACGCATTACTCCTAAAGGGCAGGTCGAGTGACTGGCATAATGCACTGATGGATTATGGATCCTCAGTTCTTACATCAAGTTCTACTGGAATTGAACCAACCTCAAAGCAGCCGCAGTTCTCAGGGTCAACAAGAAAAATCCGAGGTCTCATAGTGCAGATGCTCACGAAAACCCAATCACTATCGGTTTCAGAGATAGCATCACAGCTGGCATCCGTGGGAGAATCTTCTGAATGTCTCAATGAAATTCTCAATCAACTTATCCAGGATAATCTTGTGGAATGTTTTGATGCTGATAGGTTTCAAATTCCAGAATGAGTTGTCAACCAGAGAATGAGATCGAATATCTATTGTCCACTCTATGTTTTGAAACAGTCAAATGCAAACAGCTACTTTGGAACCTTGATTAGATTGCCATACAGGTCTCAGTTCTTTCTACGCCAGGAGCATCATGGATATTCTCAACCAGTTTTCGGAATCCAGATTTCTCAGGAATATCTGCATATGCAATTATGTCATATGGTCCTGTAACCATGTGCACGTGCTGAATCCCTTTGATCTTCCCGATGTGATCAAATGCAGGTCCAGACTGTTTTGCTAGGACTTTGATTAAAACTATTACAACCACCATTGTCGAAACCTCGCAAATACTATACGTTGTAATATGATTCTTTGCACAAAAGGATAACTGAAAATCATTTGATGACTAAAATCGCTTTGATTAGCGATAATGAACAGAATATACGCTAAAGACAAAGCATATACTATCACTATAGTGCATTTTGATAGGTGTATGAACTTTGGAAAATGAAAGTCCAAAACCACAATACGACCCGTACCAACAACGAGCTGATTGTAACAAGACCACAATCTATTGTATTGTGTCAATAGCATTACTAATTGCATCTGGAGCTATAACTCATCCAGAAGTTCAAGCTAACATTCCTGGCGGTGCAGCTACAACCTCAATCCTCAGTTTTGTCATCATTGTTTTGGTAATTCTTCTCTGTGTGTGGCAAGCACCAAGACCAGTGAAACAACCCGTACACAATGATATAGCGTAACTCGAAAGGGCCTAATACTGGGTTGTACTAGAATCAAGGTGAAGGTGTGCCTATTGGAAATACTCTACTTGATTCCAGGTGACGGAATGCCAGTTGATGAAATTGAGCGTCGAGAGGCTGTTACAAACTCGCTTGCCAGACAAGGGACCAAAATCACAGTTGAGGAGGTAGGTGAGGGTCCGCTCTCTATCGAGTCTGAGATCGAATCTTACATGTCGATTGGTCCTCTGCTAGAGTGGCTCTTTGCTCGTCGAAAGGATAACAAGTATGATGCTATCATTATTGGGTGTGCTGGAGACCCTGGTCTTGGAGCCGCTCGAGAGTTGATGGATATTCCAGTCATAGGTCCTGCAGAGTCCGCTTATCATCTCGCATGTATGGTAGCAGACAGGTTCAGCGTGATTTCACCTAAGCAGGCAGGGGGTATTGCAGCAGCTGATGACTTGATCGCCCGAATACGGGAAATGGGTCTCAACAGTCGATTGGCATCAGTCGAGTTTGTAGAGATGCCAGTTGTAGATATGTGGAGTGATGATCCATCTGCAGTTATCAATCAGGCTAAGCTAGCCATCAGTAAAGCCAAAGAGAATGGAGCCGGCGCGGTTGTTCTTGGTTGCATGTCGATGGCTTTTCGAACTGCACACACCAAATGGGATGTAGGAATACCTGTCATAAATCCACTTAGTGCTGCAATCAAGATAGCAGAGAGTTTCGTAGACATGGGCATACTGCAGAGTCGTGTCACTTATCCTGCAGCAGATTTTGGTAAACTTGTGGGGACCGTATTCAAAGAATAAGACGAGGAGAATGAAATGGGAAAAGGAAAGAAGTATACAGGGTACAAAGCATATGATTACCTTACTCCGGGCATTGACTACAGAGAGTTCAAGCTCCGTGATGCAACCTTGAAAGAATGGGAATACAAGGTCCCACTCTCGAAAGCAGAGGAAGAAAGAGTCGAAGAGATCTTTGAGAAGAATATCGTTATCGACTTACATGAGCACCCTGTGAGGTATACTGCAGATCCAAGTGAGGTTCTGGAACTTAATAGGGAAGGAAGGGACCATCTAGCGTATGAGGCATTGAGTCGCTCAGGACTTGATTGTGTTTTCGATAATCTCATGGATGGTTCGGTTGTCATCACTTCAAAACATGGATGGAAGTGGACTGATACAATTCATGATCTTGGTATGCGTCTCTGTGATATAGCACACTCGGATTATGTCATTCATTGTAAAACAGTGAGAGACATTCATCATGCCTTTGAAACAGGAAAATTAGCCTGGGTTGCAGTCCTCGAATCCTCATCCTGTATCGAGAATGAAGTAGATAGAATCGACATACTCTACGGTCTCGGAATACGTCAAATGGGACTGGTATACAGTGAATCTAATCGACTTGGAACAGGACTCGATGAGATGAGAGATGGAGGACTGACTGATTTTGGTCATGATGCGGTAGTCAGAATGAATAAGGTAGGAATGTTAGTTGATGTAAGCCATGTGAGTGACCAGACTGCGAGAGATGCAATCGAATCAAGTAAGAAACCAGTCATTATTTCACATGCAGGTTCTCAGACAGTCCACACAATCAAACGGATGGTACCTGATGATGTGCTTCAATCGATAGCAGCATGTGGAGGGCTCATTGGGATCGAAGCTGCTCCAGGATACACTGCAACCAACAAGGAACCAACCCCCTCCATTGATACCTATATGGCCCACATGGAGTATTGTATAGAACTCATGGGAATTGATCATGTGGGATGTGGTCCTGATACCCTCTACGGAGACCATGTAGGTCTCTACGAACTCTATGATGAGCGAATGACCAAAGCAGGTATGGGGCACTATCCTAGGCCAAAGCAGGAAGAAGATCTTACGGTATCAGACCTTCCTCCGTATGTTAAGGGACTGGAGAATCCAACTGAAGCAATGCACAATGTTGTCAGATGGTTGGTCAAGAATGGGTATTCTGATGCGGATATTGCAAAGATAATCGGAAAGAACGCACTTAAAGTTCTAGAACAAGTTTGGATATAGGGAGTACTCTCACTCTAACAAAACATTGAGTAATGGTGGTTGATCGTCACTATTACTCAATGGTGTTTTCCATGATTGATTACAATGCATCCTTTCAAGAGATAACCGAAGGGATTGTAACCAGCCTCTGCTTCTATCAGACCTAATCTGTCAAAGACACGAAATTGGAGGACATCCTTCTCATGGCTTCTCCTATTATCAAAGATATCAACTCTGATACGATATGGTTCATCTGAACAGAATCGCTCAAAGGTTCTGAAGTTGATCCGACTCATAGTGGCATTTACCTCAAAGAAGCCATAATTGTCATTAGTAACAAAGTTTAGGATATCATAACTTCTTATGAAGTAAATCCAATTTCCTTCTGCGTAGGAATAGAGAAAGAATCCCGTGAGTATTCCCTTGCAGGTGTACGAAATCCTGAAGGCAAAGAATCCATTATTCCAGCCTGCATGCCTGATAGCACCCACACCCTTGGCAAAGGCTCGTTCAGGTTCGTATATGGTAAAAACTACAGCACTGGAGTCTTGAGCACAATAGTATCTGTTGTGTTCCGGAAGAAGACTGGCTATCACCAGGTAGTCACCTTCGGGCAGATTTGGTATTTCAATAGTAGCAATTCCAACTCCAGCAATATCAGTTGTCTGAACCCTGATGGGGTAGGTGACATGAACAGGTTTGAGAGGATCTGATGAAAGATAGATTGTGAATGTCACGTAAATTTGAGTGATATGACCCCAGTAGCCATCAGCATCATCAAATATAGTTGCCCTCAGAGTGATTGACTCTTCAGATACTTCGATAATTGTCACACCAGCATAGATTAGTGATGCACATTCTCTGTAAATCACAAACTCGGTTGTGGTGGATGTTCCAAGATAATCATCATCTCCAGTAAACGATACTACTAACTCGTAGAATCCTTCTTCCTGATCCAAGATGATAATTACAGTAGCAAGTCCATCTTCATTGGTCACAGCATATGCAGATTGAGTTCCAAGAGTGAACAAGATGGTCATACCTGAAAGTGGTGATTGATCGGAAGGATCTAGTAACAGTGCTTCAAAATAGGCCAGGTCAGAGTAAACTCCTGAGAGGTCACCTGTGTAAACAAGCTCAGCCGTCACAACAGATTGTTCGATAGAAACTTCTACAACATTCGTTATTGACTCTTGATCGCCAGGTCTATCCACATCGTCATTGACTACAGTCACAGAGAGAGAATGGACTCCGATTGAACTGGGGACTGTATAATCACCCTCTAGTGTGCCTACAACAACACCATCAATCTCAACAAGTATCGAATATATCCCACTCTCTGGATCTGATACAGTGATGGTCCAGAAACCAGGATCGATAACGGTACCATCTCCTGTGTAAGTAATAGAAACTGAAGGAGCAGTCACATCATCATCAATGATAAGAACTGCATCTGACAAAGTGCTGGTTTCTTGGTCGTCAGGTCCAAAATCCATATCCGCATTAGCTGCTGTAACCGTTATTGCATGTACACCCAGAGAGTTAGGAACCGCATAAGTTCCTGCAGTAGTACCAACAATGACACCATCAATTTCAATAGAGATCCAATCAAGACCACTCTCTGAATCAACCACAGTGACTATCCAAGTGCCAGGATTGCCATCGGTTGCATCTCCAAAGTATACGATTGATATCTCAGGGCCAGTTGTGTCATCATCTCCAATATCATAGAGGGTAACAGTGGCAATGTTACTATA
>SDNZ01000098.1 GCA_004524565.1 Candidatus Thorarchaeota archaeon
CCTTGGTCATACCCTCCAGGACCACCATGAATCAAGAGAAGTTTGGGGCCATCACCTCTTTTAACATACTCAATAGTACCTCTTGCAGTTTCAATGTTCGTACTATTTGCAGTTAGAGTTGACTGTATGAATTTCTTCCAGCGTCTAAAAGTGACAATAATCCAAAGTAGAAGTAATAATACAAAAATGAGGGAAATCTCCAGAAACATGACTAACATACACCAACTGCTGATATTTCTCTTTTCGTGCTAGTATTTATGAAATATGTGATAGTCTAGCAGTGTTTTATAGATCAGAAATCAAATCAAAACTAGCTCGATTTTTGTTACTTATCATGAAGACAGATAAAAGACTGTTTGTAGGAAGCATGACTGAATCCATGTGAGAATCATCGTGAAGAAAGCGGAGAAATTCTAAGTGACAGATGAGACTGATAACACTACTGAAGTACTCGCGGATGATTTCGACGAGCGTTTACCCACCAAATCAAAACTAGCATTTGGATTTTCCCAAGCATCTATGAACCTCCTCCAAATGATTGCCCTAGGGTCAGCAATCACTTTCTATTATAACGTCAAGCTAGGGCTAAGTGAAGAATGGATTTCTCTCGCTTGGATAATATTCGCTTTCTGGAACGCTCTAAACGATCCACTTTTTGGAATTCTTCAAGAGAGAATTGATACAGAGATGGGTAGACGAATACCGGTCTTACGTTTTGGTTCACTATTCTATGCCCTTACCTTCATCATTTGCTGGTTTCCTTTCATGGGAAATACGCAAGTAGCACTGTTCTGGAATCTTCTACTTGTTCTCTTTCTATTCGATTCCATGTTCACTATGCTTGGACTAGTTCAAACAGCATTGCCTGCAGAAATGTGTATTACTCAGGAAGCCAGATCTAATCTGAGTTTGTACAATGTAGTCTTAGGATCATTTGGAGGACTCGTTGCGATGGTTCTACCATTGATTTTACTCACTGATGAAACATCGACCGAGCTTAATCCATTCTTTCAACCAGTAATGGTTGTGCTGGCACTAGTCGCGGGAACATTGTTGTTTGTATCTAGCTTCGCTTTGACAGAGAATGAGTATGCTAGAAAAGAAGAATCGTTTGGTTTTGTTGAATCAATGATCAGGACTATCAAGAATAGGGAGTTTCTTGCATTTGAGGCCATGAACTTCTTCCATGAGATGGCATTCACGATTGTCACCGGGTCCATGATTTATTATGTACAGTATGTTGTTAGGTTAGAAGGTCTCTTGGCATCGCTTCCAATAATCATAGTCTTTCTCATCATGCTGGTATCCAGTTTCCTAGCAGATAGAATGGTAAAACAACGTGGTCTAAAACAGGTCTACATTATTGGATTATTGGTCTCAAGTGTTGGACTCATCACTCTCTTTCTCTCAGGAAGTCTGTTATCTCTTGTTATCCTAAGTCTTGCAGTTGTTGGGATTGGTTTTGGACCTGTTAACTTAATCTGGTCCCCGTTGCTATCTGATGTAATGGATTACGATGAGATATTGACTGGTAAAAGACGCGAAACAACCTACGCAGGTATGAATGCATTAATCACTAAACCAGCCATATCTATAGCTAATGCAGTATTCCTTCTTGTCATCAGTGGATTTGGATTTGATAATACGCTCATAGTTCAATCAGGCTCTGCAGTATTCGGAATTCAACTAGGTTTTGCGCTCCTTACTGCAATATATTTCATAGTCAGTGCAATTGCATTTTGGAAGTGGTACAATCTAGATGGTAAAGATTGGGCTTCTAAAAAGGAAGAATTAGGTAGGATACACCAACAAAAAGAAAAGGAGTACATCGAGCAGCTCCAGAAAGAGGGAAAGATATCCAAGGTCTATCAGAAACTCTACAGAGATTCAGAAGAATCAACCTAAATGCAAAATTCTACCAAAGAGGATGATTCTTTTACGTCGGATTCATGCATGCGCTCTTCGATAGAGGATAGCAACCACCAAGACAGCTAGAACTGCACTAGCTGAAGCAGTAGTAATTAAGGGCAAATCAAGAGGGGTGTTTGTAGTTGTGTTAGTGGAAATAGTGGTTGTAGTAGTACTAGATGCTGTAGTTGTTGCACTTGGAGGTGCTTCAGTAGAGGTCTCTACAAGCCACTTCGAAACTTGCAAGAGAAAGTCCCACTCAGAATCAGGATCATCAAGATAATCAAATACCGAAGTATCATCTCTATCGCCATTCTCTTCATACTCAGGATGAGGACTTGAGAGAAAGACAGTTCCATAGCCATATTCGAAGGCTATCATGCCAACTCTGCCGCTAAGGTTGTAAGTTGCAATTGTATGAACAAAAAATCCAGTTGTTGGAACAAAGTACTTGGATGCGTAGTACATAGTTGAGACTGTTGCTGGACAGTGGGAGAGGTCAGGTCCAATTGAAGATTGGTTGATAGCCATAGTAGTCATATGTATTGTATCACCAGGTTCACTCAACGGATACATACTACCATTAAACAGATTCACTGTTTTTGCTCCAAAGGTTGAACCACCACAGATACCGAAATAGGAACCACCATTTCTAACAAAGTCTTGTATCTTCTCTATTCCTGTGATATATTGGAGGTCAATCATGTAACTGTTTTCAGATCCCCCGGGAAACACGAGTATATCGCAGTCATCAAGAAAATCTCCAAGAATTTGAGAAGCATTGACTTCTTCAACTGATGCACCCATCCACTCAAACATCTGTATGAGTGCAATACGACTGGAATCCATCTCACCAGACCCGTTATAGACTGCGACCTTAACACCAGTCAAATCGCTATTTTCGCTTTGTGCCATGGTTGGCTTGGGTGTAAGAAGTATCAGACATAAAATTGAGAGCAAACAGACACCTAACAGTTTTTGATTGTAGAACTTTCCCATTCTCGACCTCACAAGAAGTCACCTTATTGACTTTAAAGAAATATTCAAAATGTTATTTAATATCACACTTCAACGCAGTATTTCTTAGATATCTTATCCATTATTCCAAACGCTTTTGCAGATTTTTTCGGATTCTAGTACTCTATCCACTCAATGATTTTTCCATATTCATCAAAGAACAAAGCAGCAAGGTAATCATTCTCATATGTACCTATTCCATCCTTCAATTGTAGTTTTTCAGTGTGTTTTATTGCTATCCAATTTGGCTCTTGGATGATAGAGTCTTATCAATTGGAAATTAGACTTCATCAAAGCTTTGAAACTTGAGCATTCACTAAATGTCCGAAGTATGTTGACGGTGTTGCTCAGATTATGGAGGAATTAATCCAAGTAGTGATTATTTGATTTTCTCAATAAATGCTTCGAGATCAGCACTATAATCTTCATTCTTGAATTGCTCTTCTTGAATTCCAAAACTGCCAACATGCTCAGAATCAGGAGTCATTTCAGCTAATCTTCCAAACATATCTTTGTAAGCCTCAGACTTAGAACAGATAAAGAATGCAACACGCTTCCCGTTCAAGTTGACTTCTTTTAGATAGGTTCGAAGTGGTGGAATTGGATTCCAAGCCCAGATTGGAGCTCCAATGATAACAGTATCATAATCTTGGGGATTCTTCTTGTATTCAATCTCTGTCAGCTTTCCACTCCTTGAGTCTTTACCAGCTAGCAACCAATTAAGTCTGCCTTGACGATTTTTCTTGTCGATGATCTCATCGATATCAGCAGAGAGAGCCTTAGCGATTTGATTTGCAATAGTTCTGTTGTTTCCAGTTCTAGAGTAATAGACAACTAGGTGCGTCATATAATCACTAGTAGACTACTAACAGTTTGACATAAAAACTTGCTTTGAAGTCTGAGCTTATTACTCTGAGCACGAGGTGTAACTCTATGAAGAAAGACTATCCTGAAAGAATGCCTCTATCCGAAGTTTGGCCACTTTTTGAAGCACGCGGATTAGCTCATTTGTCCACTATCGATGGGAACCAACCACGTGTGAGAATGATGGCTTTGAATACGCATGACAACAATCTCTGGCTTGTCACTAGATCAGGAGATGATAAGATTCATCAGATTCAGAAAAATCCCAAGGTAGAGTTTACCTACGCGGTTCCTGGAAAAGGAAGAACTGGTTGTTTACGAGCAACTGCAGAAGCAGTCATCGTTGACGACCAAAAGACTCGGGATAGTGTTGTAGCTTCAATTCCTTGGTTTACAAATTACTGGAAATCATCCACAGATAGAGATTTCACCCTCATCAGATTAGACCTGAAGTACATTGTGTTCGATCATCATGAAACATCAGCAAAGTATACTATTGATTTGTAATGCTAAAGAAGGAGGAGTAGATTCATTCACAGTGGTTAATATTGTTCCAGTTGGAGGTTCATACTTCTACGAGAGAATCGCAGATACAATAATAGTTCCATAGTTCACTATGATTGGAAAGATCAACCAAGTGATATAGTTGCCAGGTGGAGCTGTAAATCTATCCAATTGCTTAGGGATGAACTTGAAGTACCCATCAGCGACGCAATCCCAAATCCATAGTTCCTTATGACGACTGAAGTACGGTTCCAAGAATAGAAGATCAAATACTGCAGCAAATATTCCAGATAGTATTGCAGCTTCTAGAATAGAGAGTCCGAAAATCAACCCTGTGAGAAAAGATGATTGAATCGACCATATCCAGAGAAATGGAATCCAAAACGGAACATTACGTATGAAGGGGCCATTATCATGCGTTTTAGGATATTGATAATATCCTTGGGAAGAGACAAAACTCTCGCCAAATAATGCAACCAAGATGATACCTGCAAGTTGAACCAGTACACTCCATCCGATATAATTCCACATCAGGATTGTCGAAAGCGTTGCCAGAAGAGTGAATACAGTTAGAATCCTTACATACCTAGCTCTAACAGCGGTTCGTTCTACAAACTGGCTCAAATCCACGCGTGGTCGTTTTGGCAGAGAGATAGTCACCGTTTCGTACCTCTTTGTTTTATTCTGTGAATAGCACCTTGGAAGAACTCGATAGTCCTATTTGTCCTTGAAATTACCCACATCTTGCCCTCCTTTCTCCGGCTAATCTTTGTAGTAGCTAGGGAATCTTGTACCTTTACAATTAGATCGATTGCTTTTGTGACCGTTCGACGGTCTATTCCTGTTCTCTGTGCCAGACCTGAAATCGAGATTGATGGTACTTCTTTGAGAGCTGCGAGTACATCAAGAATGGCTTGAGGAAAATCCACTCGAGATACTGATGGTGTAGACATGGTAATTCAATTCAATCACAGACATTTTCATATATATACATTATTATGTACACATTATAATGTTAACATAATTATGCCAATATTTTCCAAGATACTTGGAAATAAAAGAAGAAGGAGCGCATAGGCTCCTTACATTATTTTAGCTACCTTTCTTCTTGATAATAATCACAATTACAATTATGGCTATAGCTACCCCAGCTCCACCTATCGCTAACATTAGAATTGCTGGATCAAGTGGTGGTGCAGGTGGTGTAGGTTCATTGACAGTGATCATTATCGTGATTGATACCGAATGAGAATACACATCTGTCACGGTGATTTCTACGTAGTAGTTACCAGGTTCTAGAAAGGTTGCATTCGTTAGTAGACCACTGGAACTAATAGCAAAATTCACGGTATTATTCACTACCCAGGATGCAATACCTGATGGATCTGATGCCTGTATCTGGTAGGACAATGGTTCGTCATAGTCGAGTATCTGATCTTCAGGAGTGACAGTCCATGTTGGGGCAGAAGTGTCGACTACTGTCAGTATAGACTGATTTGCTAACCAGTGACCAGAAACATGGTATGCAATGAGTGTAACATTATAGACACCAACTGACAACCCATCAACATCAGCGGCAATGGCTCCACCATCCCACGCTACATGACCCTGTAAAGTTCCATTAATCAGCAATTCATATGTTCCAGGATTGAGTGCACTCGAATTCCAAGTCATGGTGTTCCCTGTGGTTCCAGCCTCATATTCGTAAGGAGTGGTTACACCACAATAGAGACTCATTGAAGGATAGTAATCAACCTCAGCAGATGCACCAGGAATGGTATAAGTCCCTGTTCCACTATAGTCACTATACCAGTTGCCAACACCTGAGTAGTTCCAGAAGTTCCCAAATCCTTCATCTACGACCAAGAACTCTCCACACCAACCGATGTCGTTGTAAAAGAGTAAGTTGTCTGCTGTTGGAACATCTAGATATATTCCTGCATCACCATTATCATAGATCACGTTATGTGCAATATACCAATCTGACACTTCAGAACAATAGACACCATAAAAGGCACTATCAAAGATGGTATTACCAATCATCTCTCCAGCATAGGTTGCAATAATTGTGATTCCATTCTCAAAGTTGTGTCCTAGAGTGTTATACTGGAGTGAGGCGAAATCACCTTCCTCAATTAGAATACCACATTCAGGTCCACTGCCATATCCATTTGAATAGTATATCTCATTCTCCACAATTGTCGCATTGAGTGAATTGAAAATATACATTCCATGATCATATGAATTATTGACAAAGTTATTGGCAATATATGCATAGTCAGAGTAAAACAGAGTGATAGAGTTTATTGCATTGTCCCAAAATTCATTATCGACTATCTCTACGTAATCTGAGTAATATGTATAGACGCCACACATGGGTCCAATTTGTCCATCGCCATTTTCAATAATGTAATTATTCTCAATTACAACGAAATCTGCCCATTCTACTGCAATACCATGAATCCAGTTTCCAAATATGTAATTATCAATAATTGTGACGTTGAAAAAGCCATCAATTGTGATTCCATTATCAGAATTCTCAGTGATGTTATTTCCCTCTATTCGAGCAAATATACCTTCAACAAGATAGATACCACAAGTGGGATCCATTCCAAGACCTTCATTCCAGTAAATCGTGTTATCGATAATGTCAATATCGTAACTTCCACCAAAGAAGATACCATGATTATCGAATTCGAATATTGTTGTATTGTAAATGGTTATACCATCGCAATACTCTCCACAGATACCTGCATCTGTGTCAGTTGCTCCTTGCATTACACAGCTTACTATAGAGCTATCAATAGCTCCATCCATATAGACACCACTTTGACCCCAATCTGGAACTGACATACTGCATCCAAGTACATCAATACCTGTAACATTTCTCAAGTAGACTGCATATTCATTCTCTGAAAATATGCAATCTTGAATAACTGCATTAGTAACATTTTCCAGAAATATGCCACCAAGTGCACCAGTAATATTGCAATCTAGAATCTTGAAATGTAAGCGCGTATTTTCGATATGAATGTCCTCAATCATAGGATTAATCTCATATCCCTGAATCAAGTACGGAAATTCCAGAGATCCATCACCATCCCAAGATTCTGCTATAGCAGTAGCTGCCAAATCAGTATCATTGATTATATAGAAATAATCATGAGATTCATACGACAACACAGTTGTTAGTGAGGTTGGTTGGATAACCTCATTGCTGGCTATCGGATTTGTTATTGGAAGGAAAGCCGATACCAGAAGTACTGTAACTATCATAAGAAATAGTGAATATTTTACATACCTCAAATTCTCTTCACCATCGCGAATTTTGACAGATAGGTCGTGGAGAATTTCATTGATATGCTTTCTCGTTAATATGGAGAGCATAAAGGAACCGTGTGATTTAAGGCGACAAACTCAGCTAACAAGTTATGATCAATCCTTCAGAGTTCCTAACCTTTCTTAGAGCAAAAGGATTTTCATTTGCTACAGGGGTTCCGTGCTCCTATTTTTCAAGGATGATAGATAAATTTGAAATGCATCAGGAATCAATCACCTATATCCCAGCTACTAGGGAAGATGAGGCAGTGGGGATTGCTTCGGGAGTTACCTTCGGTGGAGCAAGGGCTTTTGTGATAATGCAAAACTCTGGATATGCAACTATAGGGGACGCGTTGACATCCCTTGCTCAACTTTACAGATTGCCTATGTTGCTTATAATCAGCTGGAGAGGTCTCGAACCCGATAGAGATTTTCCGGAGCATTCGCTCATGGGGAAGGTAACAGAGGCAACCCTGAGTAGTTATCAGGTCCCATACTGGGAATTAGAAATTGAGGATTGGCAACGAACTATCGAGGTAGCTCTGACTAAAATGGAAGAAACCTCAAGGCCAGTTGCATTATTGGTCAAACAGGGAGTGTTGTGAAGATGTATGGTTATGAGATAATCCAGGAACTTGCAACACTTCTATCAGGAGAAGAAATAATCGTAAGTAGCAATGGGAACATCAGTCGACAGGTGTACAATTACTGTAAACAGCCCCAAATCTATCTACGAGGGAGTATGGGACTACCCATATCAGTTGGACTTGGTGTAGCACTGGCTCGCCCAGAGAAGCAGATCCTGACAATCCTCGGTGATGGCAATCTTCTGATGGGACTGGGATCGTTGTCAACAATATCATATGTTAGACCATCAAATTTGAAGATACTAATCATTGACAATGGTGTATATGCAACTACAGGACATCAGGCAACAACCTCTGGAACTCTGAATTACACCGCATTGCTTGATGGATTCGGATTGCCGAACATTGTTCCGATTCAACGAAATGATGCAGTAGAAAGTATTAAGGAAAAAATCCAGTTATGGCTAGACGCACCTGAACTGAATATTCTACCCGCGCTTGTCGATGCAAAACCTCCAACTCTGAGTAACATACCTCTTCACCCAGAAGAAATCGCAATGCTCCAAAAACATTCCAAGACCTGAAACCAGTTGGGAAAATTTACACTAAAGGAACTATATCACTTTAACATTCGAGAAATTTATGATGAGATATAGATAGTTCAGCAATCATGTGATATTCTCAGGCAAGTGAATGGCGAACTCACAATAATCGTCACCTTTTGTTAACGATTTGACAACATCAACTTTCAGTTTGATGTCTAATATTCCCTCGAAAAGTCTTCTTGACCATCCAGCCGCACAATAACAGAATGTCCCAGGCATTTCATCCCAAACATCATTTAGTAGCGGACAAAAACAGATAGCGCGCAGTTTGTCAACCCTCGTTTGCGCTTTGTCAAAAGATTCCTGTCTCGCTGGAGCTTTTCTATCATAGAGGATATTTCCTTCACGTCGTAAGTGCGGATAGAAATAATGACCATCTTTCATTGCTTGAATTATGGTGTCAATACTGTTGGTCTTTCTATACAGTATTTTCATATCTTCGATTAGCTCTGCTGGAAATTCATGACCACAACATGAGAGAGCTTCATACTTTTGCTCTTCAGTTGCAACTTCATCTAGTTTACATAAAGCATCCTTTATGATCGATGCACGTTTCAGTTGTTCAGTTTCCAGAGTAAGCTCATCGAATCCACTGAGAACATGATCTCTTGTTTCACTTCCCAAGACTCGCCCTAAATGAGATTTTAATTTCCCCTCCCAATCAATTAACATGGATTGAATCTCGACCACTGTTTTCTCAGGATGCTCAAGATCTAGGTTCTGAAATTCTTCACGACCATTCTCTTGTATTGGATGCCCATGTTTGTAGACTTTTGAAATCAATTCACGGTATGTATCCATAATTGTGGAATATGAGCCTCTATGGATGGTTGTAGCAGCTATCCCGCCTGTCAAAGTCATAGTTTCGAATTCCGTGTTCTCAACATTCTCAGATAGCGGAATGCACACGTCCATAGTTCTTCCATCTTTATCAGTAAGAGGGAAGTGCAAGACAACCACCGGAGGACCATTTGCTGCAGTTCCAGCAACACTGCTCATTTTTGCAAATACTTGAGGGAGGTCTTCTACCTTACCATGCATGCTGTGTGTCAAAACAAGTTGGTCTTCGAGTTTCTTATATGCTACTCCCATTTTGTTCACCAATTTCAGAATATTCAAGCAATTACACTTGTAATTAAAGATGGATTTCGAAGCAAGAATCTAGATTTCAAGAAGCGAATTAATCGTTTGTGATGAACGGGGTTTCCGATGAATCACCATTAAATGAGGATTCATTTCTTCGAGTATACCTGAATGACACTAGAAGAAAAACAATACCGATTAGAACAATGACAATAGCTGCGATGAAACTTCCTCTATAGGCGTTAGCATTCGATATGCCTTGTGAGATTAGTATATCCGCTATGGGACCTGCAATCAGTGTAGCGGCAATACCCCAAGAGAGGAAGAAGGTTGTATTGTAGTATGCGAATAATCTACCTCTGTATTCTTTGGGTGCCATTTTTGCTACAATTGAATAACTTGATGCACTGATTACTACCTCAGATATGCCTTGCAGAAAGGAGGCAATCAGTGAAAAGGAAAAAGTAGGTGTTATGGTAAGCCAAGCAATTCCGGCAATTGCAGATACAACACCAGCAGCCATGACTTTATTGTCATCTGCTCTTGAAATGACGGACCCGATCATCAAGCCGGCTATCATATTTGCAACACTTCGAATATTACTGAACACTGCAATATCAGCACCACTTGCATTGAAACCTGTTGGGTCGTCAAGAAAGATACCAGTTATGACTGCAATCGAGTTTCTTCCGAAGTTGATGAACACCAGAGCTACGATGAATAGTAAGTACGCATGTCGAAGTTGGGAGGGAAGACTACTAAGTGGTGGAGCTTTTGAGGAAGACTCTCCACTACTTAACCTTCTATCATCAGTCCCAAGACGAATAGTCAGATACACAATGAAACTGGAAAATATCATGACCACTGCAGCAATATTGAAGATAGAACCATCAGCAAAACCTCCCACATCATATAGGTAGCCTCCGAGGAATGCACCGCCAATACCACCAACTCCACCAATGATTGAGAATTGTCCCATGAGCTTCTTTCTCTCATCTATTTCAGTAAGTTCAGATACTAATGCAGACCATCCAACATTGGACATACTCCAGAATATTTCGATTCCACCGAGGCAAAGTATGATCACATAACCAGCGATTATTGGTTGACTCAATCCTAGAAAGAATACATAACCAATAACCATGAAGAAATGGCCAGCGCCAGCGAGAAATTCTCCAATGACTACAAATTCTGTGGGTTTTCTGTATTTATCAAGTAATTTTCCCCAGAGAAAAGACTGTGCTAGTGAATTGGCAATCATACCCACTGTCGCCATCAAAGTAACTTCGGTTGTTGAGAGCCCCAGTGATCTAAGATAGA
>SDNZ01000009.1 GCA_004524565.1 Candidatus Thorarchaeota archaeon
GCATCCTCAGTTTCTTTGATCCATTTTGGGAGTTCAATCCATGTACTCTTTCTTGTTGTGTCAAAGACTAGAAGCGCACCTTTGGAACCTCTATAATAACTACCTCGAATGAAATCGAATCGTTGCTGTCCCGCAAGATCCCAGACCAGAAGTTTCACTACAACGTTACGACCATTTGCAGCATCAACACTGACTGTCTTTACAGCAAATTGGGACCCAATAGTTACAATATACTCCTCTGAGAATTTATGAGTGAGAAAACGGTTTACAAGTGCGGTCTTGCCAGATCCTCCGGCACCGATCATAACGACCTTACGCATGTAATCGAATCCACCACTACTCAAATTTTCACCTCACTAGGAGTCGAGACTTCCGCAATAACACCATAGGGGAGGGTCACGGAGCTATCACTACATGAATCCACCCATCGGCGTCCATCTTCGAACTTGAATTGTCTATATTTAGCCGTTTCTGGGTTTAATGCCTCTTGATTCTTTTCAAAATCTACGTGATTGAAGGGTAGTTGGCGCGGAGACTTTCAATGGTGGTATCACTTTATATCGAAAAATTTCGGGTCATCAATTGTTGTGAGGATAAGGACATGAAGCTAGTGACCGTAAAAATGAGTGATATTTACGTAAATGGCCTCGACAAGCTTGTAGAGATTGGAATGTATCCATCAAGGAGTGAAGCAATACGAGTCGCAATTAGAGACCTATTACGCAGAGAACTCTGGCCAGAAAATGGTAGTCCGATCCTAAAGAATCCAGAATCTGAGTGATTTAAACGCCTTATTTTATGACCCAAAACCCTTTAGTGCTTATGAGTTGCCTCAGAAACAATTAGCACGAAGTCCTTAGGAGGATTACAGTTTTGAACATTAGAGTGTTCTTCAAAAGTATAAAATTCGCGTTCCGCGCCAAGAAACGAGTAATTCCATTCATGATGGTTTATGCAATTTTGTTCATCGTAGTATCTGATGGGCTACTAACAGCTGATTGGCTCTGGTACATCTTGATGGCTTTGATTGCATCGATGTTCTATGCTATCATCATTTCACAGAATAGACGCAGAGATATGTCTGTCTTCAAATGTATTGGATGGTCAAACAGCGATGTTATGTTACTAGTAATTGGAGAAGTTCTTCTTGTAACAATCGCATCATTTCTAGTAATGCTTCAGATAAGCTTCGAGATCATGGGAATCATTGCATACTTTGAAGGTGCGGGTGGCCTATTCGATCCAGTATATGACTTCATTGTCATTCCAGCAGGTTCACTATTTACAACGTTCTTCTTTGTACTGGGGATGCAGATACCAGGATTGTTCATAGCTCAGAGAAGAGCAATGTCAGTTCCGCCAATGAAGGCACTAAGGGAGGAGTGATAATATGGCACAACCAATCATTCAACTTCAAGAAGTTAACAAGGAATTTGGTAAAGGTAAGAACACAGTTGCAGCTCTCAAAGATGTTAATCTTGAGATTAATACTGGAGAGTTTGTAGCGATTGTTGGCCCCAGTGGCTGCGGCAAAAGCACACTGCTACATGTCATGGCGGGACTGGAACAACCTACTGCAGGTAGAATTCTTCTTGATGGGGTCGATGTGACACTCATCAGCGAGAGAGATCTCCCCAAGGTAAGAATGCAGAAGGTTGGATTCGTATTCCAAGCATTCCTTCTCATTGAAGACCTGACTGCTTTTGAGAATGTTCAATCAGTTCTGTGGCCAAGCGTCGATTATACGAAAGAGAAGCAGGAGGAGAAAGCCCTCGAAGTTCTCAGAGAAGTCGATATGCTTGAACGTCGAGACCACTTTCCACGGCAGATGTCTGGTGGAGAGCAACAACGTATCGCTATCGCCAGAGCTCTTGTGAACAGCCCACCAATCCTGTTTTGTGATGAGCCAACCGGTAACTTGGATTCCAAGACCGGTGATAATATCATGAAGATCATAGCTGAACTCAATAGAGAGAAGAAAATGACTGTGGTCTTGGTTACTCACAATGAGGATCTTGTGAAATATGCTAAGAGGACACTCCGAATGAAAGATGGAGTCATCAGGTAGTTGTGAGTGACATGCAGCCGATGGATTGCGAGAAGCATGAAAAGGCGGCAGAAAGACTCGCAAAAGATGGAGGAAACCTAGAAGCTATGAAGCTGTTCCAACAAGCAGCTGAATGTTGGACTAAATGGGAATCCTTCTCCAGAGCAGCTCAAGCATATGAACGAGCATATGAGCATGGAATGCTGGCTTGCCAATATGCTGAAGCTGCTCTCATGATGACCGCAGCTGGTGCGTCTTGGATAAAACATGGAGAACATGAAAAGTTCGAGATAGATTGTCAGATTGCAGCAGAGGCATATGTTTCTGCGGCAGGTGCAGAAAAAGATCCACTCCTTTTGTTAGATGGAGCCTATTGTGCAATAACGGGCGGTGACATTGACATGGCACGGTCTCTATTACATGCAGTTATCGAAACTACGAAAGGAGAGGCAACAGGTTTGATTGATCTTGCTTTGATGCTCACAGAGTATCGTTTTGGTGATGCTGACAAAATGATCGAATCAATTCTTGCTGATGAACTTGATAGTGAACACCTGGGTAAAATAAAACGTGCTTTCGAATTAGTACTTGCAGGATTCATACGAACATCACTTGAATCAGAAGCAGCTGTAACACTAGCTAGTCTAGAAGAGAGCACGGGGCTTGAAAGAAAGAGATTGAAACGAACGATTATTGTGGCAATTGAAAAGGGGTATATACCAGCATATTATGATGAAGAAACAGACGAACTTGTGATTGATAGCGATAGATTCGATGTAGAAGCATTAGAAGCACGAAAAGGACCTATTCTAAGCCGAGATCTTGATGACCCAGGGGCATGGGACATGGATCTCGGAGATAATTGATGCAAAAAGGAAGTGCATCTCCTAGAAAACGTTTTATTGACCATTGCAGACAGTCACACCTGCCCCGCCCCGCCCGCAATACGTTATGGTGAATCTTATGTCAGAAGGGCTGAAATGGTTCCAATGTCCAGTGTGCAAGGAGTCGATACATTGGAAACTACCAGAGGATGATTTGAAGAAAGTCAAGAGATTTCCAGCCCCAATTGTGATTCAACACAAAGATCACTACCTGATTTGTTATTTAGATAGTCATCATCAACTTGCTGATACTGAAATTGCTGCTTCATTTGTTGAAGGAAAATCCAAGGATTGATACAACACACGCTGTCTATTTTATCCCATTATCCATTGCCCACTCTAGTACTCTAGAAGCCTGAGCACTTGCCATTCCCCAAGATTTGAGATTCAGAATAAGATTGCGTATACCAGTAATCCAATCTTCGAGTAAATCTTTGATTCTGAGTTTGATTGAGTTGTCTTCAGAATCCTGATAAACTGGTAATATCTTGTCAACCAGACTTTGAGAGAGAACCAATATTGTTTCGAGTCTGGCAATCCACTCTTCTCGTGGTAGGCCGGATAGTGTCTGTGCTACAGCCAGATGGTAATCATATTGAGCTGTGTAGTATCGCAAACGCCAAGAGAGAAATTCGATGAAAACTGTCTTGTGTGCAGTCGAAGGTGCAGTCTTGATTAATAGATTTAGGAAGCGTTGGGTCATTTCATCAGCGGATTGGCTTGCATCATAATAGAGTGCCATTGCCTTCTGGTACTCCTCTCCAACAAGAAGCTCATTAGCACTGCTAACAGCACTCTTGAACCTAGAGAGTAATGCGCGAGTAGAATCGCCTTCGACTTCTTCCAAACCAGTCTTCACCTCCATAGCAGTTTACATAGAGTATATCGTTGACCAGCTAAACGAAGTTGGATTGTTTGATAATCCTACCTGTCACCTAGTCTATACTCTTGTCTCACTATCAAGAATCCACTGAATTTTGTTTGAATATGATGTTATGTGGTCTCTATTGAACACCTCAGAGAGGTGGTGTATTTTGAATCTTGTATTCTTCAGATGCATGTGTCCAACTCAGAAACTCTTCACTTGGAGGACTGTCTTGATAGAGTTGCTTTCTTTGTAATTCAAGACGTTGCTCTTCTTTTCCAGCTAATTCAGCAAAAGATAACAATCTACCCCCTACTTCTTCACTTCGTTTATGTAAAGGAAGAGACCACGACTCCCAATCACCGCCTCGCATATTATGATGATCAACCACCAAGGTTGGGATAGCAACTGCAAGAAGTGATAGAGAATAGAAAGCAAGATGTGCGTTGCCAGTACTAAATTGATTGAGGTACAATGGAGGTCCTCCCAGAATCGCTAAATGTGGTGCAATGTCAAGAATATATGAAAGGGTATCCTTCGAAGTAGGACCTTGAATATCTGGAGCAAAGAGGAATCGAGAACCAGAATATTCAATCGTTGTGGCCAGAATAAATCCTAATGGACTATCATGAGAGCCATGAGGAAGAGGATGAGAATAGGTGATAGTTGTGTTTCCAATATGGTAACTTCTTCTATCTGCCCACTGAATTTCTCTAATTACGGGTTGTACATCTTTCAGAAAATAATATCCTCGTCGTCTCTGTGAGGCATTGATATTCTCACGATTATCTTTCGCATAAACGGTTTTATCAGTAAACATCTCTTTCCTTTCATCTCTAGTGGACAAGTTGTAAAGGCAATTCTCAAATCCAGGGCGAATGTGGTCATAGTGATAGTGTGAGATTGAAAGAATTGATGCTTCTCTTGCATAGGCGTGGATTTCAACCAAGGCGTTTCTGAGCGCTTGATACTCTAAAGGATGAGGTTCAAGAGCATACCTCTTAGCCAATGCTGCAGAAGGATCGAGTAGAATTGAAACATCAGGTGTTCGTACCATTGTACATAGAGATCTCACTCCGAGGCTCTCAGCTGCTATTGGAATTATCTCAATATCATCAAGATGCATTATTTGGCTCCCTATAGTATACTAGATGATATCCCTTATCATCTTGTAGAAGTTCTACTTCGTGAACTGAAGGTTTCTCAATGACCTTCAAGAATCGATGAAACATCTCATAGTCAGAAGGGAGGATTTGATCTTTTGTTTTTTCAATATCATCCAATGTGAATAGAGCCAGATTACCTTCACGATGATTTTGAGTGAAACTGGATATGGATGCATGACCCACAAAAATCAGAAACTGAGATTTAAGATATCCATCTGAATCAACAAGCCGCTCTGAAACGAGACCTCTGTAATCATAACCCTCAACATTCTCTGCACCGGTTTCTTCCATCACCTCACGTACAGCTGCTGAGCAAATATGTTCACCAACATTGACTTTTCCTCCGACTAAGCTCCAGAGACCTTCGTAGGGAGGATTCTTTCGTTGGATGAACAAGTAGCGGTTCTGACATTCTAGAATGGTAATGACTATTGGCACGATCTTTGACATTGGAAACACCTGCTAGATCGATGATTCTCTTCATGATTATTGTATGCTTTAAACCCTAAGGCAACTCCTAAGGCCAACATTCTTAGGAGTTACAGTAGATGAAAACTTGTGAATTGGATTGTCAGACCTATTACCTGATTCGATCAGAGATAAAGTACTAGCAGAAATCACTCCGAGTCAGGATGAAATTGACCTCCAATCAAAAATCATCGACCAACTTATTGACGCATTACATAAGAAGGCAGAAGAAACGCATTTTCGATATTCGTTCATAACACCAGAAGGCTCAACAGGAAAGAAACAAACTCAGCTGAAGGGTGCAGCAGATATCGACCTATTCGTTGCACTAAATCCTGAAGATTACGCAGAAGTATTCGTAGAAACTCAATCTGTAAATCGCCAAGCAATAGATGATATCATGAGTGATCTTGTTACCAAATGGTTTGAACCAGCTGTAAATGATCTCAAAGTCACAAATGTACAGAAGGCATTCTCTCAACATCCCTTTCTATCGTTGAAAATTGAAGGGATAGATGTGGACATTCTCGGGTGTTTCGATATAGATGCTAAAACTCTGGCAGAAAAAGGACCAATTACAGCAGTGGACCGAACCGTACATCATACTTCTTACGTCGCAGATCGAATGACACAGAGAAAAAGAGAAGATGCAAGGATTCTGAAATCTTTCGTTCGCGCGTGTCATGCCTATGGAGACACCTGCGCAGTAGGTAGAATGGGGCTCACCGGTGTAACATTGGAGATTATAGTTTTGAAAAATCCAAATCTGGAATCATCATTCAATGCGCTTCGTAATTTAGATACCAAACCAGTTGATCCACAATCACGAACGCTCAAAGAATTGAAGACGATTCCAGCATTTCGAGATGATCACATATTCTTGATAGA
Source organism: Candidatus Thorarchaeota archaeon (assembly GCA_004524565.1). Classification (GTDB taxonomy): domain Archaea; phylum Asgardarchaeota; class Thorarchaeia; order Thorarchaeales; family Thorarchaeaceae; genus SMTZ1-45. Next base: position 6,319 of record SDNZ01000009.1, read on the forward strand.
CCCGACAGATCAAAGTAGAAACATGGCTTCAAGTTTTAGTCCAAGATCCTATGCGTGGGTGCAGTACAACATTGATAGACTGAAGGAGAATCTGGTAACTAATGATACTATGACTATCTTGACATCATTGATAGAATCACCAATTCCAAGCAGGGACTTGCCTACATGGATCGCGAAACATTGTAATGTTAAAGAATTCAAATCCGATGGTACAGTGCATTATACGATTCTTCGTGATAAACTGCATAGACTTGCCAGAAAGGCAATCTCAGAGATGAGTGAAGAAAGAACAGGAGAATCTCGTTTTGGAGAGATACTGTCGGAAGTATATTTTGAAAATACTAGATTTGCGCTTGGCATGATCGTAGAATCACCATTTGCTTCCACAACATTTGACAGGAAAGGACCTCCAATAGCACTAACGGAAGCAGCAACAAAATTCAGGGAAGCTCATGGAAATGCTGTCTTCGAATCAGACGGATTTCTATACATTAGAGAGAAACGAGAATGGACAGAGTCCTCAAAATTATTCGAGAATATTCTGTGCAATAACCTCATCGAGGGACTAGAGATTCAGAATGAGAAAACCCTACTAAGTAATCAAGTTTTACATGTTCTTTATGATTGTGTTCTTCCACTGGAACCCGAGTTTAAGGAACGAATGACAAGAGTTAAGGAGTTATAGAAGAACCCCTCAATGTGATTGTCTTGGCTAAGGAGAAGATCGCTTTCATTTCACATCCGAAAGCTAGCTTACATCGGATGCCATTCCCTAAACCTCATCTTGAGTCTTTTGAGAATCCTCTTCGTTATCAGATGGCAGAGAGGTATCTAGAACAGAGTGGGATTCTTTCGCAATTAATCAGAGTAAAGGCACCAAAGGCTACATTGAAAGAGCCCCTACTTGTGCACTCCCCATATCTTGTTGATACTGTGGAATTGATGTCGGAGATAGGAAGTGGACAACTTGGAGAGTCTGCATATGCAAGTCCCGATCTAATCAGAGCTGCATTACTCACTGTTGGTGGAGCAATGAAGGGCGTAGATATGGTCCTAACTGGAGATATCAACCACGCCTTTGTTTTGATGAGACCTCCTGGACATCATGCGTCAACATCTAATCCTATGGGACTATGTTATTTCAACAATGTAGCCATTGCAGCAAAACATGCTCTTCATGATGAAACTATTGAACGAGTATCAATAATTGATTTTGACGATCATCATGGGAATGGAACATCAGAAATCTTCTATACACATCCTGATGTTCAGTATATCTCATTTCATGAGTACGATTATGAAAATTTCGGGTTAGGGCATTATGACGAATTGGGATATGGTGAAGGGAAAGGTACAAACATCAATATTCCATTATTAGAAACCTCACCAGATATCTCCTATGAATCAGCAATCAATAGAATCATGATTCCTGCGCTCAAATCTTTCAAACCAGACTTGATTTTAGTTTCAGCAGGGTATGATGCACATTATTCAGATCCTGTTGGAAATATGGATGTTGATTCAAGAACTTACTGGAGATTTGGTCACGAGATTGGAAAATTAGTCAAATCCGTTGATGCTAGGGGTTCAGTATGGGTACTGGAAGGAGGGTACAATCCCTTTGCGATTGGACCATCAATTCATGCAAGTCTTGTGGGATTATTAGGTAACCCACAGCCTGTTTTAGAGGACCAGCTTGAGAGAGAAGTCAATAAATTGATTGTAGAATCAAATAATGAGATAATTGGAAAAGTTCTGGAAACTATCAAGCCATACCTGAAGAGTTAACAAAAACTTGCGCAACATGAACAACGTTTTAAGGCTACTAGACCAGCGGCTCGTAATCAGTCATGGTGGAACTGAAAATTGGCAAAGAAAAGGAAATCTGGTGGCCGCAGCAAAGGCGGTCAAGGTAAGAGCAAAACCGTACAATGCACTAGATGTGGAAGAATTGTACCCTCTGACAAAGCTAAGAAATATACCAAGAGAGTATCATCTGTTGATCCTCAATTGGCAAGAGAACTCAGACAACAAGGCAGCTACATTCAAACTCGTAGAGTTACCGCATACTACTGTGTGAGTTGTGCTGTTCACGCTGGTAGAGTACACATCAGACAAGCTTCTGAAAGAAAAACTGTACCAGGTCCTCGTGGTCACTAATTAAAACTCAGCATGTCCGCTCTTCAGGTCCAAACTAAGAGACCAAACGTTTGATCCCATAACTAGATGGTATGCCAAATGCCACATTCCACCAAATTGAGATTCATCCAGATTCTCCCCAACGCTTCGACAGCAGGTGATTTTATTTTAAAGGATCTACCTGGATCTGGAAAACGTATTGACGTACTCTGTAGAGTACTCTCATCTTGTTTTGAGTGGGCAACTAATACGTGGAAAAAAGACGAGATTGAAGTGATTGCTGTAATTGGGGATGCTGTGATTCTACGATTTCAGTTACCTGAAGAAGCAGTTCCTTCGGGTGAGAAAGCTTGGGCTCAAGTTATCAAAGATTCTCTCAAAGGAAACCCGCCGGACTATGTGCATGTATTTGAAGGGAACTTGGAGAAGGTTATCATAGAGTTCGATAATTCAGCATCATCTAACCTATGGTTGCTTCACGAAGGTGGTGAAAAACTTAATCTGCAAATCGCTGTCAATTCAGGAGGCGATAACAGTTTTATGCTCGGAGACCATAGAGGCTTCAATTCCCAAACAGAAGAATTAATTTCAAAATATGCCATACAAAAGGTTTCTTTGGGGGACACCAGCTACCTAAGTAGCCACTGTGTGGCATATATCATCTCGGAGTTTGAAAGGAAGTATAAATGATGTCAGACGTTGAAGACAATCAACCAAAAGCCATGAACAGACTTGTAAACAAGCTAACAAAAGAGATGCTCTGGATGTACATTCTCAGACTTCTTCAAGAGCGACCTCATTATGGCTACGAAATCAAGGAGTTGATTCAGAACAAATTTGGATTTTCCCCCGCTACAGTTAGTGGCTATGCTATCATTTACAGACTCATCAAAGACGGACTCATCGAAGAACAACGCACAGGTGATTCTCCTAGGAAGTATTATGCCATAACGGATAAGGGCAACAACGCAATGATCGAGGCAAAGCAATTCCTCACAAAAACAGTGAGCCTAGTATTTGATAAGACTGAATAATTTCGACTTCATCGCGTTTCGATATCAAGTGAAATCTCTGCAGCCCTACGTCTAACTTGAGCTGAATCGAGATGAAAATCAATACCGTTTCCGAGTAATTTGAAACCAGCTGTAGCTGTTCCGAGTGCAGCACAATCAGAAGCTGCTTGATTATCTAATAATCCATAAGCAAACCCCGCAACAAAAGCAGGTTCAGCTCCACGAACATCACACACCTCTATTGTCTGAGAAGGAATAATACTGAATATCTTTCCATCGTAGATTAGACTACCCTGCGAATCTAAGGTGATGATACAATGGTCAGCAATAGAATCAACGATGATTTCTGCGGCAAGAAATGGATCAGCTTCTCCGGTAATTAGAAAAGCATCATGTTCGTTGGGAATGATATAATCGATAAAAGATCGAGTCTTGCTCTCTACAAATAATTCTGAAATTATTGTCAGTTTGCGATTCTCATCAACAGTCTTTATCTGAGGATCCATCAAAATCAAGCTGTCAGATGAACTACAAATCCATTCTACTAATTCTGTATCAACCTCTTGCAATAATGGACTCAATATTATGATTTTAGATGAAAGGAACTCGTCGGGGATATCACGTATACCAAGAGCTTTTGGAATCCCAAGAACACTGGTAAAGGCAGGTTCCTCACCGTCATTACATTCGATTTCAAAACCTCCTGTTTCAGGAGATTCGATTATGTAGTATTCAGGAATACCAAGATTTTCATAATCAGTAATGAGCTGAGATGAAAATTCAGTACTAATTGACCCAATAATGACCATGTTTTCGATAGCTAATTTGGTCGCAGTAACAGCGGTAGTAACAGCAGGACCAGATAGATTTCGTCCGGGAATCTCAATGGAGTTGCGTGTTATCCTATCATAAGAGGGACAACCAATTACCGCTATATCATACATCCGTTTTAACACCCTGTTCTGATGCTAAAATGATTTTTCGCGCATACAGGAGTCTCTGAGCAACTGTGATATGTGAAAGAACTCCAACTATAACAATACAAAGAGTCAGTATGTTTGTGATGTCCAGTGTTACAAAGAACTCCCAGAGAAATGGAACATAAGAGAGTGCGTCCCTCCAGATGTTAGTTGCAGGTAGAGCAAGAAGAAGAATTCCCGCAATCTGCAAAAGCAGTTTCTCCTGACGTTCAGCTATTCCAACGGTGCAACTCTTCATTCCACCAACAGACTCTGCTTTTGCCCGAGTGAAACTTGCCATAATCATACCGAATAATGTGAAGAAACCCCAGAACCAGGGAATGAAACTACTACTTCCCACTGATTCAGGCCACCAAGTTATTGCTACTGCACCAACTGGGCCCATCATTAGACCTAGCATGAATAGATATTCTGCATATCTATCAAGAGTGTGATCGAAAGTAGCACCAAACTTTGAAGATAGCCCTGCTGCACGAGCAACAGCACCGTCAAACATATCCAGTACAACAGTGAAGATCAAGAACGCCAATCCCAATAGGAGGTCTCCTGCGTAGAATATCCAAGCTGTGATCAGAGCAACAAAAACTGTCAACATCGTGATCATATTGGGTGTGATTCCAGTTTTTGCTATTGCCGCTCCAACCGGCATCATTACACGTTGGTATCTCTCTCGAAGGCTTCCTAGCATGGGTTCAGAACTCCAGACCTATGGATTGGCGTCGCCGAAAGTTGATGCGCTAATAAACGTGTTGAGGCCATTTTTTATTAAAAAATGAATTCTAGAGTACACTCTTAATTCGCTCAAGAACCCAATCAATCCCTAACATACTGAGGAACGGACCAAGTCGCGGACCAGATTTTCTAGAAATCAGAATCATGTATAGTACTTGGAATGCACGTTTAGGTTTGACATGCACATCTCTTGCAGTATTGAAGATAGCAGCTTGGATGTCATCCTCTTCTAATGAATCAACTCCCAGAGTTTCCACTAGACTCGCCAAGAAACTCTTATCAGCTTCAGTGAGCGTTGCTATAATTTCTGTGGGTACATTATCAGGAACTTCAACCTTTTCTTGGTCGCTTCCAAATTCCTTTACCCAAGCTAGTGCTCTGGATAGCCTTGTAGGTATCAATGCCTTGGTATCTGGAGATATTTCAGTCAGGTTGTGTTGTTTCTTCAGGACATTATAACATCGTTCCAGAATCGTTTCCTCACTAAGTATCCCTTTAAGCTGTGACGTCACTGTAGCAAATTTAAACGAGAGTTTTGGAATGTATTCATCACTCACAGGGTGAACTTCAGTATTAGGGTAAAGTACTCGTGCAAAATCTTGTTTCTCACTATCTGCGTCATCGAGTCCATAGTAGGTTCTTTCGAAAGTTTCGTAGATATCAACCAAATCTGGAATAAGGTCAGTTTGGATGTTATTTGCCTTTTCGAGATCTGTTCTAAGAACCATGTATCTGAATAGCTCAGGAGGTGCGATATTCAACCAAGATCGTGGTGTAAAGACATTGCCTTTCGATGTACCCATATCACGACCAGCAAGACGCACCCATTCAAAGGGAACCTTAACAGGTCCAGACCAACCAAAGACTCGTCTAGACATCTCTAAACCAGTATCGTATGAACCACCTTTTACTGCATGGTCTTTACCAGCTGGCTCACATGTAGTTTGCATTACATACCATTTAGCAGGCCAGTCTACTCTCCACGATAGTTTCATTCTCAGTTTATCGAACTTAGCTGTTTCAGAATGTCCACAGTGTGCACATTCGTAGGAAACCTCATCATCTTCTGGACTATATGCTGTAACTCGATTCGGTACTATCGAACCCTTGCCACCAGATTGAATCCGCCCGCAAACTGGACAAATGACTGAGGCAGGGTACCACGTCTTCATCGATTCGATATATTCTGTCTTCTGTTTTTCATCAAAGTCACGGGCAACGTATTCAATCAGAATCGCCCTGATAGTTTCAGTATTCGCAAGGCAGGTACGAACAGCATCAAGCATCTTTTTTGTTTTGTAGAGTTGTGATTGCAAAACAACCTCAGGATCTACACCAAATTCTGGAAATGATTCAACAAGCTCATTGGTCCAGTGAGTGCCTAAGCTCTCACAACATCCATATGGATCAGGAGCATCTGAATATGGAACTCCCATATATTCATCGGGAGAGAGAGTTAGACTCGGGGGGAATGATCTGATTGGATCATAATCATCTGAAATAAACACAGTTTTTGCTTGTTTTCCAAGTGCCTGAAGTTCTCGCTTAATGACGTCTGCGATGATGACTTCTTTCATAAATCCGATATGAACACTACCACTCATACTCTTACCAGTTACAATGAGATATTGTTCTGGGTTGCGTTCTAATACTCTGTCAACTAAATCTCGAATCCAATGAATTGAGAATTCTTCTTGAGGTTCTTCAGACGTCATTATACATTCCTCAAGCACAGCGAGGGGTGATGTCTAAAGAATATTACTCAAGGCAGGTAAGAAGATAGAAACTAAGTAAGGTCATATCACATTACAGCTTCTTCTCAGCCATATGAACGATGAATCTTTGCACAGTCGGATTGATCAGAAGATCCGTCTTAAGGGAAGAGCTGAAAATGCAAAGGGAGGTGCAGTAGTCGTCTTAGAGCACCAGGAAATAATCTATGTACGAAACCTCTCTTCATGGGATGATGACGTCACTGGGAAGCAAATTTCTATCAGGGGAACAGTCCGATTAGAAAAATACATACCGGATCCTTATGTATCTGAAGATGGTGCTATAAGCCAGGGAGCCATTGGTTCTCAGTACGTACTAGACGATGCTCAATGGCATTTAGCATAAGCTTCTTCAGATATTCAGTAATAATGCCTAAGATGAGAATTCTGAAACCCTAAGGTCATTTCGTGTCATGAAAAATACATAGACTGGAATTGAAGCCAATAGTATCACAGCAAGTATTGAGATGAAGATAGTCACTATCGAAGCGGGAAGATATGCTAATGTAGGAACAGCAGCTTCAGGTATAAGGGTATAGATACTCAGAAGCGCAGCTACAAGTAGTGCAGGGATCCCTGATTTCACACCCATTTCCAATCCCTCTGCAATCATCACTTTTGCAATGAATGAGGGTTTTGCTCCAATCGAACGCATGATGACATAGTCTCTAAGTCGTCCAAATACTGAAACCAAGAGATAATTCATGAGACCAAGAAAAGCGCTAACCAGAGCCATTAATGCAAGTGGATTCAATAGAATCCAAATAGCATGGATAGATTCAATGTTTTCATCTAAGGCAATTTGTTGCCTAAAGATGCTAAATCCATAGCTCTGCGCGAGAGTTTCAATCTGGGAAATTACAGATTCATCGTAGTAATCAAGCTGAACCAGAGCTAGATTGGTTCCATCCACACCAACTGCACTCTGCAGAACGGATTGATCCATAAATGCCAACATTCCACCATTCAGGGTATCGAATGCACGTGCGCTAACAGAAAGTGAGCGTCCTCTAAAACCCAATGATTGCACTAGAGGATCTACAAACATCTCATTAGCTAACGTTCCCCCTATCCATACCTCGGTGATATTTGGTCTTGAACCTTCGAAATACCAATCAGATATCGTAGAAGTCCAATCAACACCTACAAGAAGTGCATTATCTTCACGACCTTCTCCGATTCGTGTATAATCCTCTATCAATGGATTCCAGACAATCCCATCTCCTTCTTGTACATCCGAAAATACAACAAGACGAGACTCGATATTAACAACCCCAAGTACATCATCAATTTCATTCAAAAGAGATGCGTTGATCAAATCCGAAGATTCGAGAAAATCAAACGCATCATTGAGAGGAGACCCATAAGGAGAGTATGCATCATAATATTGATCTAAAAGTGCAGGGTTCCCTACCGCGATGACATTAGTTCCCATTGATCGCATCAAATAGGAACGTGATGTTGTTTCTACGACACCACCACCCATCCAAAGGAGAGATGCAATAGTAAAGCTAAGAAACAGTGATAATATTGTTCTGCGAGTTCCGCGAATTCTTCGACCGGTCCCTTTTGCTGCAATACGGAAAGCTAATCCAAAAGTATCTAGAAAACCGGATTTAGTAACCTTAGAACCAACATCGGGGTTTAGAGCTAAAGAGGGGGATTCTTGAACAGTGTCGTAGATGGGTTTCTGTGATGAGTAGTATCCAGTAAATATGTAAATTACAGCAAGCAATCCGATTTGAAGAAATGGAAAGTCCATCGTAAATTGAACATTTGTAAGGTAAGAAGATAGCCAAACCATTCCAATCAAATAGAATACAGTTCCAAAGGTCAACCCAAGAATGACACTCGCAAGGAGTAGAATAACGGATTGAGCCATGAAAAAGTCAAAGATGGTATCTAAGGTTGTTCCTACTGCTTTCATCAGTCCAATATCACGACGCCGTGTAACCATCTCCAAGGATACAGTAGAGGAAACTACAACAGCACCGAGTACAAAGACTAGCAATAGGACAAACCATACAAAGGTTGAGAAGAACATCCCCATGGAAGATGCAAGTGTTCCTGAAATCGAATATACTGAAACATCCAGAAGCACATTTCCAAATAGGAAAATGAAGGTTGTAGAAGCTATTACGCTGGTCAAAGAGATTAGTACAAGCGTTGATCTGAATGGACGACGCTTGAGATCCTTCGAAGCGTAGTTCTCTAATTCAGACATTTTCAGTTAACACTCCTTCATTCATCGTGAACCGACGAATACCAGACTGTTTGATGATTCCCTCGTCATGAGTCATCACAATGACCGCCTTTCCCATTTCGTTCAGCTCAATTAGAAGGTCACGAACCATCTGACCACTATCTCCATCGAGATTTGCAGTAGGTTCATCTGCAAGTATGATGGGAGGGTCATTGGCCATTGCTCTGGCAATTGCGACTCTTTGTTGTTCGCCTGAGCTGAGCTGCCATGGAAGGTGATCCGCGCGATGGTCCATTTTTACTCGTTCGAGTAACATAATTGCTTCATCATGAAGCTTGGAATGACTCTTATCTGAAAGTTGCATGGGAAACATTACATTCTCCACTGCAGTCAAGGTGGAAACTAAATTGTAACTTTGGAAAATGAAACCTGTGTTGCTCAATCTGAAAGAGGATCTGAATGCTTCATCATAATCATTGATTGGAACATCCATTACATAGACTCGACCAGAAGAACTCAAATCAATGGCTCCAATAATGTTGAGAAGAGTAGTCTTTCCTGAGCCAGAATGGCCTGCAATGACAATAAAATCACCCAATTTGACTTCCAAGCTAACGTTACGCAAAGCCTCGATATCCATTCTTCCAGCTTTATAGGACCTAGAAACATCGTTTAATTTCACTGCAAATTTAGTTTCAGCAAAATCCTCGACATCAATATCATCGCGAGTATAGTCTACAGCGTCTAAGTATTCATCATCAGCCATTCGATTTCACCCATGAATAAGATTGGGACTTACGTGAATAAGTCTTTGAGGACCTCTACCCATCATGAAGATAAGGATAGAGGTCGGTCAGTTTTTGTACTATAGACTATAGTTGGTTACACCAAAATATCTGAGCAGGTCAGGGCGGTACGAGCCCAATCAGTAAGTACGACTGGTTTCTCTCTTCCAAAGACCTTAATGGATCTCAGAATATCTGCTTTCAGAAGACTGCTGGTGTAGTAAGAAATGAGACTCTTATCTACATCGAGATCTCTACTGATTTCAGCTTGTGTTGTCTGACCATTCTTCAAACACTCGGTCAGAATCGAACCGACAGTAGGATTCCGTGCCAGGGCAGTTAGTAGGAGAACTCGGTCTTCAGTCGAGTAACCTGGAGGAAAGATGTGTCTCACATTTCCTGCTCTAAGTGATACCACTTGACCATCATTCTCAAGATTCTTCAAGTGATATTGAAGAGCACCCATTGCACAACCTATCGTTCGATGTAGTTCACGTAGATGTACACCAGGATTTGCAGATACCTCATCTGCGATTCTATCACGCAGTTTGAGAACACGTTTATCCTTTGTACGTTCAAGTGATATCGTTCCTATGATCAGTGCAACAAAGCCTAAATCGAGAGATTGGGACATCCAACTATTTAGCATACTCAGTGTTCCAATACCACTCCATGCGATTGCATCGACTGTGATATTGATAGTACACATGCCCGTTGTTTTCATTGAATGTCCTATATCGAGTGTGGCCAGGTTGTGAGTTGCTTCAGTTGGAATATCTTGAGCAACAAGATTTAACCCGCCATACCCAGAACTAGACAGAGCTACACCAATAATGCCCCATGTAAGGAGCATGAATGATAATCCAATAAGCATTCGTTTAGTCCATTGGCTGCTCATATGTTTTCTACCACCATGTACCCTAATATGGTTTAGTAGTTAAGCAAATTGTTTGTTGAAAGTTTGCACTACTGAGTACCCCGAGGTGGATAGGTCATTGTAATCTTGAATGTGCATGTTTCTGCACCCATAGACATGCATGTATCTTCAGTGACGAGAAGTTTTTCGTACTCGATTCTATTGAAGTCAGTGAGGTATTCTAGAACTGCTTCAATAAATCCTTTCAAGAAATGACATGAGGCGTCCTCTGCTTCATAGCCTGAAGCATAGGGATTATCTTCAATTTCGATTATTGCTTCTTCGTCAAGCCATAGCTTGTAGAGTTTAGCGATTTTAATTTCGCCAAATGGCACAATTAAAGTTTCCAATGCCATTTTAATGAATTCAACTATACCCTTGAAGTCGCCAGGAGGTTTCTGTTTTCCAACTTTGAAATATTCTCTCTGTGCTTCAAGACCAGCAAGTCTTCCTGCAGAATAGTAAAGATCCCGTACACGATCTGGGAACATAACTGCAATTCTACTACCAATTTTATTCCATGTTTTTGCAAAGAACGCGGACATCAGGTCTCGCTCTTTCAGCTTGCCTTGCCACCATGGAATCACCTTATCCTGCTTTGACATATGATTGGCCCCAATGTAGTTCAATTTGTGTAAATACGAGTTAAGTGCTTTGTTGTGATATTCTATCCGAGGCGTACATTCCAAGTGCACAAATCAGCACCTGTAGCGCGACTGGTTTCTTGGAACACTTTTGCGTCTACACCCTTAAATTCTAGTATTGTTTCGAGGATACCACTAAAAATTTCGCAGTAACCAAAACCCCGCATCCCCTCAAGATTGACCTCTTGGCACCATACACACTCTTTGTCGCTGATTCGAACAGATCCTCGTGCGGTCTTCATATCAACATCATCGGGTTTCTTATCATAGAGAACCTTGTAAACTACATCAATAAGCTTGGCAACATCCTCACGGGTAGTCACACTATCTTTGGTCTTTTCCACAATCTCTGTGTTGAGATAGATTTGTTGACCGATCTCATGACCTAAATCGCGTAATTTCTGATTGGCTTCATCAATATTGGAAGTTTCTGAAAGAATCTTATCGACGTAATAGGCATAGAAACTTAGTAGCAATGGATTCTCAATTTTAGGCATCAATTTCAACCTCTTTGTATCTATTCGATAGTCCGCCCAATCATCTTCAGGCCGGATTTTCTGTATTTTGCCAGAGTCTGCAAAACTTTGGGCATTGGTAAACTTGTAGATGCAGCAATCTGCTCTGGAGTTTGCTTGCCATCACACATTCGGATGATGCTGATATCATCACCTGCAACTTTATTGATATCTCCCTCAAACTTGGGACATTTCACATATCTACCCATGGATCCACTGCCAGTAGACGCTACACTATCATCGAGATCTTCAGTAACTCGTGGTACAATGATGACTTCTCTTGTTGCACTCCATTTCAATAGATCAATAACTCGATCGGTAGATTGGAACATAGAGTCTGCAATATTTGCTACACTGTTCGATCCATCTACAAGCATTAGTACATCAAAACCGAAGTTACGATACAGTGTTTTCATCTCAGTATTAAGCTCCGAATCCAGTGATAGAGCTGTTGAATATTTAGGACCTCGTTCTGGAATTGTTGATGTTGAAACACTGAAGTCCTCACGGGTTAGCTCCTCGACGGGAGCACTTTCAACCTCAGAAGGCACTGGGGTAATAATAGAAGTATCAGATGAATCAGAATCGGCAGTAGTTACTTCAACTGCGGCAGCATTAATTGCAATGCTTTCGAGAACTTGAAGATTAGTTTCTGAAGATTCCTCGAAATCTTCAGGTGGAGGTGGAAGTTCAATTCCTTCAAGTAAACGAAGAACGTTCTTTGTTTTGGCTATCGCTAATCCCAGCTGGAGCTCAGGTACATAAAGAACTGTGAGAATCCAATTGTCATCGACTGGAGATAGAACCACTAGACCTTTTTCTGTATCAATAGTCATGAGGCGAAGGTCAGTCTTGTAGAGTTTGATACTATCCTGCACTCTTGGAAAGAGATCGTCAGGAAAAGCAAAGCTGACGAATGGACGGCCAATTTTTGTCATCAGAGAATACCCAAGAACCTGATCATCAAATCGTAGCTTTGAGAGAGCTCGCTCTAAATCTTTAGAAGACATCTTAATACACCTCAAGCCGAGTAGTGAAATTACTTCCAGCCCGTTCAAGCTCTTTTTCTCAAACTCTTAAGAAAAGCCTTGTGGTGATGGTCTCTAATCCCAAAACTGTGATTATTCGAAAACTGTTAAGAGGAGAATGGATTTCATAATCTAATGAGGCACTCTGAGGAGATCAAATGAGAAACGTACTGGGCGGACTCGTTGGTATTATAGCGGGATCTATAGTAGTAGTGACACTGGCAGGTCTCTCAAATCCAATGTACTCAGAACCATACAGTATCATATGGTTCATTCTTAGTGGGAGCGACGCACTCAGATTGTCCCTTGATGGATTTTTGAATCCGAATGTATCCATTGCATACATAGTTACTTGGTTGATCATAGGAGTGATTATTGGTTTATTTTCAAAAAAGGGGTGGAATACCCTACGGTCAGCACTCTGGGTAGGTTTGATTCTTGGAATTCTATCCCTTGCATCAATCATGCTTCTGGATGCGGGATACTGGATAGCACCTACAAGAAACTTAGAGTTGCTTTACCATTTCACTGGCTCAATAATTATATCACTCAGTGCTATGCCTGGTGCAATTCCTATTACATTTCTCATTGAAAGAATAATGAGACAAGCTGAAGAACCCATTCCTGAAAAGATTGAGACAATTTGTGATTGTGGAGCAGTATTCAAATCAAATCCACTGATTTGTTCAGAATGTGGGAAACAACTACGTGAAGTTTGATTCTAACGATCTCTTGTTATACCGCCACCCAAGATACCACCAATTGCACAAGCAATACATGGATAGATAGCCCCTTCAAGTGCTACCTGCATTAATAGTAGAGACCCATTGCCAAATATCGCAGCAATATCGAATCCTGCATATATCATGAAGAATAATAGCCAAGTCAGAATAGCTCCGAGAATTGCAGCAAAGACTGCTGAAAGAATACCAGGGAGGAAGTCTTTCGACATTAGACCCGCAACAAGACCCCCAGTTCCCCAAGCAAGAAACATCAAAACTGATGCGCCACCAGCACCAATACCAACAACGCTACCCAGACTTGCACCACCTAAAGCAGAAGGATAGAGAATAGTTCCGACTACTGCAAGTCTAAGTTCTAAATCTGCGTTTGCTAGAAAATCAGTGACTACACTTGAAGATATCAAATCCTCTGGCATGTAAATACCAAATGTCATCACTAGAAATGTTATTCCAAATGCGGTTATGAGTCCCAATAGCGTGCCTATACCTTGGCCCAAAGAGGATGCCTCCAAATAATAGGTTTGTATAATTTATTCTCTCACCTAATGTTTTATACCTATTCCATATGGCTTCTGTGATTCGTAAGACAATTCTCGTTTATGTAAGCAAACGAAGGGTCCAAGTACAGGCATCATCACCCAAAGCTCTGCAGGATTCCTGATAACTATCAGCAGAGAATCCACGTAGTTTCATTACTGCATCAAAGACGCCGCTGATAAGTACACAATATTGCAATCCTGGCATATCTGTAATCACCACACCTTGACAGATAGGACACTTTTCGTCAGTGAATTTTATCGTTCTTTTATCGTTACTGACTTCTACCGATGTGAATTCCTGACCAGAGTTGACTTTGTATGCTAACTGCAATGTTCTCGAGAATTGGTGAAAATCTGCAGCATGCTCTCTAATCCGATCTGCATAGTCCATGAGAAGAGTTTCGCCAACGCGAAAGCCGATATCTTTCATCTTTGTGTTAATCTCATCCACACTGACACTTGTACTCATCAGTAGATTCATGAGTTCACGGTAGCTTGCTTGGAAGAGTACCTTTGATACTTTGTCTGTCTTAAGTTGCCATCCTAATTTTCCTTTCACACCCACTTTAATTCAACCTCTTGTTAATTTAACCGTACGAATGAATTGTAGCGTTTTTCCACGATATGGAATAGTACATTGTAAGGCATCGAAATATGGAATTCCGAGCACGGTTGCTATCTGTTGAAGCGATCGTGTTCCATCACAGAGTTCTAAAACTGCACGATGTTGTTTCTTAGCCTTATCGAGTTTCCCTTCAAACAGTGGCATTTCAATAATTTCCTTCTGTTCAGGATCCTGTTCATCAGGACACTCAACATCAACTACGCCATTCTTCGTGCACCATTTGACTGCGTCTAAAACTCGTTCAACAGGTTTTGCCAATCTTTCAGCAATCTTGTAGACTGTCATCTTCTCATCAATGATAAGGAGAATATCAACTCCAAGATTCGCATAGGATCGCTTCATCGCTAAGTTAAGTCTTGAATCAAGAGATACTGCCTCGTTGTAGTTCTTCCCTCTCCGTACGACACAGCCATGAAAAACCTCAATTTCTTGTTCATCCTCCGCATCAGGGGGAATGGACTCAACTGGTTCGGAAACATGTGGCTTCTCAGCAACTATTTGTTTTGGCGGTAGAGGTGCTTCTGGCACCACTTCAATATCAGGTTCCGCTGAAGCTATTGGAGGAGGCGGTAGGTCTACTTGAACAAGGAGATTAACAACAGCTTGGGTTCGTGACAGTGCACCACCAAGATGTAATTCAGGTCCAAAGAGTACAGCAAGTACCCACTTGGGGTCAATTCGTGCAAGAACCACACTCCCTTGACCTGTCATGATGTTCATCAATTTCAATCCACTAGCATGAATTTTGAGAGTCCCCTTAATTTGAGGCAACACTTCATCAGGTAGTGAAAATGAAAGAAATGGATGTCCATCATTTGTTATTAATGCATAACCGAGTACTGTCTCATCAAATTTGAGTTTGGTCAGTACACGTTCTAATTGCAATATTAACACCTAACCTAGCGATTAATTTCCCTCTAATCGATTGTAATTACTCCATAAGTAACTTTTTACCACTGCTTGTAACGGTGGGATTCGATTTTAGAAAATGAATCACCTCATCTCTAGAGGGAGAAATAGAGTCGAGAGATGAAATATACAATGCAGCAACTGCATTTGCTAATACTAACTGGTCCCTGTGTGGCAAATCAAGAAGAAGCCCATAGATGAGCCCAGCATTGAATGCATCACCTGAACCACAGGCAATCCGGGTTTCGACCTGAAAGGTTGGAACTGATTCAATATCATCACCAACAATGCTAGTAGCAAAATGTGGGGTGTGTAAGACAATCCGAATTTTCGTTTCTTGTGATATGAGCTTGGCGCCTTTGATCCAATCTTCAGGATGATTCACAACATTTAGCCAATGTTCTTCACCGGTAAGTGCCCACGCTAACCAACCGACCTCATTCTCATTAAGACCAAGAACGTCAAGATTTCCACTGCAGATTGCTTTTGTTAGAAGGGGCCCAATTAATTTAGAATTGTTAGATGGGTCTCCAATATCCATGAAGGTGATTGCGTTAGTTGATTCCTTTACCATCTTGAACAGATCACGGGCAAGTTCTGCGCCATGTTCATTGTGGTTCAGATTAACAAGAGCGACAAGTCCACTAGATTGTATCAACTGAATATCAGATGGAGTGAGGTTCGAGAATTTGAAATCTGATGCAGAACCACTATCACTGACCATCATATTGACCTTACGCCCTTCAAATTCAGTTTCTATTGATACTGTACTAGAAAGTCGCCCATCGGTATGGATATGGCTAAGATCGAGACCAGCTGGTGCCAGAGCTTCTAGAAGTGATGCACCATATTCATCAGTTGTCACTATCAGTTTAGAATCGAGTCCCAATGCATAAAGAGCAGCTGCTGTATTTACGCAGTTACCTCCACGCCGAATGAACTGTTCACTCCCAAGCAAATTACCTCCACCTTGCTGTGCAAGTTTTCGTAGTTCATCAATAAACTTCTCAAAGGTTGGTACTAGGACGAAATGATCTACAAAGAAATCAGGCAACACAACGGGATACAACACCCTAGGTGGGTTTAATAAAATGGAGATGAGCCGCGATAGTTCCAGCTCAGCCACCTCAGGACAGGTTCAGGTCACATTACACTTTCTTCAGTGCAGCTTTTACCATTGCTGTGATACGATCTTCATCAATCCCGGTCTTCTTGGCAACCTTGGAAATATCACAGTATGCCAAATCAGAAATTGACTTGATTCCTGCATCAATAAGAAGCGGTGCTTCCGAAGCTTTGACAGCTTTGAGTGAGGCAATCTCTGCTGCGGCATCATCCAGACTAGTAGCAGCAACACCTTCTTCCTCAGCAAGGGCAGCAATGATTTCTTCCAAATCCTTCATGTACTGCTTTAGAGCTTCGACATTCTCGGGATAGGTGGTTTTTCGTCTAAGATCTACAATTAAGCCCATCTTACGAGCATTATCAATAGTAAGACCAGCTTGAGAGGTCTCTTCTCTACTAAAACCACGTCCGCGTCTTGGTCGTGAGTCTTTCGGGCACAGGACTTTAGGTTCAGCGATAATATCAAAGCTCATCGTTTATTCACCAGACTTGGCTTCGTGCCTTGGGTCCGCTTATCAAGCTTTCGAGATGGCAACAAAATTCTATGTTCCATAGTACGGTTCTAGAAATCGTCTAAGGATGTCTGTTGAAATGTATCAGCTTCTAGCATGGATTCTAGCTTACGTTCTTGTCTTCTGGTAAGTGTCCCTAGAAGAGAGAGCATCTGTAAGGCATTGAGAGGTGCATTTCCCGCAAAGTGATTGTTGAAGTATCCAAATGTGGTTGGGACAGAATTAGTCACTTGTTCCAGGCGAGGAATCCAGTCCTCTAGCTCTTCTATCGAATATCGATAATTGAACCAGGGATTCTCACCGTGGCCATGCCATCGAATGTATGAGAAGTCAGCAGTTATTCTAAGGTCAATTGGTAGCTTGGGTTCATCCACGATGACATTGGCAATGCCATAGTCTTCTAGCAAACTCCAGATCTTATTAGTAAGCCAAGAAAAGTCCCGGAATTCAATAGCATACCTAAATGACGGATCTAATGCCAAAAGAAAAGTTTCCAGATCAGCCATAGTTGATATGTCCCAAGGAGGCAACTGAATCAGTAATACTGGAATACGTTTGCCTAGAGGTTCAATGAGCCTGAAAAATTCAGAGAGTATTGCACCACCTTCACCATTCAGGTCAAGTCGCGAATCATGTGTTACTTTCTTTGGAATTTTAGCTGTGAAGAAGAAGTCCTCATCAAGGGATGCAAGATGTGTAATGAATTTTGGTTTAGGAAGAGCATAAAATGTCGAGTTTATTTCTGCAGTATCGAAATAGGACAGATATTGTTGAAGCATAGACGTCCCGGATTTATAGAACACACCTTTCCAATCCTTTTCGTATGACCATCCACTTGTTCCGATATGAAGTCCTTTTCTCATTTTATTCATATTCTTATACAACAAGAACGGGTTTCTATCTTTCGAACTAAATATTGTCCTAAAAGGATGGTTCATAAGAGTATTAGACAAGAGAGAAACTTGTGAGGCCAATGAGAGCTGATGAAGTAAAATCAGAGTTCAATAACTTAGAAATACACATGGGAGATTTCAAAGACCGCAAATTCAAAGCAAAATGCACTGTCACCTATGAGGACCAGATGTTGATCATGGATGGCGGGAAAAGAGTTGTCAGAATGCATGCGAGAAACATAGGTAATGTGCACTTGAGTAAGAAGGATATCACTATTGCAGGCTTGAATTTCGAAATCACGGAGAACGACGAGGTTAGTGTAGCCAGTGGTTCCATTAGACTTGAGCTTGGTGAAGCGGCAAAAGCATGGTATAAGGAGCTTTGGGGCTAAAACAAGAGCTTAAAAACCAGTTTTGAACCTCACTGGTCCGCGGACCCTGAGGCCTGATAAGATGTCAGAGAAAATTGAAAATGTCGAATTGAGATTCACAGACATTCTTGGTAGAATGAAGGCAATGATAGTGCCTTGTAATCCTGTTGATGATTTGAAGGCGCTTGCAGCAGATCCTATATTGAAGAAAGGAACGAGCTGCGATGGAAGTTCTGTTACTGGATTAGCTAACGTAGAAGCATCAGACTTGAGATTAGACCCAGATTTTTCAACCCTCATCGAGATTCCATTTCTAGGACGAAGAACTGCAGCAGCTATGTGCTATGTTAGAAAGAAAGAATCAACTAGTGCAACCGAGTACTATCCCTTAGATACAAGAGGAAGGTTACAGAGTGTCTATGATGAATATCTTTCAGGAAAGATGCAACTTAAAGTAAAAGTTGAACCAGAGTTTCATTTTATAACACCAGAAGGGCAACCATTTGATGATGCAGGATATGCAGATTCTTACCCACGTAGTCCTGGTGTGGATATTTTGTTGTCAATATCTGCAGCAATCAGAGAGATCGGAATCAAACCCAGAGTAATTCATCACGAAGTGGGTGAAGCTCAGCAAGAAATCGAACTTGATTTCGAAGATGCTCGTAAGATGGCAGATTATATTTTGATTTTCAAGAGCTTTACGAGATCAATAGCTCAGGAGAATGGGATTGATGTAACCTTCATGCCGAAACCATTCGCAGGAGAGGCAGGAAGTGGATTACACTGTCACCTGCAACTGTGGGAGGGAGATAAGAATCTCTTTGGTGATACTGAAACAGGTGGATTATCTGAAACAGCAAAACAGTTTATCGCAGGCTTGCTCGAGCATGCACCAGCAATTACAGCTATTGCTAATCCCAGTGTAAATTCATACAAACGACTAGTTCCGCACCATGAAGCTCCAGTTTACATCACATGGGGCGAGATGAACAGGACAGTTCTTGTCAGAATCCCCATGTTTGGTTCAAGTGAAAAAGCTGCAGTAGAATTCAGATCGGGTGATGCAATGGCAAACCCATACCTTCTATTTAGTGCAATTATAGCAGCTGGAAAGGATGGTATCAATAGAAAACTTGTGCCACCAGAACCCAGAAGTGAAGACATCTTCGCTATGAGTGATGAGGACAGAGCTAAGCACGGAATCAAGATGCTACCATCTTCGTTGAAAGAGGCTCTTGATTATCTTGAGGATGATTCTGTAATACTGGATGCTATTGGACCTGATATTGCAAGGAACTACATCAAACTGAAACGTGATGAGTGGAATAAATACTCAAATCACATTGTTACGGAGTGGGAATGGGAAGAGTACCAAGATCTCTAGTTCTTGTCAAAATATCTACCCAAACGATCGAATGCTTCGTCAACAGCTTCAGGAGTGAGTGGACCAATTGATATGCGGATGTGACCTTCTCCTATTTGTCCAAATATAACACCAGGCAGTACCAATGTTCCTGTGGATTGAAGAATATCCATTACGAGCGCACGAGAATCGGTACATCCTTTCACCTTTGGAAACATATAGAATGTTCCTGAAGATCTATCCATCTCTAGTTGGTCAATCTCACGAATTCGTAGGTAGGCTAGGTCTCTAAGAAGATTAAGACGTTCGATTTCCTGCTCGATGATATCGAGTCCATTCTTCAGAACATCAAGTGCCAATAGCTGACCTGCAGTTGGAGCACAGATACTTACCGTATCCTGAACTTTCAGAAATTCATCAGTGAACGCCTTTGGTCCAACTACATATCCAACCCGCCAACCACTCATCCCAAAATCCTTTGAGAAACTTCCAAGGGATACTACATGATTTGCAGCATCACGTCTCAATCGGGGACTATAATGAGAAGCACCATCAAAAACCATTCTGGAATAGGTTTCATCAGAGATTAGCACAATATCATTTTGAATACAAATATCTACAATCTTATCGACTGTTTCTTTACTATAGACAGCCCCAGTAGGATTGTTCGGGGATACAAGAAATATTCCTCGAGTTTTTTCGTCTATTGATCTCTCAATATTAACAGGATTGGGCTGGAAACCGGGTCCAGTTGGAACCTCAACAACATTTCCTCCAGCAAGCTTGACCGCCATCACTGAATTGAAGTAGAATGGAGTGGGCATAATGATATTTTCATTGGGTTCGAGCAGTGTCAAGATTGTTCCTGCAAAAGCGTTGTTTGCACCAGCTGTTATCACGAGTTCATTTTGGGGGTCTACATCAATTCCTGTATTTTGACGAAGATACAAGGATAGCTCCTCTCTCAACTCCAAGAGGCCTTGATCCTGTGTATACAAATGAGTTGAGGGATGAGATAAACGGTTCTTTAACGCAGTAATTGCAGATTCAGGCGGGATGTGACCAGGAAGTCCCTGTCCAAGATCAAGAAAATCGGGAGAAGAGATGAATCGCTTAGCTGCTTCTGCTAACTTCACAATGGGAGGGGGTATGATATCGTCTGTTCTGAACTTCATCAGAAAATTACTCCGGTTGGAACCATTATACCACGCAAATGCTAGTTCCTTACCAGATGAATATAATCTGGTGATATAACCTTACCCACGAAAGTGGGAAATGCAGCAACCATTATATCGTTCTAAAAATCTTTCACGTTGTGGGTACAGCCATGGACGAGCACAGTGGAAGGCGAAAGGTCGAGAGAGCAGCTGCATTATCAGTTCTTGCTGCATTACTTCTTACAACACTCAAGTTAGTTGTAGGATACTTCACAAACTCACTTGGTGTTATATCAGAAGCACTTCATAGTGGGTTAGACCTGGTTGCTGCGGGTATAACACTGATTGCTGTTCAGAAAGCATCCAAGCAAGCTGACTCGGATCATCCCTATGGTCATGGAAAAATAGAGAACTTCGCTGCACTAGCTGAAACAATTCTTCTTTGGGTGACTGCAGGTTGGATTATCTATGAAGCACTCAGAAGAATTGCTGGAGAAGAATTTATCGAACCAAATATCTGGGGTATCGCAGTTATGCTTGTGAGTATCTTTGTAGATTACGAACGAAGCAGGATGCTCTACAGAACTGCAAAAGAATTCGATAGCCAAGCGCTTGAAGCAGATGCACTTCATTTCCGAACAGATATGCTAAGCTCCGTTGTTGTTCTTATTGGATTAATTTTTGTATCTCTTGGATTTGCAATCGGGGACCCACTTGGTGCATTAGGTGTATCAATTGTCATTCTCTTTGTATCATATAATCTTGGAAAGAGATCATTTGATCTTTTAGTTGATCGTGCCCCTGAAGGAGTAGACGAAAAAGTACAGGAAGCTTGTAGTCAAATTCCAGGTGTAATCTCGTGTAGTAGGATTCGTGCAAGAACCTCAGGACCAGACCTATTCGTAGACATTGTCGTAACAGTAGATGAAACTGTAACAACAGGTGAAGCACACCACATTGCAGATTCAATTGAAACAGAATTGAAGGATCTGGCGACAAATGTAGATGTAATAGTACATATCGAACCAGCTAAGATTGGCTCAGACCAGTACATCAAGATGAATATATACGATCAACTGCAAGTGCTGGGAAGACGGGAGAAAGATATTCTTAGCATCCACAACATCAGAGTGTTTTCAATGAAAGAAGGTCTAGAAATAGCGGCAGACTTGGAAATGACTCCAGATCTTACATTGAATGAGGCTCATGAGATATCAGATAAAATCGAAAAAGAGATCAAAGAATCGATACCGAAGGTCAAAGCTGTGACGCTTCATATGGAAACAGCAATCGTGCAAGGAGATGCAACTGATATAACTTCCAAGTCACAAAATATCGTAAATGGAGTCAACAACATTGTATCTGAAGTAGCACCTAATATCACCTGTACTAGTGTTGTTGTTCGAAAAGAGAAGACCGGTATTTCTCTACTTGTTGAATGTGGTGTGGATGGAACCATGCCTCTTGCAGCAAGTCATGATATATCTGAAAGTATCGAGAAGAAGATAAAGGAGTCATTTCCAGAAATTCTCTACGCCTTTATTCATATTGAACCGATATGACTCAAGCTTAATATTGAGAGACTGTCACGTTTCTTCAGAGGTTATTGATTATGGACAAAGATTGTGATGCGAAGGTACTAGGTGCTCCTGAAGCACATGTCGTTCAAACAAAAGAAATGAAACTTGATAATCCCTTAATGGTGTGCTGTTTCCCATCTGCAGGAGTTGTAGGACCAATAGCGGCACATACGATAATTGATCAATTTAAAATGGAAGAAATAGCTCACTTACGTTCTAGATACATGCCATCAGCTGCAGTATTTCTAGAGGGGCGCCTTCGCCATCCATTCAGAATTTATGGAAGCAAAGAGCTCAATCTTATTGTTATAACAGCAGAACTTCCTGTTTCAGAAGAAGGTCTCTATGCTGTAAGCTCTGCGTTACTTGATTGGGGGTCTACCATGGGTGTGAAGGAAACGGTTGTTCTTGATGGCATTCCAGTCCAAGGATTACCATCAGAGCGTAAGGTTCTCTTTGCAGCAGAAGAAGAGAAAATTCCTGAACTTGCCAAGAATGCACAAATGGAAATTCTAGATAAAGGAATTATTACAGGGATAGCAGGTTCCATTCTTTCTGAAACCCTATGTCGTTCAATGATTGGATTTGCGCTTCTTACTCCAGCCATTACCGTAATCCCCGATCCAGGTGGAGCTCAACAGCTACTTGAAGCTCTCAATCAACTCTATGATCTAAAAATCGATATCAAAGAACTCATGGAAGGTAGTGAGATAATTCGTAAAAAGATGGAAGAGATGGCTCAACAGGTAGATGGTATGCAGCGACAACAATCATCTGCAGGTAGTGATAGATACCAGAGAATGTATGCCTAGTCCTTTCTCAGAATAAGTATAGTGTATGAGTGAATGCCTCATGTGAGGCACAACTCATACTATTAATCAGTGCACATATCGTAGGCGTCCTTTGCTCCTTCAGCATTTCTTTCGCCTACTTTGCCTTTCCAATTTTCACAGATTATCTTTTGAACAGTTTCAAGTTTCACAAGACCAGTTGCTTTGGCAAAAGCCCCAAGCATTGTAGTATTCACTACTGGTAGACCTCCGACAAGAAGTCCACGTTTTAATGCAATTCCAGTACCGTCGTAGGTGTATACATGACCCTTTGGAATACCAAGTTCTTTAGCACTCTTTGGTGAATTGACAATTATTTTACCGCCTTCCTTGAGACCCTCTGTCACATCAATCAATTCGAGGATGGTAGAATCAAGGACAGCTACGATGTCAGGAGTATAGACCTGACTTCGAACATTGATTTCCTCATCTGCAATCCTTGTGAAAGCTTTAACCGGAGCCCCGCGGCGTTCAGCACCAAAATATGGGAAACTTTGCACACCTTTATGTCCATCATAATAAGCCGCTTTGGCAAGTAGATCTGCAGCGGTTACTCCACCCTGTCCGCCTCTTCCATGAAATCGCACTTCTATCATTTTCATTTGAAATGGCTCCTAAGCTGACTACGTAGTCAAGTTTTGCGCGGCATCGGTCAAACATAACCTTTACGTTCGCGCACCCACTTGTCGTACATGTGTGTGCTAGATGGACAACTAAGAAATAATCGATTGGTCCTCATGGATAGCCTTCAATGCACCATCAGCAGACTGCGCAGCCTGCTGTAAGCCAACACCAGAACCAGCAGTGTCAGTTCCCACGATATAGAGTCCAGAAATGGGAGTTCTTGGACCAGGCCTATCTAAATCTGTCTGACCTGGAATTAATTTTGCACGTGTAGCATAGGAGGTCTGTACGTGCTCCATTTCAATATGGTCCAATATTCCTGGATGATATTTCTCCAGTCCATTGCCTTTCATGATTGCAACATTCTCCTCAACAGACTTTCCTGGTTCTATCATCATTGCAATAGCAACTAGCTCCTTACCTTTAGGAGCGCAGCTAGGATCGAAACTTGATATAGAAACAATCCATCGATTAGGATTGGGATGAACCAAGACTCTGTTCTTACGGTCTCCAATCACTATCCTATCGAGACCTAGCCAGAGGGTGATACCTTGGGTTGGAGCCATCTTACTCCATCGTTCAAAGAAATCACGAGTCTCTTGAGAATCAGATTGGACAATCTTATCCATCGACCATAATGGTATATTACTGACTATCGTTGTGTGTGCGAATTCTCTTCCTGCTACAGTGAGTCCAGTGACCTTTCCATCTTGCTCGTGGATTTTCTCAACTGGAGCATTGAGCACATAATCCCCATTGATAGTTTCAACAACCCGCTTCACGAGACCCTCCATTCCTCCAATAACATAACCTTCATCATATTCACTTGAACCAAGAAGCAGTCTTTTTGCAGAACCAAGTTTGGAGGACTCCTTGTCAGTATCCTTGAGTGTACGGAGTGCTTCGTATGCAGATGCTTCAGTGATTGGAACACCGGCTGCCATATAGATTGCACTTTGCATGACATCAAGTGTGACCTGATGTGTAGCCCCTCTTGATTGCATGAATTCAAGAAATGAGATGTCTTTGTACTTCTTCATCTCCTCTAATTTCATCGTCTTGATCTTTGCTCCTATTTTTACAAGTCCAAGACGTCCTCTCCATCCCGCTAATGGCCATCGAAGCGTTTCACCGATACTTGAGGGGATGGTCCCTGTTTTATCGTTTACTCGAAAGTCCCACCCATCATGAAGTACAAATTCGGGAGGGGGAGAAAGAAAAGTCTTCAGAAATCGTACAAATGCCCCTCTTGTTACTCGTGTTATTACGTGAAGTCCTTGATCAACTCGAAAACCATCAACCCAATAACCATGCCAGACACCGCCGACTCGATCAACCTTCTCCATAACAAGCACTCTCTTTCCCTCATCAGAAAGAGCTAGAGCTGTAAGTAACCCACCAGCACCAGCTCCAGCTACAATTACATCGTACGTTGAAGGATCGACTTGATCTAGAGATATTTCCTGCATGGCTCGACTCGAGAATTACGAATTCCTAAGTCTACTTAAGCATGTTCAAATGCTCAGAGAAGCTCTACAGTAGTTCCTTTTGTTGCGGATTCATATGCGGCATCTACGATTCTATGAGCAGCTACTGCATCAGCAAAATTAGGCGATGGATTTTCCCCAGATTTTACTGCGTCAAGAAACGCATAACTCAGTGCAGCGTATCGATTATTTATTGTATCTACCAACACACCGTATATCTCTAGAGCATCTTTATTCGAGTTTACTCCGATCTGTGTCAATAGATGCATATCAGCAGTTTCAGCGTTTATTCTTACAGGATTCTGCCCTTTCAGGTGATATTCAAGAAATCGTTCTCCAGATTCGAGAGTGATACTAATGAACCCGTTTTCATAAAAGAACTCGATGTATCGTTCATTGAGACGATCAACCGAGTGCCATATTGAATCGAGAGTACTCATTGAGCCATCGACGTGTGTCATTATCAGTGATGCGATATCTTCAACACCTCGGCCGGCAAAGAATCCAACTTTGGCATGTACTTCCTTTACTGGACCTAAAAACCATGTTAGAATATCAATGTCATGAACACTATGTTCTACTAGTGTTCCGCCACCAGCAATCTCGGATTTCCCTCTCCACTTGTGCTGTTTCGCATATTCATCAGTGTACATATGATCTGTTCTAATATGTGCTAACATTGGCTTCCCAAAATCATGGGTTTCCAGTAGTTTCTTTGCATACAATATGAATGGATCAAATCGGAGAATAAATCCAGCACCAGATGGAACTTTAGCATCCTGTGTCACCGCCATCAAGGTACGGGCTTGGGGACAGCTATGTGCGAGAGGTTCGTCACAATAGATTGCTTTGCCAGCCTTTGCCGCAGCCTTAACGATGTCAGTATGTTTACTCGCAGGAGTACAGACATAAACCACATCAATCGTTCTATTGGTCAATAGTTCCTTATAGTTCTCATACGTTGTTGGAATTTCGAAATCCTTTGCTGCTTTTCTTGCAGAGGCTGAATCTGCATCACAAACAGCAGTAATTTGAAAATTAGCGAGATTTGTTTTCTTTAGAGAAGTTAGCGCAGTAAGGTGAGCTCTTCCAATATTACCAGTTCCGATAATCCCTAAACGAAGGTTATCTTCTTCACTCAATAGGACGCAACAACCAAGTAAGCTTGATACGCGAATTGTATTTGAGTGTTCTGAGAATAGCAGTAGATAGAGCAACTATTATGAGGACGTAAAAAATCAACTCAGTAGGTCTACTCATCATATTGTAGTTGAAGGTGAAGTAATACTTGACTTCGGATGAACTCCTTGAGAAAGCTAAGAAGACCCTTGAAGAGGGGAAGAAAGAGGAAGGAGTAAAGCAACTTGTTCAAGCAGCAGATCAGCTAGCTAGCGATGCAGAGTATGAAAAAGCAGCAAAGGTCTATGAACAAGCAGCAATCGTCTATCGAGACCTCTATGATGCAGAAGAATGCTTCAAAACCTTCGATAAAGCCACGTTAATGTTAGTTCGCCTACCTCAAGATGATGATGTATACACTGAATTAGTTCGATTAAATACAACCGCAGCTAAAATAGCAGATGCTGCGACAGAATACAAGAAAGCTGCCGATTTCTATTTTCGTGCAAAAGATTTTGCAATGTCTGATGATGTGAAACAGAGTCTAAATATTCGAGCAGCAGATGCTTTGGAAAACATAGCAGATGCAAAAGAAGAAGAAGGAAATTATTCAGACGCTATTGGACTTCTCAGGAAAGTCAGCAGACTCTACTTCTCCGCAGATGATGATGAACTAGGTGAGCGTATCAATATCCGTGCAGTTAGAATTGCGCAACGCTGGGCAGAGATATCGAGGCAAAAAGGAGATTTTCTATCAGCAGGCAATGCACTTGCGGAGGCAGCCCAGATAATGCAATCAAGAGGAGAATCTCCTGAAGCAACACGTACAATGATGGAAGCAGGGGAACTTTACGAAGCAGCGAATCTGTTTGAAAAAGCAGGTAATATCTATGATGCTGCTCAGGAAGCGTACAAACTTCAACGACTTACTTCGGCCAGAAATCAAGCAATGTACAAAGCTGCAGAAGCATATATGAAAATGGAAGGAAATCCTGAGGCTGTAGCACCATTACTCGTTAAGAGCGGAAATATGTTCCATGAGCTTGGACGTGTGATGAAGACAAAGTGGGCTTTCAAACGTGCGAGTGAGATGTTTGAGGAGCTAGCAAAGAAAGCAGAATCGGACAATGATGTTGAATCAGAGAAAAAGTATCTAAGATATCAGGCAATGTGCCTTAGAAATTGGGGACATGAGCAGAGAGCGGAACAAATCTACAATGAAGTCAGAGAATATTATCTCAATCAGGCTAGAATACAAAACGAAAGTGGAGATAAGGAACTCCAAGCACTTGCATTAGAGGAAGCAGCAGAAGTATTTGCAGAATCCGGACAACAAGATGAGAGTAGAAAACTTATCGAACAATCTATAGAACTCTATATTGAACTAGCAGATGCTGCAGCGGTTTCAGAAGATCCAGAAACGTCATCCAAACTCTATAGCAAAGCCGCAGATAGTGCATTGAAATTAGGAGATACTGAAAGAAACGAATCATTCCATTGGATGGCAAGTGAAAAGGCTGAGAAAGCCGCAGAGTTCTACAAAGAACTGGGAGTTCCTGAATTGGTAACGATCTGGACCCGAACAGCAGGACTTGAAGCACTCTTAACGAACTCTACGAAAATGGCAGAGAAGGCGATTGACCTCCTCACAATTTCTGCGGAGGGATTTAAGGAAGTAAATGAACTCAATGAATCGTTCGAAGACTTATTTGCAGTATTTGAAGCCAGATTCTTGTATTATCCAATGAAGCGTCGCCCAATTAAAACTACTATCAAACAAATGGCGGAAATTTCCATGATGCATCAAGATGATGTCATGTCAGCTTTACTTTCTATTGTACGAGCATTGAATGACGGAAATCACATTGGTGCGCTACTTATGCTACAGGAAAATGAAGAAGACCTCCTCCCAAAAGCAGACCGAATTCGAAAATTGATTGCACATTCCAAGGTAGTCAGAGCTACAAAATAGAAACCTAATATTTTGCGGAAGATAGAAGTGATTCACACATCCCTAATCCGATGGGTGTACCTGTTTGAGTACTTATCATAACAGAATTTCATTTCAGACGCAAGGAGACTGTGATATAATTGATATCACTCAGAATATCGATGCTATTGTGAAGAGTAGCAAACTTGAAACCGGTATTTGCACCGTGTTCTGTTCAGGATCTACTGGAGCATTAACAACAATAGAATACGAAAGTGGTCTATTGAAGGATTTCCCAGATGCTATGGAGAGAATGGCTCCAAAGAATATTGAGTATGCACACAACGAACGATGGGGAGATGGGAACGGTCATTCACATATTAGAGCATCAATTGTTGGCCCTAGTCTCACAATACCGTTTGTAAATAGAAAACTCACTCTGGGAACATGGCAACAGATAGTCTTTGTAGACTACGACAACAGACCACGAAGTAGGAACCTTGAGATTGTCATTATAGGTGAATAATCACAATAATTCGATATCAGTAGGAACTTCCCAAGCAAGTTCACGAGTGCTGATATTGACGAGATTTGAATCTCGTATTTTCATAGCAAGATAGTGGATTCTGAGCGCTCTTCGTAATCGATGTATCTGAAATGGTGCACTCCAAGTTGTTGATGGTTTTCTGTATCCAACAGTATCCATCAAGTCTCTAATTGTAGCGAGTTCTTTCTTGACTTGGAGCTTGATGTCGTCAAGGTCTCGTTGAATGTTTAAGGAAGGTCTTTCGGTCATCTACTGACATCTCTCCAGCTCCAAAGATGACGAAGTTTCCATTTTATATCATGTAAGACTTGGGTATTACGAGGTATTCAGTGGGATTTGTGTTTTTTATGAACAAATCGACGCATAATAGTACCACAAACGGGGCATTCCAAGTTCGTAGTTCTATATCTGGATTTGTGCTTGCAAGCAGGACATTTCAATGCCCAAACGATTTCATGTTTGAATTTGCGATTTGGATCAATGACGTGTATTCCCAAATGGCGCGCTGTGTTAAGTATAGCCAAATCTGTTGAAACTAGAGTTGTCTTTGAATCAATGGACTTCTTTGAATATGCAAGGGCAATAATTTCAATATCGACATCAGAAAGTACAGACAGGTCTCCGGTTTTGGCTGCAGCTAGTCTTACTGCTTTGAGCGATTCAGGAGTCGGAAAATCTTCTTGAAGCCGGTCCAGTAGGGTTAGCACCTCTGCCCGAACCTGACTTGGTCTATTCTTGATCTCTTCGAGAACACTGCTAGTTGTAACGAATTTTCCTTCGGGAATCTTAGAGGTCCAACTGGAGAAAAGAACTCCTGCATCCAGTACGTAAATCTGCGACATCAAAGCCACCTAGAGGGTTCGTGGAATGAGTCTCGTGTTCAATCTGTCGTAGTAGTTATCATAGAGTCGAATGAATTTTGTAACTGCATCAGATTTCTTCAACCAAATCTTATCATGAGGTTCGATATCCCACCGAGTCTGTCCATCTATTACAGCAAGACCTGAAGCACCTTTTTTAACAAGTTCAATTTCGAGAGTTGATTGGTCTGGAATCACTATTGACTTGAGTTCGAATCGTGGGGGGCATACGGGTACGAAGATGAGCCCATTCACATCAGGAGCCAGAATCGAGCCTCCTGCAGCCAGAGCGTATGCAGTAGAGCCACTAGGCGTCGCTAGCATCGCACCGTCAGCTCGCCCATAATCGATTCGTACATCGTCAAGGAATATCTGCATTGTCAAGAGACGACCTGGTATCTTAGAAACAACATACACTTCATTTAATGCATCTGGAAAGACATTGTCCCCAACCCCTGAGCTAATGTTGGTGTTCTTTTCAATAATGCATTCTCCAGCTATGACCTTTTCCAGAGCATCGAAAGCTGTAGTAGTACCCGTTTCTGTAAGGAAACCGACAGTTCCTCGATTCACACAAAAGATTGGTGTGGCACGATCTTTAAGTTTTGACAGAGTATAAAGAATCGTTCCATCTCCACCAATAGTAACGACAAAATCCACATCCATGTCTTCAATGGGTGTAGGGACAATGTTGTCTTGATCTACATGACATGAACCGGGGTCAATCTGGATATTGATGTCGTGTGAAATCAGGAGCTGAGCGATACGTTCAGCAATACGTTCAATCTCCATTCTGCCGGGTTTACACACCAGGCCAACAGCTCTTTTGTCACTCAGGATTTGTGGATTTTGGATAATCACTATTCAACACATCCAGCTTTGGCTCTGAAGGTTCCCATTTTACTGTTGTTACAACGGAAATATCACTCGGAAACACGCCCCCAAATATATAAAGAGCATCAGAGAGTGTTGCATATAGGTCTGAAATATACAGTTGGTGTAACACTG
The DNA here is from genome assembly GCA_004524565.1 of Candidatus Thorarchaeota archaeon. Classification (GTDB taxonomy): domain Archaea; phylum Asgardarchaeota; class Thorarchaeia; order Thorarchaeales; family Thorarchaeaceae; genus SMTZ1-45. The sequence continues at coordinate 37,271 of SDNZ01000009.1, forward strand.
TGAGTATCAAGAAAACTGAAGCTAAAAGCCTGAAGCCGGGAAGCTATTTCCTAATTGAAGGTGAACCATGTAGAGTCATATCAATGGATAAGTCAAAACCAGGAAAGCATGGTGCGGCAAAAGCAAATATCGTAGCCGTTGGATTCTTTGACAATAGAAAACGAAACGTCATTATGCCTGCTGACCGTATGGTTGATGTTCCACTCATTGACAAGAGAGCTGCAACAATCATTGCAGACCTAGGAGAAAATTACAGTCTGATGGACAGTGAAACTTTCGAAACCTATGAAGTCGCAAAGCCAACCGATCCAGAGATTGCTGATAGCATCACCCTGAATTCATCAGTTGAAATCTGGGATGTTATGGGAACCAAGGTCATCACAAGAATCAGGACTACATGATCAAAATATGTTGCATTAACGTTACTTACTGACAAGTCGAAATAAGGGATGTTCTAGATGGTAACGACGGATAAAATCGATGACAATGATCGTAAAATCATCAAGATTCTTTCCTCCAATGCCAGAACGTCCCTAAGAGATATCAAGAAGAAAGTGGACCTCAGCCCTAGTTCTATCAGGAATAGGATGGAACGACTCGTTAGCCTCGGTTTCATTAAGAGATACACAGTAGATGTGGATTATCGGAAACTTGGGTATGACATTCAGGTTATTGCACTCATTACATCCAAACCCTCTGAATCAGACGCACTCTGTAAGGCTCTTTCTAAATTCGATGAGATAACTGAGGTTCTTCGAACGTCAGGACCAGCCAATTTCATCTGTATGGTTCGAGTCCAGAATATCAGTGAACTTACGAAATTCATCACATGTGACCTTGAGAAATTGAATGGTGTTGAGAGAATCGAAACAATGTTTGTTTTACCCCACGAGGAGTAGAAAGAATCAGAATCACTATCGAGTTGATTCCATCTTTCTGAAATGGATTAGTACCAAAATGAAAACTACACATGTTGCTAAAGCAACTGAAACTGCGGAGAGCAAGCTTTGGTAAATATAAGATGTTTCTGAACTTTGAGTAGTTGTGCTTGTGGGTGAAGTGGGATCAAAAAACGGTAGGGTGTATTCGACCAATCCCAACCGAACACTGAAACCTGCATTGATTGGATCGGGAGTAGCCATATAGAAGAGGTCGGAAGAATATGGCGGCTGTTCTAACCAGGTGTATAGATTATCGTTTCCTTCATATGACTCGGTTACATGTTCATTGGGGTGCTGAAGAACATAGATGAATTGCGTTGCATTAATGACTGTTATTTGCATTCGAATTCGTGTAGAATCACTCTCTACTTGCTCAGGAGAAAGACCAAA
>SDNZ01000099.1 GCA_004524565.1 Candidatus Thorarchaeota archaeon
ACCTTGCAATTATGGCGAAAAGGCATTTAACTTGGAAAAGTAACAGACATCATAGGTGTCCACCATGCTTGAGGAAATTGCACTAATTGTCTTGTCTGTTTCATTATTGATATTTCTTTATTCATTAACCCAACTGAAGAAACCTTCGTATTCTGGAGCAGGAAGACAGGCATCAACGCCATCACCAGATCCAACTCCAACCAAAACGGAAACGAAGCGAGCCAAAATCTATGAACCTACAGAAATGGAGGACTTCGAAGAGGAAATGGTTCCTGAATCAATGCCTGCCCCTGCTAGTGATTATAGGAGATTGGAACGTCTAGAAGTCGCCTCAGCAGGGCCTTCAGACCATTTTAGTGGCGAAATGGCTGCAGCTCAAACATTTGAACGAAAAGCTTCTCTTATCTACTGGGAACGAATGTGTCTGGAGGAAGAGTTCGACCTCACAGTCTCCCTTCACAAACCTGATTTCAAAGTGAAGAGTCCAGACGGAGCATCAGTTCATGTTTCAGATGATTCGTATCATCTACCTAAGACCGGTCATGTTCGTGTTGTACCTGTATGCAGTGCTTGCAACATTTCACCAGCCTATCGTGACATGAAGGTTTCTGATTTTGATAATGAAACAAGAGCAGACTTCAAAGTTCTACCACTCAAAGAAGGTAAGTTCGATTTGAATGTGGAATTCCAGGTTGTTACAGCAGATGGTCAAATCCAGAAACTAGGAGCTGAATCAGTTGAGGTAGACATTCGAAAGAAACCAATTGATCTGAACCTAGGTATTTTGAATCTCAGTGTTTCACGGAGAGTTCCCGCATTCTTCTCTATGTGTGGAAGCTTCTTTGGTCTTACTACATTTGTACTCGCAAGACTTGGTATTAATTGGACTGAGGAAATTTATGGTTGGAGTCTTACATTAGGTACTGGAATCGCTGGTGCGGTAATGATTCTCCTCGTTCTTTTGTTACTCTTCAAAGGTGTAAGACCACTAATGAATGAGATAAGTATCACGCTGAAGTAACTACGTTCTACTTGTTGAAAGTAAAAAAAGGATAGGAACGTAGACTCTAATGAGCCTACGTTTTCTGTCTTATTCTGTCACTTCTTCTTCTTCATTATGATAATGATGATGACTATCACAACGCCTGCAACAATAATGATGATGATTATAGTTGTTGTATCAATAGGAATACCAGTTCCTGTAGGTGTGGTTGTTGCTGATGGATTGTCAACAGTGAAGTTTCCGTCAGAAACGTCATCTACGGTAAATTCTCCGTCACTGGCTATAACTCGAATGAGGTACTCTTGGCCATTAGCAACGAGGGTCGTGTTCCATTGGACCTCTGTAACAGAGAGTCCTGTACCTAATGATGTCCATGTTCCACCTAGATTATCACTGTAGAAGACACTGTAGGTCAGAGCATCATCATCAAGATCTACACCAGTCCAACTGACGGTTATCTCACCGTCAACTGTTTCTCCGCCATTTGGTGAAGATACTTCCACTCCTGGTGCTCTATTAGCAGTGAGCCAGATGAAGGCATTGTTTAGGAAGACATCATTGTCCGAATCTAGCATGTTGCCATAGCCATCAGCTTCAGGGTCATAGTCTGTCATAGGAAGGTTTACGTCTGTGATAGCGACAACACGACCTTTCCCTGCAGTTGTTGCTGCAGCGATTGCCAATCCATCAATGGAAGTTGCTGCAACGCTCCAAGTAGCAGTTCCATCATCATCTGCAACGACCAAGGCAGTTCCAGTACCAATACTCTGGAATGCTGAACAAAGGTCAAACTCCATACGATTCACACCCTCCATTATTGGATGCATAGCAAAGTTAGACTGATTGTAAACTATATACCTAGTATCGAATTCGTAGTTGTTCGATTCTTGAACACACCCTGCTGTAGTGTTGTATACCAATCCAAACTCATTAGCAATAGGATTGATCTGCTCACTGAATGTAAGCTGGTCTCCCACTAGGAATAGACTACCTCCATCATGAACGTAATTGCTCAGAATAGCAATCTCAGGAGCGGTATAATTGAAAATTCCATCCGCAATGAATACAACATCCGCTTGATTGATGAGTTCTTCATAGAATGCAGATTCCCACTTGACCGTGAAACCGTTCAACGTTAACATTACACTAAAGTCATGATACCAACCATTTGCATAATCAGCCGGGCTGTTAGACTCCTCGAAGAGAACAATCTTTTCTTCGATTCCTGCACCAAAGAGCCATCGGACATTATTAACTGCAAAGAAGTCATTCTCATGTTCGAAGTAGTTTGCAAGGCCATCATTATTGTAGTCCCACAAGTTATCGATGATTGAAGTATCGAGAACAACGCTGATTCTTCCCATTCCATAGGGTGCAACTGCAGCACTTATCGAACCATTCCATTGACCTACGTATAAGTACGACTCATTATACCACCCTGCTGTACTATCGATATCACTAACAATTATCGGAACTGCATTTTCAGGAATTGAGTCGAATGCGGCTCCTCCTGCAAGTTCAATCCGGCTTGTCCATAACGTTACTGAATGATTTGCTATATTTTCAGATTCATAGATTACGTATCTGTCATAATCTTCCCAATCATCACTGTCTGATATAATACATGTAGAGTTTCTCATAAATCCAAAGCGGTCTGTGATAGGATCGAGATTATTGCCAAAGGGTCCAAACTCGCTAAGAACAAAAAGACCTCCGCCTGAAGAAACCCATTCTTCAACGAAATTCACCTGTGACTCATTATATATTGTTCCTGCCCAAGACAGTATTAGAACATCAGCTGAGTTTATCAGTGATTCACTCCATGAATCCATGATAGACACAGCGAAACCCGCATCTAACAGATCATTAGTGTAATTGACCGAGTCTGTATATGGATTGAGTCCTTGTGTATGTGAATTATCAATCACTACGTGCTGATGGAGCCGCAGGGCATTAGCCAAGACAATATCTGAATACACATACCTGTTGAAATTATCAAAGCCAAGAAGTACGACATGACCGCGACCAAGCACTCTATGAGAGGTCCAAGCATAATCACCATCAGTAAATGCTTGAACAGATTGGGTTGTATTATAGCCAAAAGCTCCATTTGGGCCAAGAATAGGTCCTCCCTCAATTCCTCTCGCAAGTGAATCATTCGCAGATGTGAGAGTGATAGGGTCATTTGTAAGGTTAATGATTCCCTCGATATTCATCAATCCTGTTTCATTGTAAATTGGGATTAATGGAGCATCTATAGCTTCATCACTAACATAATCCATCATGATGATGATCCCTCCAGCATTCACCCAATCCGATATGAATGGGCTCCAGACTGGAACTAGGCTTGAAACATTATCTTGGTAGATTTGCTCCTGTTCAGGGATTAGGAAGACATCATACGCCCAGATATGGCTCCCCAATTCTGTATAATCCGTTAGATTATCATAATTGAACCAGTAACCATATGTTTCTTCAATCGAGTCAATTGTATTTCTGAATTCATTGTGGTCCACATTTGGAACAGTATCGATGAACTCAGTGTACACCAACATTGACAACGGTGAATTACTTCCTTCTAGACCAGTTTCTGAAGCAACCACTGAAGGCTGGTTCATACTATTTCTCATTTGAATGTCTGTAGTATTTCCCGTAATGGTAGATATTGGGAGAAAAACAGACATCATAAAGAGTGCCAGTGCAAAAGCACTAAGCAATCCAATTCTTCTTTTCATGAATAAATCTCCTATCTCTTTATGCTTGTTTTTCAAGAATAAGGCGTGCACAGAAATAGTGCTCTCCTCTAACCAAACGACACATCAAGATTATTCTTCAAGGAATTTCAATGCATTTTAATCTTCGCAGGAATAGATTCTCGTTTCTATTCGACTCAAGTTTTTTGGATTGCTTGCATTCTCACGCTACTTAGAAAAATCACTTCTTTAGATGGTTGATGTTCCCTAAATCCTACAGATGCAAATTCATTATGTTGCTTGCATCACGAGTTTATTATTGACTGAATTGCGGGATTGTTTCAGGTTGATAGAGTGTGAATGATGATAGTCTTGATACATTGGCACAGGAAGACCTAGGCTCCAAATCTGTAGAAGTTTCATGGATGACCTCAGTACGCCATTTGATGGCTAATAAGAACTTCAAAATCTTTGTAGTGACAAATTGGATTGTTGGAAGTGTAGGTGTAATCTGGCAGGTTCTCAATCTATATCTACGCGACCTAGGTATTGACTACATAGCACTGGGTTTTCTATACTCTATCATGACTATCGTGATTTTACTTGGTAATCTCGTTGCTAGCTATCTTGCAGATAATTTCAATCGTAGAAACTTAGCAATAATAACAATGGCGTTAAATGGAGCAGGATATCTCATTCTTGCCTTTGCAATTTCATTTGAAATGGTTGCCTTAGGACTCCTAATTATGTCTGCATCAAATTTCACTGGTCAAGGTGGAACCGCATATATCATGCAAATCATTGATCGTAAATATGGAGGAGTGGCAGTTTCTCTTTTTACATTAGGCACTGTATTTGCTCTTGGTCCACTTTTCGCAATGGCAATTATGTTCAATACTGGTTGGGAGTTTGTTTTCATTATGAGAGTAGTGTTCTTCACTGGAGCTATTCTCTTTGGGGCTACTGTTATTATCCGTATACTCTGGTTAGAATCAACTCCTATTCCTGAACGAGATAGAAACTCCTCAATATTAAGAGACTTCATATCTGAGACTATTCGTGGTCTGAAGTTGTTGCTTAGAGTATTTCCAATATTAGTTGGAGTCATGATGATAGATGCTCTTAGTGATGGTTTCTACAACTTCTCCAATCTGTTCTATGTCAATGAAACACTAGAATTCAATATTGGCCAGATCTTCTTAATGCTCCTCATTACAATGGTTGTATCAGTTCCCCTCACACTTTTTCTCGGTCACCGATTCGATAAACGTGGAGGAAAAGGAATCACAATTGCTGTATATTCAGTCATACCAATCGCTCTTACCCTTCTCATAGTTGCTCAATACATTCCATTCATCGCACCTGATTCATGGGTTCTTTTCTTGGATACAGTTTATCCTGGATTGGGTGTGATTTTCTCACTAGCATTTATTGCTACTGCAATTAAAACGACTAATGACAACCTCTGGCGAACTGTACTTGATTCGTATATTCAGAAATCTCTACCAAAGGCAGACATAGGCAAGATGCTAGGCCTTTCCACCATAATGGTTCTACTTGTTGGAATCATTAGCCCTATCTTCTCTGGTTTCGTCTATTCACTATATGAGGGTGTACCACTAATCATTGGTGCAATTATACTCAATATTATCATTCTCATAATACTTGTTACGAAGAGCATTGAACCCAGAGTTGATGTGCTCGCATTAGAAGAGGAACTGAAGTCGAATCATAATATACAACTTAAGGAATGATAGCAACTAGTAAAACTTAATCCGCTGGAACTAGTTTCTGATTGCATTGTGGACATGTTAGGACTGATGTAGCAGAAATATCCAGCTCCTCTTTCTTGTAGATCCTCTCACATGTTTTGCATCTAAATGATGTACACTCTGCCAGACGTTTTGCGTAGTTTCTTTTCTTCTTCCATCCTATTAGAGATTCATTAGCACCTTGAATGCAATATGCGCAAACCACAGCTGGGATGTAAAGAAGCATAATAACGCTCAACCACATCAAGATCTCATTATCTAGCATCAAAGCAAGCAAAACGAAGACTATGAAGAGAGACATAAAAGCAATGTATCCATTCTGAACTAACTCATCAAATCTCTTCTGTTTCATTTTTGTCAATCTAGGAATTCGCATGAATCAAAATATACCTTAGTTCTTTCTCTTCTTTGCTTCCTCCTGCATCTCCTTTAGTTTCATTAAAGCATCTACAGGAGTTGTTCTATCAAGATCCAAGATTTTTAACTCTTCAACGAGTGGGTCTTCTGCTAAAAGTGCTTCTAGGCTTGTCTGCTCCGTTGATTTATACTCCATAGTTGAATCTCCAACTGTGACCGAGTTCTCCTTCTCAATCTTCTGGAGTATTTGATTCGCTCGTTTCACAACTTCATCAGGTACTCCTGCAAGTGCCGCGACATGAATTCCATAACTCTTGTCCGTCCCACCATCAACAACTTTGTGCAGAAAGATAATGGAGTCTCCAGATTCCTTAGCAAGAGTATGAACATTCTTGACTCCATGATATTGAGATGCCATATCCGTGAGTTGATGAAAGTGAGTGGCAAAGAGAGACCGTGTCTTCATCTGAACAATTCGTTCTGCTACCGCCCATGCCAATGCCATTCCATCGAAGGTTGAAGTCCCTCTCCCTATCTCATCGAGAACAACAAGACTGCGGTCTGTAGCATTATTGAGGATATTAGCTGTTTCTATCATCTCAACCATAAATGTACTCTGACGTGCTGTGAGATCATCAAATGCTCCCACGCGAGTGAAAATCCTATCAACGAGACCTATCTCAGCACTCTTCGCAGGGACAAAAGAACCCATCTGGGCAAGTAATACGATGATTGCACATTGTCTCATCCAAGTTGATTTTCCAGCCATGTTTGGACCCGTTATTATAATTAGAGTAGAGCCGCCATCACCTATCTCAATATCATTCGGGACAAATTCATTAGGTCCGAGCATGACTTCGAGTGAGGCATGTCTCCCCTCAATGATTTTGATTCGAGTATCTTCAGTCACCTTTGGTCGAGTATACCTTCGAGTGACTGCTACATCTGATAGTGCAACAAGTACATCTACAATGGCTACAGCGTTTGCATTCCGACGAAGAATTCCTGCGGATCCACTAACCTGCTGTCTTAAGGTTTCATAGATTTCATACTCAAGTTTATTGATTCTCTCCTCGCCAGCGAGTACTGTTGATTCCTTCTCCTTGAGTTCTGGAGTAATATACCTCTCTGCATTTGCAAGGGTTTGCTTTCGTTGGTACTCATCTGGAACAAGATTTGTGTTACTCTTAGTCACTTCAATATAATATCCATGGACTTTGTTGAATCCCACTTTCAAAGACTTGATGCCAGTTCGCCTTCTCTCAGTAGCTTGTAGAGATGCTATCCATTTCTTATCTATCGAGATTGATTGCTTCAAGGCATCCAAGTCCTTGTTGAATCCTTGTCGAATCATTCCTCCTTCCCGTACAGATACTGGTGGCTCATCTACTATTGCTGTCTTTAAGATTTCATGAAGTACTGTCAGAGGATCAATAGATTTTACCGAATCCGATATGATTTGACTCTTGCATGCCTTCAAGGTTTCTTTCACTGTAGGGAGTTTTCCGATAGAAATTCTGAGAGCAAGCAGGTCTCTTGCTCCTGCTGATCCAAACACAATTCTACTCGTAATCCTCTCAAGGTCTCCGAGGTCTCTCAAGCTGTTCGAGATATCCTTTCTTACAATCGCATCTCTAGCTAATTCTTCTACGGAATCTAACCTCTGATTGATTTCTTTGACATCTCTTAATGGTTGGAGAATCCATTGCTTGAGTTTTCGTTTTCCCATTGGAGTAACAGTCTTGGAGAGGATACTGAACAAAGTACCTCGAGAGCTTCCGTCCCGAGCATTATTGATTAGTTCTAGATTCTTCTGTGTTTGGCTATCCACAATCATATGTGATTCAACTGAATAGGTTCTCAATCCTGAGAGCGTTACACTGCCAGTTCTGTGAACATCGCGAAGATACGCAAGTACTGCACCTGCTGCACCGAGAGCTACTGGTTTGTCTGAGATTCCATACCCTTCGAGAGTTGCAACCTTGAATTGTTCCTTGACGAGCGCTTCAGCATTCCGAGTAGAGAAATCGAGACTGTTCCTCTGGGTAATATGAATTCCAGTTTCATCAAGTGCGCTTCTTGCCTTTGATTTCAAGGTTTCATCAGAAAGGAGAATCTCAGATGGAGAGAGTCTTCCGAGCTCATTAAGAACCACTTCTGAGTCCAATGTACCCTCAATTTGCGTAACTAGAAACTCGCCAGTGGACACATCGACTGCAGCGATTCCAACCTGACCACTATCTTCAACGAGAGCAACTAGATAATTGTTCTGTGCATCTTCAAGCATTGAGCTTTCCAAAATGGTTCCAGGGGTCACAACCCTGACAACATCTCGCTTGACAAGGCCCTTTGCTTGAGAAGCATCTTCGACCTGATCCGCAATGGCAACAGTAAAACCTTGCTGGAGTAACTTAGCTACATACCCTTCAACTGCATGATATGGCACTCCACAAAGTGGCCATCTGCTGACTCCCTCTCCTCTTGCAGTAAGAACGATGTCCAGAGCCTTGCTAGCTACCTTTGCATCCTCATTGAACATCTCGTAAAAATCACCAAGCCTGAACATCAGGATGCAATCGGGGTACTGTTTCTTCAACTGAAGATATTGCTGTTGCATCGGTGTTTGCTTGTTCAACTGATACTCCCTACTACTCTAGGTAAAATCAGACTCTCTAATAATGGCATCGACAATCCTATGGAGTAGTGGTAGTTGCTTCATACTTACTTGGACACTGTACTAGGATATTTGTGGCTCGTAAGATAGTAGCTGACTCAAGAGAGCCAACAGCAACAATTTCCTGCCCATCTATCATATCGGGGAGTTCTCCGATCAGAATAACGAGTAGTGTGGTGGTGTTACCTGCAATAACTAGTGTTACGTTTTCGGAAGTCACTGACAATGATCCCGGTTGAAGAAAACCCTTTACTTGGAGGGTTCTTCCCATGTATACATCTGGTTCTGCGGTCACTGCATCGACACTGACGTATACATCTCCAAAGGTGTTTAGTAATTGAAATGCTACAAAACCAATGGTGATGACTAGAATTATACTAGTCAATGCAAGTCGTGTCTTCTTGTTCATTACTACTGCTCTCCTTCAATTTGAGACTCTACGATTTTTAGTTGCTTATCGATATTCATCATTCTCATTAGTAGGTATAGTAAGAATGTGAAGATACCGCCCCAAAAAATTACTGCTACTATAAAAAGTTCAAACTGTTGCATCTAAACTAACTCCTTGCCATTCTAATCCTATGAATTTTCTCTTGCGCTGAATCAATGTAATATGTGAAGTCTATTAATATCAGTGCTATCATAATGACTGCAATCATGCTGACCATTAATGTCATTCCATGTTCAGCTGCCATTTCAAGACCTGATCCTGTTATCACTTGTGGGTGTAATGTATCCCAAATTTGAATTGAGATATAACTCAATATCACCATTGGAAATCCAATAATTCCAAAGATTGAACCAAATTGTGCCCGTGCTTCTCGATCGCTGATTGATGCCCGATATGCTAGTACGCATGCATACGCTACCCAGAGTATCAGAGTAGTGGTTTCTCGTGGATCCCAATTCCAATAAACTCCCCAGGTCGCATCAGCCCACATCATTCCACTGAGTAGGGTAATCGTCGTGAAAAGTAAGCCAATCTTTAGTGATGCAGCTCCAAGTATATCGTATTTGAGATCTCCCTTCCACAAGTACATGATTCCACAGACTAAGGTTCCCCCAAATGCTCCATAGGCAACTAGTGCAGGAGCTACATGTTGGAAGAAGATTCTGACCAGCTCTCCTAGGTTGACATCAGGAGGTGCAAAGATCCATGTCATGTAAACATAAAGTAAGGATACTGCGGCTGTGACTCCTAGGAAGATTAGTCTGTTCTTGGGCACTGCTTATCAACTCGAATTATAGTGTCGGGTCTTATTACCAATATGAACGTTTTGCTACGTTTGGGTTTCAGGATGAAAGTGCAAAGTGGAATACTGAAGCTGATAATGTCAGCATAGCTACTAGATGAGCTATCAGGATTTCGAAAATCAATAGAACTGAAATTAGTCCCGGACCAATCACTATGATTTTTGTGATCTCTATCAACAGCATGAGACCTGAGGTTGCTGTTGGAAAGTACACAAGTGGAAAAACTGTGGCCTTTGATTCTGAGGGCATTGTAAGAGCAGAAGCCATTGAGCCAACTGCTGCAAGATCAAGTGTACCGATTATCAGTGTAGCAAGGGCAAGTGGAATGTCATTGAGAATGGAGAATCCGAAGAGCACAGATACAATCGGAACCAGAAATATCTCCACAATGCCCATCAGGGTAAATCCGTAAATGACCTTTCCCAGATATACTGACCATGCAGGGATTGGTGCTGTAGCAAGTCCTGGCAACGTTCCGGTTTCTGACTCTGAGAGAAAGATTGGTGCAAATCCGAACATTCCCATGAAGAAGATTATCACCCATAGCATTGCACTTCCTATTTCTTCTGGTATTGACCCTTGAGTGACTATTGCGAATGAAAACGCCAAGACTGCAATCAACGCAAAGAGGAACATTGAGAATGCCTCAAACTTCTTCCTCATCTGCGTGACAATGTCTTTCTTAGCAATCGCAAATGCAGCTTGAAATCCATGATTCATCTTCTCACCTCAAAGCATTTGGTCAAATTCTGCAATAGGACCATGACTAATCACACGACCTTTCCTCAGAGTTACAAATTCATCACACAATTCAGCACCAAGTGCCAAATTATGAGTGCTCACGATAGTTGTTCTTTGCTGTCTATGCTCAATCAATTATTCTCTGAAGACTGCTGCTGAATCTTTGTCTAAACCGCTGAAGGTTTCGTCAAGGAGAAGTAAATCCGGATTGTGAAGGAGGCTTCGCACAATGTCAAGTCTCTTTCGCATCCCTGTTGATAGGTTCTTGACTGGTTCTTCGAGCCAAGTCTTTACTTCAAAACGCTCTACTAGCACATCCATTCTGTTTTCAAACATGTCCTTTGAAAGACCATAGAGAGTAGAATAGAATCGAAGATTTTCTAAACCAGTAAGTTCTCAATACAGGAGTGGTTTGTCCCCCAGGATGCCAATCCTCTTCTTTACTTCCTCTGGATTTTCCTCCAGATTAAAACCATAGACTGTTACTGTTCCTTCATGAGGGCGAAGGAGCGTAGATAGCACGCGGAAGAGTGTTGTCTTGCCAGCTCCGTTGGATCCAAAGAGACCCTGAATTAGTTTCTCTGAGAAATCCAGTGATATCTCTCTCAATGCAACTCTGTAACACTATCTCCGAGTGAGTTTTCTAAC
>SDNZ01000100.1 GCA_004524565.1 Candidatus Thorarchaeota archaeon
CCTGGTAATGGTCGTTTGGTTCATTATATTGGACAAGACATTGTTTACCATCACTGCCTATTCTGGCCTGCGATGCTAAAGGGTAGTGGATACAACCTCCCTGCTGCGATTGTTGCTTCTGGAATGGTCAAGATTGAGGGACACAACTTCAGTCGAGGGAGAGGATATGTAGTCTGGATTCTTGATGACTATCTTGACAAAGGACTTGACCCTGACTATCTTCGATACTATATGGTGTCCTTCACGGGACATACTCGAGACCTCGATTTTAGCTGGGATACGTTTGCTGACAAGGTAAATACAGAATTGGTTGGAACTCTTGGGAACTTCATCTATCGGACCTTACATTTCACAAAGAAAAACTATGGTTCAGTTCCTAAGGGTACATTCGATCCGAAGTTAAAGGTAGAAGTTGAGAAAGCTCTAGAAACCATCACCGAAGCTGTGAATGAGTACGAACTCAAGAAAGTTACAGATGAGATTCTAAGACTTGCCTCTGTGGGTAATGAGTACTTCCAAGCAAACCAACCATGGGCTCTTGTCAAAGAAGACAAGGTCAAGTGTGGTGAAGTGCTCTACAATGCTATCGCTTTGGTGAAGGCGCTCACGGTACTTATCGAACCCATCATGCCGAATGCTGCTCAGACTATCTGGACACAGCTCGGATACAATGGTTCTGATATTCACACTGTAGCCCTCGATGAAGCTTTGAAGCCTCTTTTAGTTGGTACTAAGATTGTGAATCCCAAACCCGTAATCTCAAAGATTGATGATGACCTTTTGGAATCCCTGAAGAAGACTATTGGAGACCGTATCAAAGCTGCTGAAGCAAAAGAGAAAGGTGAACCTGAAATGGAAAAGAAAGAACTGATCACATTTGACGACTTTAAGAAACTCGACTTACGAGCGGGTAAGATACTTACCTGCGAAAAAGTTCCCAAGAAGGACAAGCTCCTTCTTCTAGAAGTAGACATTGGTACTGAGAAACGGACCATTGTCACCGGGCTTGCAGAGCAGTACGAACCTGAAGAGCTAGCAGGAATGACCGCATTGTTCCTCACCAATCTTGAACCGAAGAAGATTGGTGGGATTGAAAGTCATGGAATGATACTTGCTGTTGAGAAGGGTGATGAGCCTGGTCGATGGCTCCCTGTGAAGGTAGATGGCGTTCCTCCTGGTAGTAAAGCAGCATAGTTTGAATTTTGAGAGATGGTAAAAGCATCTCTCATTTCCTTTTATTCTTCGATAATCCATCATCTTTTGGTAAGCATGACTCCATATTATTCGAAAAGGTTATATAGTAAATATTAACTATCGTTAAATATTCTGAAGAGAGATTTGTTTAGTGGGGAAGCAATTTTGCTATCTCCCATACTATCTTTTGAGAGTGGGTTATTATGGAAGAGAAAGGAAGAAAGAAGTACACTACTGCGACTTCGTATATTTTGAGTGGGATGAAGAAGCATCCATTTCTTACATTCGGGGCACTTGTTCTTACAGTTATTGCCTCGCTATTTACTGCCCTCCCATTTATTATTGTGGGCCAAGCAATTGATGTTTTACGCTTAGAGGGATTCAGTCCGTTATTTGTATCACAGACTCTACTGATTGTGATTGTCGGTGTAATTTATCTGGCCATGAATTTTACTGCTGGAGCTTCATGGGCTGCGGTTATCACGGGGTGGGAACGTGACGCAAGACAGGAGCTTTTTGAATCACTTCAAGATCACAGTATGGCATTTCACGATCAAGTAGATAGTAAGAAGATTCTATCAATATCAATGCAGGATATCAACTGGATCCGGATTTCACTCAATCCCGGACTTCGAATGATTATCGGTTCCTTCTCAGCATACGGTATCACTGCAATAGTTCTCTGGAGTATTTCACAGATACTTGGTATAATTATGATTGCAGGATTTCCAATCTATCTCTACTTTGCACTAAGATATGCTCAGATTGTTGACCCAGTAAGACGACAAAGAGCCATAAGTATGGAGAATTTGACTTCTGTTTCACAAGAGGTCTTCAGAGGAATCGAGGTAGTTCGGGCATTTGGAGCTGAAGAAAGAGAGAAACAGAAATTCAATCAGACAAGTCTTAATTATGCGAACTCAGTGGAGCAAGAAGGTCGTCTTTCAGCATTCTTCTTCCCTCAATTGATTCTTATTTTAATTACCACGGGAACATTTCTTTATGGAAGCACACTGCTTGTCGCAGGTAGTATTAGTGTCGGAGGTCTAATCCAGATTCTATCATTGTTAATTGCTATTGATGCACAAAATTTCATGTTACCCAGAAGTCTTCTATTGCTACGTGGTGGATTTGTCAATGCTCAAAGAATCATAGACTTACTCAATTGGCAAGATCCTTTGATTGATTCAGATTCAACCGATACTCAACTTGATTTCACTGGAAACATTGTGTTTGAAAATGTATCATTTCGCTATCCAAATTCCAACGGGAACGGAAGTTATGCATTATCCAATCTTAGTTTTCAAATACCTGGAGGATCAAAGGTTGCCCTTATTGGAGGACCTGGTGGAGGAAAAAGCTCAGTTCTAAAATTACTCCTTCGTCTGTATGACCCAACTGAAGGGACTATCAAAGTAGGTGATACTGACCTTCGAAATGTACCCTCTGCGTTGGTAAGAAAAACAGTAGGATTGGTTGAACAGGATGTTTTTCTTTTCAAGATGTCCATTCGAAACAATATCGCATATGGATGTGAGAATGCCTCAGAAGACGCTATCATAGAGGCCGCAAAAAGAGCTCAAGCTCATGATTTCATAATGGAAACTCCAAATGGATATGATACAGTAATAGGGGAGAGAGGAATGACTCTCTCTGGTGGGCAGCGACAACGACTTGCAATTGCACGAGCGTTGCTTCAGAATCCATCAATACTCCTTCTCGATGATTCCACCAGTGCCATTGATGCTCGAACAGAGTACTTGATGCGACGTGCACTGAACGAAGCGATGGAATATCGAACGAGTATTACAGTGACCCAACGACTTCGTACACTTATAGAGTCGGACTTGATAATGATTATCGACAAGGGTCAGCTCATCGCATTTGGGCCTCACGAAGAACTCTTGAAAGAATCAATTCAATATAGGCAGATTTTCGACCAACTTCCTGAAACAAGGAAAATGCTTGAAACAGTTCCTCTTGCTGGAGGTGTCGCATAATGAGTGCAGGAAGACCTGGATATAGCAACAAGAAACGCAGTAGACCAATAGGACTTCTACTTAGAAGAATGGGTGGATATTTCTCAGGATTTAGGAAGATAATCATTTCAGGAGCTATACTTGCGATATTTGCTAGCTTAATCGATGCGATCAGTCCTCTTGTTTTGTCTCAGGGGATAGACATTTCTCTTGGGGCTTTGGATGCTGGCAATGCAATCATTTTCTTAGCAATTCTCTATCTTGGATTCCGATTGATATCTTTTATTTCAGGATCATTCTATACGCGTGTGATCGCACGAGCTCAAGCAGGATTTGTCAATAAGGTACAACAAGATGTCTATTCACATCTTGTCGATGCCGACTTATCTTTCCACAAGGGTGAACAAAGCGGTAATGTAACATCTCGAGTTACTTCAGATACTGAAGCTTTGAACACTGGAGTTCAGGTACTTATGGACATTGCAGGGCAACTCGTTCTCCTTGTCGTTACCTTCATTGTTCTTTGGATGACATCCCCAATAGTGGCATTAACCGCATTGATTACGGTTCCAGTGGTCATTGTTATGTCTGCTCTCTACGGGACTGTTGGTCAGAGAACTATGTTGGCAACTCAACGAGCATATGGCATGGTTTCTGGACAAATCGCTGAGAATCTAAGTGGAATTCAGATTGCAAAAGCATTCAATCGTGAAAAAGAAACTTCGAAACAGCTTCTTGCATTAAACAATGAAGCTTACAAACATAATTTCCGTTTGACTCTCTTCTTCACATTCCTCTTTCCAACTGTAGGTGCAATGACCGTGTTCATAGTAGCAGCAGTTCTTTTTGTCGGAGCAGGTCTAGCTACTGGAGCTGCCGCAGTACTTACTATTGGTGAGTTATTCTTAGGTGTGATTTTAGTTCAACGCTTCATGTTTCCTCTCTTGATAGTCAGTCTCCAAGGTTCACAGGTTCAAGCATCATTAGCTGCAATGGATAGGATATCCGATGTCATTGAGGCAGAACCGACTCTTACTGAAGCTGAGGATGCAGTACCTCTTCTACCTTCAAGTGATGGTATTACTTTCGAAGATGTTACCTTTTCATACATCAAAGACACGGAAGTCTTGAGCGATGTTAGTTTCAGGATCGAACCAGGAACAACTATTGCAATTGTGGGTGCTACAGGAGCTGGTAAAACTACTGTTGCAGCTCTCATCAACCGTTTCTATGATCCTGACCAAGGTCGAATCCTCATTGGTAAACAGGATATTTCAAAAGTGACTTTTCAGTCGCTACATGGTGCAGTCGCCCTTGTTTCTCAAGAACCGTATCTTTTTGATGGTACTGTCCTAGACAACATCAAGTATGGCAATCCTGATGCCTCAGATGATGAGATTAAGGAGCTCTGTAGAGTAACAAATGCATGTGAATTCATTGAAACATTGCCTGAGGCATATGACTCTGTAGTTCTTGAAGGTGGTAAGAATCTGAGTTCTGGTCAGAGACAGATGATTACAATTGTACGAACTTTGGCTGCTAATCCTAGAATCCTAATTCTTGATGAAGCAACAAGCAAACTTGATGCTTATTCAGAATCTCTTGTTCAGAAAGCTCAAGAGAAACTATTCGCAGACAGAACAACAGTTGTGATTGCTCATCGCCTAAGTACGATTGCTAACGCTGATCGAATTTTGGTATTCGATAAAGGCAAGCTCGTTGAGCAAGGCTCGCATTCTGAACTGCTCGAAGCAAAAGGAATCTACGAGTCACTTTATCAAACCTACTACGCACATCAAGGCGTTGATGAGCTAGATGAGAAGATTCTCACAAAACAAGATCTCGTAGCTGAAACCACAGTATCCTGAGAAAATCAGGATTACTGTGTTCATTCTCTCACTGCTTCTGTAAAACAGATACTTGTCCATTATCACCATCTACAGCAATAATTGTACCATCCTCAATCTGGGTGGCACCATCAACAGAAACAATTGCTGGAATTCCATATTCTCTTGCCACAATCGAACAGTGTGACAACAAACCTCCAGATTCTGATATTACAGCTTTTGCTAGTGAGAACAATGGTGTCCAGCTCACATCTGAATATGGAATCACCAATACATCCCCTTCAGATATTTTACCGAAATCACCAACACCTCTGATAACTCTTGCAGGTCCAGTGTAATGGCCTCCTGATGTTGCAACACCTGATAATTCCATTCCAATTTCCTGTTTGTCAAGAATGAGGGGAGGAGAATCGCCAATAATGATCTCTGGCAGAATGGCATCTGCATATTTTTCCATCTCATCCTTGCGTTGTTGAATTCTTTGCTTTGCATCAGGTCCTTCTAATCTTCCATGAATAAGATTCCGAATTTCTCCTTGACTAAGATAGAAGATGTCATCCCTCTCATCTATCTTATTCTCATTCTTTAGAAGCATTGCAATATGCAGAAAGAATCTTCTGAATAGACTATATCCAAATGTGTAAAGTGAATTTACCAGTTCACGATACTCTTGATATCGTAGAGCACGTTTGTAGATACTATCATTCATTTTTTTCTCTTGACGAAAGTTCTGTATCTTTTCGTGACTATCTTCCCTACCAGCTTGGATTTCAGCTGGTTCACTTTTTATCATTTCATAGACAATGTCTGGGGTTTCTCTCCAAGAGAGTCGAGAGAAATCATTTCCACTGTCACTCAGATGCCCATATTGCTGCATGAACTCATTAAATTGCTCTATAAACTCAGATTTCTGTGAGTCGATTACTTCTGTATCTAGTCCATGACCCTCGATTTTTTCTCTCTCTTCTGGGGGAATTGAGGCATATTTTTTCCTTAATTGATTCAACATATCCCGCGGATCTGATTCCCTCAATCGTTTCGTATTAGGTGATAGGTGAATAGCCTCAGTATTGATATCATAACTTGATAGCATTCTTTTCAACATCATATTGTATAGACTATTCAACAGTTGTGAAACTATCACCATGTATGAACCATACCTGTTAAGATTGAATAATTCATCAATATAATCGAATGACTCTTCATAGTTCAAAGACTCAATATCAACAGCAGCAATCCTATCGTAGTGTTTTCTATAGTTTCTTATGAAAATCTCAATGGGTTTTGAAAACACCAGCTTTCGAAGTACTGTCAATAACATTCTAGGCAGATGCACAAAGGTCCTACTCGAAGGTCTGAATAAAGGTCGGTCTTCACCTGCAGACTCGATACCTGCTAGTATCTCCAAAGCCTCACGTGGCATTCCCAGAACTTCGAAGATATTGCCAATCACTCCCATATTAAAATACGCGCGGTAGTGGAATTGTTTCGATAGGTTATGAATATTGATTGAATCCGCCTTGCTTCCTATGACTTCTCTAAACAAATCTTTCCAAGAGCTATTGATCATAGGGATGTTCACAGACCACACGAGCGGTTTGATCATACCTGGTAAGAACTCCCTTGATATACGATTGGAATATAGCTTTGTGGATTCAAGAGCAGTGATTGCTCTCAACTGAAGCCAATAGATGTGCTGACCATCATAGCACCATTCAAGATCTAGTGGTGAACCATAATGCACAGCTAGCTCTCTTGATTGTTGAATGATTTCCTGGATAATTGAAATTCTATCATCCTGAGAGTCTGGATGCTCAATCCATTCGCCCCATTTGTAGACCCATCTGTTCGGAGTTACTCCCTCCTGTACTAGAGCGTCTCCGTAGCCATCAACTGACTCGACTATGACTTCATCTAATCCAGTTAATGGGTTTTTAGTGAATACAACTCCTGAGAAAATTGGTTTGACCATCTCTTGAATGATGACCCCCATCTTAGTTGTTGAACCACTTTTTGTCGTTTTGATGTATTCTGCTTCATTCACTTTTTCAGCAGACTTCCATACCGATTGGATAGCCTGGATGATAGCTTTTCTTCCCTCAATATTCAGATGTGTTGAAAACTGACCTGCAAAGGAGTAGCTAGTTGCATCTTCGATATTGGCAGAAGAACGGACCGAATATTTCTTCCCTTCTATTAGAATACTTGAGAGTTCATTATCAAGTTGATCGAGAACTGATTCATCACCTGATTTGAATTTGTCATATGCATCAAAATTACAGGTAATGGTCTTGGGAATTCTATATCCTTGCTTATGAAGGAAAAAGAGATTCCTTGCTTTGTTTCCTACAGGATCTCTTTTTCCCAACTTAGTTAGTTCGCTAATGAATGATAGGCTCTGTTTTCGATTATCACTCACTTCTAAGCCACCTCTATTCATATCTTAGTGCATCTACTGGTTTCAATCGGGAAGCACGCCAAGCGGGATATAAACCAAAAATGGTACTAACCACTAGTGCGAAGGCAATCGAGTTTAGGATTAACGTAGTTGTGACAACTGGCATAATTACTAGTTGCCCCACAAAAGTACCACTCAATGATTGAGCAATGAAATCTCCAATACCAAACTCACCGAGTGCTACAGCCAGCAACCATCCAAGTGCAATTCCAGTCAGAGCGCCAAGAAAACCAATTATCAATGATTCTGCAAGGAATATAAGCAGTACTGCATGATTCTGCATTCCTAGCGATTTCAAGATTCCAATCTCTCGAGTTCGTTCAAGTATTGTTGTCAACATGATGTTCATGATACCAACACCTGCAACCACGAGAGAGATCATTGCAACAGCTGCAAGGAACAGCTCGATTGATACAATGATTGTTGATATTGCATTAAGAAGAGCACTCGGTATAACCACCTGTATCTGCTCGCTGAAGAGAAGCTCAATCTCTCTTGCAACTTGATTGATTATCTCTTCGTCATCTGTATCCAACTGAACAAGGATGATATCTGCTACAGATGTTTCGAAAAATTCCTCAGCTTGCTCGATTGGAATGAACACGGAGGAGTCAGTTGGGCCACCAATACTAATAGCTCCAATACGCTCAAGAATTGCATCCACTGTTGCATTGTAGCTCTTTGCTTTAATGAACGTTCCATTTCGTGTTATCCATGTTACGTTCAAATTATCTCCAATGAATCCAGTAAAGGTTCCATTTGTCCATGGGTTGTAGATACCATTTCCAATAACTACAGTTTCGTTATCAAACACCGCAGGTATTGTTCCATTAGCCGCTACAAATGTATCGGGATATAGTTGAGCATACTTCTGATAGTCTATCCCAATGACATTCAATTGAAAACTATAATTTCCAATTTCCACTAAACATGCTCTCTGCATCTGTGCTGACGCGCGCTGGACATGTTCTAAGCCTTCTATAGCATCTGTATCATTGATATACATCTCAAAATCTGATTCTGGTAGAAAGAAATCTATTCCTCTTGTTGTAATAATCAAAGTATCACTAGAAAATCCTCTTTGGAATTGCAAGTCTACCATATCCTGAAATCCACCACCGAGTGCAGATAGAGAAATAATCGCTGCAATCCCAATTGCCACACCCATGATTGCAAGACTGTTACGCACTTTCTTTCTCCTTATGGCATTGAAACCAAATGAAATGATGTCCAACAGTTTCATTTGGACACCTCCTTGACAATCTTACCATCGAGGAGATGGATTTGGCGTGATGCATATTTTGCAATTCTCTCATCATGTGTAATCATTATCATTGTGACTCCTTCCTCTTTATTCAGATTAGATATGAGAGTCATGAGGTCCTTCGCAGTCTTAGAATCAATCTTCCCCGTTGGTTCGTCAAGTAACAGGAAGTTGGGCTCATTCGCCAATGCTCTAGCAATCGCTACTCGTTGTCTCTCTCCTCCAGACAATTCTGCCGGTTTATGTTCAATTCTATCCTTCAAACCAACGGTCTCCAGAAGATGTTCAGCCTTCTTCCTTCTCTCACTTCGACTGATTCCCTGAATTGAGAGTGGAAGTTCTACGCTTTCACGAGCATTCAACCTAGGAATCAAGTTGAAGAACTGAAATACAAATCCGATTCGTTGTCTGATTCTTGCTAATTGAGAATTATTCAAAGTAGTTAGATTCACACCATCGATTTTCACAACCCCTTTGGAAGGTTTGTCAAGAGCTCCAATCAGGTTAAGCATGGTTGATTTCCCACTTCCTGATGGGCCCAGAATTGCTAGAAACTCTCCATGATTAACTGTTAGATTGACCCCGCACAGTGCATCAACAGGTACGTTACCCATGAGATACTGTTTCTCAAGATTTTCAAGTTCAATCAATGGAATATCATTGGCTGAATTACTTTGTGTTACTTGTTCACTTTTTGAAATATTAATCACATCCAATCAATCAAAATGGAAGTAGAGGCAAGAACCAGAATACAAGAATGAGAATAATAGCTCCAAATATTGCAAGAGCGTACTTACCATTTCCTAATCCTTCAATTCTGTCAAGAGCTTTTCTCATACCTCTAGTACCAGGTAGGAGTGCATCCATCGCTTCTTCAGCTTCAGCTTCGCCCTTTTCTTCTCGGATACGTTTCCCTGCTCTTAGATCTGGAACCATGGAAGTATACATGACGAGATTTACCGCTAGTACCCACAGAAGGAGAACTGGGTCTCCTGTGCGGAACCATAACCACGGAAACATCAGAAAAGAACTCCCAAAATATGCTAAACCAACACTACGCAAAACAAACAGACCAAGAATCGCACTAAGGAATGGTAATGCTATTGGTCCTAGCCAATCGATTACGAAGAAGCTAGCAAAGATTGCTGATACTCCTCGCCCTCCTTTGAATCTGAAGTAGATTGGCCAATTGTGACCGATTACTCCAGCAACAGATACAATCAGGTAATAATATTCTGTAGGGTAAAGATACACCTTGAAGATCCACATAGGAAGGGCAACTTTAAGCATGTCCAGGAACGCAATGGTAATTCCAACACGAGCTCCCCAGACTCGGTTAGTCGTATAAGCACCGAGAATTGGTTCATGACTATCTTCCCCAACTTGAGTTGAGGGATGTTGAATCTCAGCTCGTTGTTCTTCGGATGCAAAGAATCGAAGAGCAAGACCTGTGAATGAGATAGACCCAAGTAAGTATCCTACAACAGAAGCTATGGCAATTTCTAACCACACTATGAACAATCCTCCAATTGTTGTATCAATTGTAACTTAATAGTCTTGGGAACTGAACTTTAAAGAAAAACCTCATGAGATTATGAACCTCGTTGAATTTGCTTAATTGCTACAGACAAGCTCTGAGATTTGTCTTCTGTTATGGCTCCTTCGTTCCTCCAAACGATATTTCCCTCTAAGTCTACTAGAAATAGGTAGATCGTATTTTCCGTTGGGATTCCAAGGGCTTGTTTGAATGGATCTTTGTCAATGTAAAGAGTAACGGTTCTGCGTCTGGTTTCTATTGATGGAATTCCTGCTCGCATTCCTCCATCAAGGAATCTTTGATACACAAAGTTCATTCTTCGTATCGTTGGTAGTTCATAGAAATCGAAACTTGGATGCTCCTTGATAACTGATTCTAGGAATGGAACCCAGCTGTCCACAACATTTTGATGCCATCTTTGAAATGGAACTATAAGCAATTTCGGACTTCCATTAAGTCCATTTGGAACTTCAACCTCTTCTTTGTTAAGATTCTCTGCCACAATCGTTGGGAATTTCATTCTCTCCTTTCACTTCCACTTCCCATTCATTAACAATTGTTATCAATATTGGGGTCGGGACGTAACAGTATTCATATTGGTATGTGCAGTATTCCCCACGAAGTGACTTGCATGGAAATATCACCTAAAGTACGGACCCACATTGATAGTGTGCTATCGTCACAAAAAATTGCTGTTCTTGGCACATCAAAAGATGGCGAGCCC
>SDNZ01000101.1 GCA_004524565.1 Candidatus Thorarchaeota archaeon
CAGGACCGCAGTGAGTAAAGAATGCATCATTGGTTAATGACATCCATTCTTTGTTTGCAATCCAATCATCATGCTTAGCTGCTTTATCTATTTCAAGCTGCTTTGCGGCATCAATCCCATGTTTGTTCATGTCATCGTAGAAGCTTGAGGTCATCCAATTCCGGGAGTAGACGATATCTGCATCTTTGTAGCCCTCTTCGAGATCATGAACGATTTCGAAATTACTATCAGCTGCAGCTGCATTTTCCTCGCACCATTTAATCACCTGGGGATCAAGGTCGTATCCCTTTGGATGAGCAAGAGTCACATCCATACCGAGTCGAGAATTAATCAAGATACTTTCTTGAACACTACACCAAGAACGAACGAGGGCACCTTTACCCCATACTTGAACAAGCTTCTTGCCTCTGAGATTTTTGCCAGCATGTTGTCTATAACCCATTACATCAGCAAGTCCTTGGAAGGGATGGAATTTATCATGAGCCATGCTTAGAATTGGGATTGACGCATTGTCAGCATACTTCCGGAGTATCTCTTCTCCTTGCCCGTAATAATCTATAGCAGTTTCCAGTATTCGAATACCAATGCCAACTGCGTAACGACTCATGACTTGAGCTGCATCTTCAATAGTCTCACCAGCTGATTTGGAGGTCTTAAGTCGCATCGACTTAGGTTCAAGAAATTGTGCATGACCCCCCAGCTCTGTTGCAGCCGCTTCAAATGACTGCCTAGTACGTACCGAGGGGTTGTAAAAGAACATGAAAAAAGTTCGTCGGTCCAAACAATTGTTCATGGGATGGTCATAACGATTAGCCTTCATCTCGAACGCGAGATCAAGAGCTTTCTCTAATTCTTCAACACTCCAGTCTTGTGTTGTAATCAAGTCTCGTCCATAGAGCTTATTCATCATAGTCACGAGCAAATAGGGAGGTCTCGTTGAGTTTTGAGTTTATCGTCGTGTACGAATTGCCTTAACGATACTATTTTCAAAGCATTAGAATCACGCGAACACTAATGAAAGTAAGAAAAAATGCTTCAGCATATCAAGAGCTAGCTAATGAGTATGAGATTGATCTTGGTCTAAATGAAGAACAATCAATCGCGATGCACTCAAATCAACCATTTATGTTAAATGAGGACCAGTTAGATTATATCGTTGATCAAATGACAGTAACAGTTGGAATAGATAGATATCTTCAAGCTCATTCTGAAGTTCTATTACCAATCGCTCTTTCATTATTCGTAATCAATGAGAGATTGTGGAAAATAATGGAGCGCAAACCATGGGACAAGGAAAAAATGCTGGCCATGTGTACAATTCCGCTTTGTACATGGGAACGAAAAGCTGAAACTACAAGTAACCCAAAAGGATCCAACAGATGGGATATTCATCCAAATTCACTCGAACTTGCACTGGAAAAAAATCCAAAAATTCTGGTTTGTGGTGAAGGAGGTGATTTCTCTGGTTTCATCGAACAATCTCAAATAACGATGAGAAAATTTGGAATACCTGAATCACGAAAGCTAATACCTAACTATACATTCGAACAGTTACAAATGGAGGTCAAGTTAGATCGAGCAGTTTTTGAGATTCATCCATCACCTCGCGATAATCTCGATTACGATTACTCAGAACCTGCTAGAACTTTCTATAATCATGGTTTTGCGATTTCAGTTCCAGGAGAAGATGTAATACTCAAAGTCAGCAAGAGAAAGTCATTGAAGATGGCTGGAGAAGTGTTTCTGTTGATTGGGTCGCAAATCTTGGAAGACGATGATACCCAGCATTACAGAGCTTTGAAGATAGATATTCTACTAAGAGCACTCCAGAGAAGATTCACGTAGGTAGATACACTTTGTTAATGACAATTGGAATGCTCATCCTTGGTTTACTCTCATTTTCACTGGCATTTTTCTGGCGTAGACGACTAGTTATAGCGGATTCCTTTATTGGACCAATAATTGAGCGATTTGGTGAGCCCGACATTTCAGGAAAGAAACAGTACACCAATTGTTCCTCACATAGATGGGCAATCAAGAACATTGTATTCGGTAGTCATCTACAATCCACAGAAAGATTCAGAAGTTTTATGATGGATAGAACCATGACTGGGACGCTCATTTTGGGTATACTTCTATCTATGATTCCTGTCATAATTGTGTACCTACTATTTCTTAGCTTTAACGTGATTGGTACGTCGTTGGTTTTAATTTTCATTGCAATCTACATAATGAGGGGGCCGGGGTCTCTTGAAAATTCAAATTTACTGTTAGAATGGCAAACAACACAAGACTTGAACACCTTCAATATTGGAGACCTTGCGTATTCACGTGTATCTCAAAAGGCCATTAGAAAGTGGATACTAACTCTTACGGTAATCGGAATAGTAACTATTGCAGCAGCACCTTGGGGTGAAGAAATTCCAATAACGTTAGCTTACATCGTTACTCTCTTTCTTGGATTTGCATATGTAAACATATTCCTACCAATCTCTGTGTTTTCGATGCCATTAGCTTTAATTCTATTCTTTATCATTGGACCTTTAGTAATACTCATTTCAGGATTAGCAATAGCTTCAATGAAAAAGAAAGTAAGCAAAGATGAGAGTATCGATATAATAGAAGAAATGGAAAGATATGAAATATGAAAGGTTCTCTAGTATGCTGGGAACTCATTGAATAAAACTTCACATTACTGATCAAAATCTCAAAGAACTATCATTTTGGAAAGAGTATTATCTCGCCATTGTTTACGCTACATAGTGAAAAGCCATTGAAAGATATGACTGAATCTGCATTAGAGGTGTGTAGGAATCTTGGCGCGTCGTATGCAGATATCCGTATAGTTACAATAAAGGATGAAGACATTTCCGTTAAACTCGGTAACGTTTCAGTATTAGAATTACGTGAAACAATCGGATTTGGGATTAGATGTCTGGTTGATGGTGGATTTGGTTTTGCAGGTTCGTATGATATATCTGCGGATAAAGTACGAAGAATCGCAGAACTTTCGGTAAGGATTGCTAAAGCCTCTGCTTCAACCCGGAAGAAACCAGTTGAACTTGTTGATGTAAAAGCAGTCAAGGATAGTTATACAACTCCATACAAGAAGAATCCATTCAAAGTTCCAATTGAAGAGAAGGTTAATTATCTTGTAGAAGTCGATAAAAGACTTGGTGAGTATAATCCAGATCTCATCAAGTTTACAAATGTTGACTATAGGAGTCATTCTGAAGACAAGGTATTCAGCAGTAGTGAAGGCGCTTACATTACTCAAAAGATTGTATTCTGCGGTGGAGGATTTTCATGCATGGCAATATCACCAGGTTCTCCACCCCAACGACGGTCATACCCGGGATCTTTCAGGGGAGACTTTTCAACAAGTGGATACGAATTTTTTGAGTCCAGAAAACTACTCGAACATGTTGAAGAGGTTGCAGAAGAAGCAGTTACGTTAACTACTGCAAAACAATGTCCCACTGAAAAAGCAACTGTTTTGCTTGATGGTCATCAGTTGATGCTTCAAATTCATGAGAGCTGTGGTCATCCGACAGAATTGGACCGTGTTCTTGGAACAGAAGCCGCCTTTGCAGGTACAAGTTTTATGACAGTTGATAAATTGAATTCACTACGTTATGGAAGTGACCATGTTACGCTTGTAGCAGATTCTACAAATCCAGGAGGACTCGGAACCTTTGGCTACGATGATGAAGGCGTGAAAGCAAAACGTGTCGAGTTAGTGAAGAATGGGCTATTCGTTGGTTACCAGAGTTCAAGAGAAACTGCTGCATTGATTGGATTATCTGAAAGTTCAGGCGGCATGCGTGCAGATAATCCACAGAAACTTCCTCTCATTCGAATGGTGAATATCAATCTTGAGCCAACCGATTGGAAACGAAACGAAATCATCGAGGATACTAAGAATGGAATACTGATGTCAACAAACAAAAGCTGGAGTATTGATGATAAACGTGAGAATTTCCAATTTGGAACTGAAATAGCTTGGGAGATTATTGATGGAGAAATAGGCCAGATCCTGAAGAACCCAACCTATACAGGAATCACTCCCGAGTTCTGGGGAAGTATGGATGCATCATCAAAAGATGATTGGCGGGTTTGGGGAACTCCAAACTGTGGAAAAGGACAACCTCCGCAGGTAATGTATGTTGGTCATGGTTGTGGTACAGCAAGATTCCACAATGTTCGTGTAGGCATCATGGGGGGAAAATGAATGGATAGTAACAAGGAGTTGCTTTTGTCTAAAGCAGAATTGATCCTTAAGGAAGCTGAAAAACAAGGAGCATCTCAATCTCAGGCAACAATAAATCTGACGAACTTGAATCTCACTCGTTTAGCAAATAGTATTATTGACCAAAACGTAGCTGAGCATCATGTCAAAGTCAAAGCCCTCCTTTACTTTGGCAAGAAAAAAGGGTCTGTGAATTTTGAGATATTTGAGGACACCGATATCAAAAATGCTGTTAGTCAAGCAGCTTCATTGGCTCGAATATCTCGAGAGAATGAAGACTTCAAATCATTACCTAACCCCAAAAAGTATCCTTCGCTCAATCTAGGTTCTCTCGTTTGTGAAGCGACGTATAACACAACTCCAGAGTTGAGAGCAGAGTATGCAAAACTAGCAATTGATACTGCGCATGATGTTGATAGCAGAGTAGCTGCAGTTGCAGGTTATGTGCAGAATACAACTAGCGAACGAGTAGTAATGAACTCCTTAGGGGTTGCAGGATACGAGATGCGCACAAGTAGTGACATCGAACTGACCATTCTTGCTCGAGATGGGGCAGAAGAGACCGCAGGTTGGAGTGGTGATGCACGAAGGGATGTGCGAGATCTCAAAGTTGAGGAGATTGCTAGAGTTGCAGCAGAGAAGTCTGCAGAGGGATTTGGAATGAAAGACCTTCCTCCAGGCGAATTTGAGGTCATCCTTGAACCAGCAGCAACAGCAGGGTTGCTCTTCTATACTAGTATGCTTGGATTCGGAGCAAGACGACATCAAGAGTTCATGAGTTACCTGCGTGACAGAATCGGTGAAGAGGTATTTTCCGAAAAGTTAACAATGTATGATAATGCACTTGATGAGAGACTTGTAGGCGCATCATTGTTTGATGATGAGGGTGTTCCGCATCAGAAAGTTGAACTTGTCGATAAGGGTGTTGTGAAGAATCTTGTCTATGATACTTTGACGGCGGGAAAGGATGGTGTGGAAAGCACAGGCAATCATGCCCAGTGGTGGGGTCCTGCTGAACCAATCGCTCGGCATATCATTGCTGAAGAGGGAAATTCAAGTATTGATGATATGATCTCTGAGACCAAGAAGGGTGTACTTGTCACTCATTTCCATTATATGAATCCGGTCGATCCTACCCAAGGTGTACTGACAGCATTGACTAGAGATGGAACATGGTATATTGAAGAGGGTGAGGTGAAGTACCCGCTTAGGACGCTACGATTCACAGATGCAATACCGAGGTTCTTCAAAGACATTGATATGATTGGAAAGCATTCGAAGTTTCTAACTCGACCTCCATATGGGATGATTCCTGGAATGAAACTTCCGTCATTCAGATTCTCCGGTTCAAAGAAGGAGTGATCTCTTTCACGTCGTACTAGCTTGAGAGTTTAGTAGCCAGTTCTTCACAATACTGGTCGAAGATTCGAACTACTCTACGTTGGGTCTCTTTAGATCCATAGATGAATGTGATGAATTTTAGTAATGCAAGGTTGTGGAGCATTGAAACAGAAGGATCATTTCGTGAGAAACAATCTGAGATTCTGTCATCGACAAGCGACTTTGCATCATCTGTTCCTATTCGGATGATAGCCTCTCTTGTTATCTCATAGATGCAAACTTCAAACTCCCTTGATTGAAGGAATGATCTAATTGGACCAACGAGAAAGTTGGCTGACAGCTCATCTGTAAGATTCTGGCTTCCAAGTTCACCCACATTCAAGTTGAAATCAATTAGAATTTGTTCAACTTCAAAAGGTATTTTTCTTGCAATTGCTTCTAGGAATGCTCTAAACTCCTTTCTCCGAATTAGTTGAATATGCTGCTGAAATTCATTTTCAAAAGCTAGGACAACTTCTCGAATTCCTGGTATCGAGAGTTTTTCTTTCTTATCTCGACTATAAAAGATATCTTCCTCTTCAGAGTAGAACTGTAGATGAATGAGATATTTCACCATGAGTTCTAGCTGGTCTGGCAAGGCAAATCTCCTAGACGTTTCTTTGCAACTGGACATATATCCCTAATTGGGAGGTTTTACCAGTATGAAAAAAGAATTAGGATATCTCAGAATAGTTGGTTGATTCGGATCTTTCATTCTACCAACTGACAGTTATAGCATTCACTGGACAGACTTCAACGCATCTCATACACCGTGTGCACTGGGAAGTATAGATGGGAGTCACCTGCCAATAAGATGGATCCCAAGGATTATCACCATTCACAATCACATGATGCAGATGAAAGACCGGTCGGTCACACTGTCTCAGACATTTAGTGCATTCTCGTGGATCAGTATCACCATGGGGGCCGCACTTCGAGTAGTCAATTGTAATCTTTGTTTTTCCTTTTCTAACAGCAATCATTGTTACTCCTCCTAGTACCTCCCAGCAACCTGTTTGATATCATTTCGTGGGACAAGAGTAAGTGCATTGTGTTGACAGACGTTTCTACAGTTTCCACACCCATAGCACTTGTCTAAATCCACGTTGACCATATTCTTTGTTGGACTAAAGCTTAAAGCTCCAAATTGACAGGCACTCACGCAATCTCCAAGCCCCTCACAGAGGTCAGGATTTAGTTGGACTACGTATTCTGCTTTGTAGAGGAGACCTATGTCATAATCTTGTCGCATTCGAATTCCCATGCAATCAGGATTCTCGCAAGAGCAAATAGCTGTTATGTATGGAACCGGATGAAACCAGATAGTGGAAACCAGACCTTCTTCTGAAAAGCTCTCCAGGTAACGAGTTGTTTCTTCGCGATCCATTGGTCGCTTTACATTCTCTGGAATGTATCGAGGTATCTTATCTGCAATCTCACTCATGACACCGAATATGATGCAACGAGCATCCTTCTCTCCCCTACACATATATCGACACACGCAATAATTCAAAGTGAGTGGTTCTGCAGCTAGATTCTCTATAATGTAAGAGGCATCCTCAATTGGTAAAACTTGCCCAAAGTGGCCATCAACCCCGATATGCTTTCTTTTTGGTCCCTCGTTGTGCAAAACACCATTAATTATTCGCTTCACCACTCTTCCAATAATAGGTGTTTGAAGCTTGTATCCTACACCAGCGAACTTCATTCCATATACCGGTGTAACACCGGATCTGTCAAAGACCTTGAGTATCTCATTTAGATGGTCAACAGCATTAGTCTCCTCAGCAAGCTCTTTTTGATAGTTGCGAGCATTCATGTACCATTTTCCACCGTCACCATGTTTGAGACACCACTCACACACGATTTACACCAATTGATTACAATATGTTGACCACTATAAGAATTAACTCACCATGTCATTAATGTAAGGACCGCCCTGTATGATGATATAGAAACACTTGTCAATTTACATAGCAGATTTGTTAATATGCACCAGTCAAGATATTGCATACTTCATAGGGATGCAGTATGACAGAGAAGTTTGTACTGAAAAAAGGAGATTATGGATTGCTCCTAATCCTTCTAATCGTGCTATTCTCGAGTATTACTGCTGTTGCTAGTGGAATTGTCTATATAGAACTTGTACCAGAATATATGGCCTTTATACTTTCAATATTGGTCCCTATTGCTACTATGATGGCAGGTATTGTATTCACATATTCCTTAGCTCAGTTTATCTTAGAGAAGAGATTTCGTAATCTGATTTTAGTCTTCTTTGCAGTGAATATGATAATCACAACAATACTATACTTTACAACTAACTTAGCATTGGTTTCAATTTCCCCCTTCGCAGACCGAGAAAGAAATCGAACAATAGTTACATCATTTACATTTATCTTGGCACCTTCGTTATTATTTGCAGGCGTATCTGAGGAGATTGATTACACCCAAAAAAGAATGATTTTTGCAACTCTGTGGGGTGTACTTGTCATTCCAGTACTAATGGTTTGGTTTATGCTTAGCCCTGAAGCTGTCTTTATCACCAGTATACCTGGTGAAGGAATAACACCGATTGCATATTCGATCTTGATTTGCATAATATTTCTTTTTGGTAATGCCTTAAGGAAATATTATTTTGCATGGAAGGCAGAACAGAAACGATTGGATCTTGCAGCTCTATTTAGCCTGTTAATTTGGTTAATATCTGTAGTGCTATTTTCATTTCAAAATAATCCACTTTTATTTATGGAAATTGTTTGGTTTTCTATTTATATTGTGGGAGTGTTAGTTCTTGCAATTGCTGTGATTACAGCCGAAGTAATTGAACCTCGGAAAACTCTCTCAGAACTCGTCAATATCAGAACTTCTGAATTGAAGGAGAGTAAAAGGGAGATTGAATACTATCTGAACATTTGGGGTCACAAAATTGGAAATATTCTCCAAGGTATGACTCTATACATGGAAATGATTTCAACTGGCACGAAAGATAATGATGAACTTAAGACATTTGCTGATACCGGTTTAGAGATTGGTGCTGAGGCATATCAAATCAATCAGCAAGTTGCAGCTCTTATCAAAGTAAAGGAACAAGATGAATATCTGCTCTCTTCAATAGATATAGGAGACGCGATTGATATCACTCGTAAATCTATGCAAGATAAACATGGTTCAAAATGGAGGATGACCTCTCAAGATATCAATCAAGAATTGTTTGTGTATGCTGACGAATTCTTAACTACAATTTTTGATGCGCTTTTCTCATTCATTTGGAAACATTCCCCTGATTCTGATTTACAGATTACATTGGAGGATGAGAAAGAGAATATTATACTTAATCTCCAATTCGCTGGTCAACCAATTTCTAAAGATATCATCGAATCACTTTTTGCAGAATTGCAACCTACTAAAACAACGTTGAGTCTTGACCTTTTTACTGCGAAGATTCTCATGAAACGGTACAAGGGATTCTTCAACTACAAATGGTTTGAGAATAACAAGGAGAATCAATTTGAACTTGTTTTCAGGAAAGCAAGTCAGTCACACTATTCATCTCATGATAAAATTAAACTAATTATGGGAGAATAATTGTATTATACGATTCAATGCTTGTGTTTGCCATACATTTCTTGGGAATTCTCCAGATCCGCAACAGAAAGGGGCAGTCTTTTATCCTAATTGCTATTTCAAATATGAAGCGTGATTAATAATGACATCATATGTTGGCATATTCAAAGGCCGCGACTGGTTAGAGACCCAGTCATGGTCTCAAGAAGATCTTAAGACGCTGATTGAGGCAGCAAAGGATCTGAAGAAAAAATACAAAGCCAAAGTATCTACTGCGGACATACTTCGTGATAGAACGCTTTTCATGATTTTCTTCAATAGGTCTCTACGAACAAGGAACAGCTTCGAGGGAGGTATGACACAATTAGGAGGTCATGCACACTTCCTATCTCCCCAAGACATCTATGTTCCTGCACTACCAGAGGATGAAGAGGCATACAAGACCGAGAGAATTGCGGATGTCGCACGATGCCTCAATGAAATGGGCGATGCAATTGCTATCAGGCTTTATGGAGATGCCGCTAAGTGGCAATACGGACGAGGGCATCGCACACTGCGGGAGTTTGCCAAATGGGCTGAGATTCCTGTGATAAACATGGAGGATGATGTGTATCACCCATGTCAAGCAATGGCTGACATTCAAGCCATAGACGAGCATGTAGGTAAATTTCAGGGCAAAAAGTATGTCATGTCATGGGCCTTCAGTGAAGGTCTCAAACCGCTCGCTGTGCCGCAGAGCTGTGTACTGAGTGCTACCAAGATGGGTATGGATGTTGTCTTCGCGCGACCAAAGGGATTCGAGCTTGATGACAAGATAATTGAACACTGCAAGCAGAATGCTGACCGATTTGGCGGAAGTTTTGAGGAGACTGACAACATGGAAGAGGCATTCGAAGGCGCACATGTGGTCTATCCTAAGAGTTGGACTGCCAGAGCTGCATTGCCAGGTCCCTGGGGTGGTCCTCCCGAGCCAGACAAGAAACTGGCATTAGAATACGCGAGTCAGAATAAGTCGTGGATATGTGATCAAGCCAAGATGGACTTGACATCAAACGCATTCTATATGCACTGTCTCCCTGCAGATCGTGGCATGGAGGTCACTGATGAGGTTATTGATGGACCTCGAAGCATTGTCTTTGATGAAGCAGGCAACAGAATGCACGCACAGAAAGCCATAATGTCGGCTATAATGTAGGAAAAAGATGAAGGGGGCGACTATTTAGTCAACCCCTCATCGCTTCTCTTTCTTTCTTAAATTGCTTCTTATCAAGAAAGTAGAATTCATATTGATACTTATCCATTGCAATCAATAGAGAGTATAATGCAATACATTGAACCACATGCATTCTATTTTGCTGGTTTCGGATTAGCAACATTAATTCCCTATCTTCTAGTGAGAGTGACCAGTAGAGGGAGCAATAGATTCAGAATGCGCATTCATATTGATTCTTGGTATCATCGTTGAACAGATTTATTCTGTGTATTATGGATTTCAATATGGGAATGCAGTGGACTTCTATGTGAATACAACTACAGTGTTCGCTGCTTCAGTTATCCTGATGAGCTTGGATCTTGTTGTGCAACATCTATGTGGTCAACATCGTAAGGAGAGGTCTCCACAACCTATCAGAATAGACATTCAATGAGATTGAATCATAGTATTCGCTTTGTCTTCTCCCACACTTGCGGGTCCATTAGGAATGAATGAATCTCAGGAATGCCCTCCACCAGAATAGCATCTGATCGACATGTATCCTTGCAAGAAAGACACG
>SDNZ01000102.1 GCA_004524565.1 Candidatus Thorarchaeota archaeon
GTACCTGGAGCAATGGAATAGGGATCAGTGCCACCCGTTGTTATATCATCAAGAATGAATCCTGAAAGATCAACAGCCAGAGATTGTGGATTGTAGAACTCAACCCATTCCTCAGAGTATAGTGTGTTTGGATCAGGTAGGAATTCGTTGATCACAACCAAGTCTGGATCTCCGCCTTCCTCAGTCATGGCAGTTGCAGGGTCAGATTTCAGTCCCTCGTTGATAGTTGTATCAACTGCTGACACCTCATATGTGTATGACGTTAATGGATCTAATCCCACATCACTGTATGAATTTCCTATAATCTGTGCAATCAGAACACCATCTCGATATACCCTGTAATGAGACATATCCGGTTCTGTATTGGCATCCCAAGACAGGTCAATCTGTGACATGCTGATCGTAGTAGCGCTTAATCCAGTAACCTGAACAGGAGGAATCGGGTCAGGCTCATAACTTGAACTCCGTGTGATGAAGACATCAACGCAGTAATGGTCAGAACCTGTGTCTGCTGTGGCTGTATCGCCAACAGTTGAGTTGATCAGCTTATCTTCAAAGAATGAATTCACAACAATGAAATCTATTCTTGAATTGTACTGAGGGTCCTGATGCCCGTAACTGTACCCAATTTCAGTTGGGTTCAGAGTGCGAAATACATCTGTAAAATTATGGACTGTTGACGAGTACTGACCGTAAATTGGATCTTCTGGATACAGTTTCATGGTCATTGGTCCATATCCAAGATCACCTAATGGGGCAAGGTCTCCAGTATCATCGGGTGAGAATGAGTTTAGGTCACCCATATACATGATTGGAACATCACCAAGACTGTCCATGTAGTTAATGATACCCTCAGTTTCCCACTCTCGACGTTGTTCGTTGATTTCACCTGACATTGCTTTGAGGTGCGAGCCAAAAATGTGAACATCTACTCCATCAACGGTGACAACTGCCTCAACGAAATCGTGAGTGACAACATAATCAGTGCTATCATCGAGAGTGACAATTGGAATCTGGTTGAAATCTACGACCGGTAATCTGCTCAGGATAGCTGCACCACTGGTTGAATACTGTATATTTTGTGCACAGAATCCAACGTAGGGGAGTTCGTCAAGGAAGTAGGTATTGAATTCATTGACGACCTGGTTTAATGTATAATTACCATTATCATCCCAAGTTCCTGTTTCAACAAGAACCAGAATGTCTGGATTCTCCTCTTTTACAACCTGTTTCCAGTCTGGATTCGTACCAGAAGCCTCGATATTATAGCTCATGACTTTGAATGCATCAAGATTATCGACTGTGACATCGATTGATGCTACACCCCATTTCCATGCACGGTCCATAGCTCGACATGTAATAGTGTGCGTTCCTTCAGATTCACTTGTAGTATCCCACTCATAGGATGTGGACCAAGAACGAATCACTCCATCTATGAGGATTTGATACCAGCGAATACGATTATTGTCAATAGCTGTAAAGTTCACAGTAACCAGACCAGAGATAATTTCACCGTCCCCCGGACTAGTGATAATAACTGTCGGTGGTGGGTTGTGTACACGCCACCTCCAGTGAAATCTACAAGCATCTGCAGTTGATGTAAAAGCAACGCTCAACATCAAGAATGATAAAATTAGAAGTAAACCTACTCTCTTTTGATTCAGGGCATTTGCCTCCTAACGCGACTCAATCTGTGAACTTTCTGGAAACGTTTTTGTTATAAATCTAGAAGGTCATTGAAAATTGCAAAAGAGTGACTATGCTCAACTACACAAAAAGTAACAGACGAGGAAAGACTTCACTTCTCTTCCTTACTCTTTTTCAGCATCATGAAGCAACCTGTCGGGAATTTCTTCTAGTAGAGACCTAAGCTTTACGATATATTTTCTAAAAATAGCACTACCCTCAGTTGTGATTTCAACAACGACTAGAGGACGCCATGAGATGACCCTCCGATTTTTGACTAGTCCAGCATCCTCCAATTTTTTCAAATGATGATCGAGATTCCCCGGTGTAAGTTCCAATAATTCCTTGAGTTCAATAAAACCAATCTTTCTCTTCAAGAAGAGAAGGTACATTATGGAAAAACGTGGTTGCGACTGAAAGACGCGTTCCTCTGAACTTAGATTCAGAGAGTCACTCATATCATCACCACAAGAGAATGATTACACTCGAGGGCGGAGCATTCCCGCAGCCATCTTATTCATTACAAGTCCAGCTACGATGAAACAAATTGAGAATGCGGTCAATGCCAGGTATCCAAGCAATACTGTATCAGAGATCAGTAAGAGAGGAAATGAAATCACACCTAGAGAAATCCCCAGAAGAAAGAGAATTCTCACTCGTCCATGAGAGCCTACTGCTCGTAGAATTAGGAATGTAAGTAAACAAGATGCACTTGCAGCCCAGAGCAATGAAACAAGACGTAGATCCTCAGGAAGAAGACTTGCGAGGACAAATGCAAGAAACCAGACGAATCCAATCAATGGACCGTGCTTAGAGTCTCGATGCTCTTCGTCGGGTCGATCACCAACTGTCTTCCAGGATTCATAGAAAGAATAACCAATGTACCCGATCAACAATGTAAACGTAATTACATTGGCAAGTAACGAAACAATACTAGCATCAAGACTAATCACCGATGCTAGAAGGGTTGCATTGAGACTAATGAGAGCACCAAGGGGAAATACAA
Source organism: Candidatus Thorarchaeota archaeon (assembly GCA_004524565.1). Taxonomy (GTDB): domain Archaea; phylum Asgardarchaeota; class Thorarchaeia; order Thorarchaeales; family Thorarchaeaceae; genus SMTZ1-45. Next base: position 2,693 of record SDNZ01000102.1, read on the forward strand.
TTCCGATAACAATAAGCATCTTTCCCCAAATTCTTCTGAAGAGATATTCTTCGTATCGTTCGACTACGTCGAGCGCTTGTAGGACTTTGTCAAGTTCCTCCATGAGCATCACCCACCACAGGATATGGACTAATCTATCAATAAATGATGGTCTAGTTCTGCATTACAGAACTCATCCACTCCTTAAGTAGAATTGTATCGTTGTTATACACATGACAATTATTTCGAAAGTTGTATTGGATGCTCAGGAAATATCGAAGAGCTATAACGGGAAGAAAGTGCTTGACAACGTAAGCCTACAACTCAGGTCCACAGACTTCTACATCTTGATGGGACCTAATGGTTCAGGAAAGAGTACACTCCTATCCATTTTGGCAGGAACTAACTCCTTCGATGCAGGAAGAGTCCAGATTCTCGGAGATGATATTTGTGAGGGTAGGTTGAAGGCACGAGAACACATCGGATATGTTCCTCAAGAGAACTTCTGTTCAGATTTCTTAACGGGTAGGGAAAACCTAGAGTACTTCGCAGACCTTCTTGGACTATCTAAGCAGCAGACCAGGATAGAGATAGCGAGACTCCTACAAATGATGAGTTTAGAAGATGAAGCTGATAGGCGTGTTGCAGAATACAGTGGAGGGATGAAAAAGAAGCTGGAAGTTGCTACTGCCTTACTCGGTGACGCAAAAATTCTGTTTCTGGATGAACCAACCACCGGTCTAGATCCAACAGTACGTAGGGATTTTCTCTCACTTCTTCAGAAAATCAATGCACAGGGCACAGCTGTCCTCTTGGTCACACATATTGGAGAAGATGCGGAGATTGCTTCACGTGTTGGTTTCATGATTGACGGAGAGATTGTAGCTGAGGGGCCACCAGAAGAGTTGAAGGAGATAAGTGGGCTGAAGAACTCCATCATTGTAGATGCGGTTCCAAGGTCGGATGAACTCATGCTACTCCTGGGAAGTCTTAGGAGTGACTGTATTGTCATTGCAAGGGAAGAGTCGTACGAACTCATCTGTGAGGACTCAAGAGGTCTTGTTCCCAAGATTGTGGACATTCTCCAAGAATCAGGATATGATATGCGTCGTGTAGATTCTAGACCACCCAGTCTTGAAGATATCTTCTACAAACTTACTGAATGTCCTATTCGAGGTGAGGTATAATGAGTAGAATTAGTCAGGTTCGTGCTTCATTTATGCGTTCAATGAGAATCTTCCTAAGAGACAAAGCAATAATCGGATCCTCAATACTGATACCAATTTTCTTCCTACTTGTACTCCCAATGGTTCTCTTCCAAGATGTACCTACAGAATTCATGCCAGCGGTGAGAGGATTCCTTGTTATAGCTATGATAACACTTCTAATTATGAGTACTGCAATGAGTAATCTCCCAGGTTCAATTGCTGCAGATAGAGACCATGATCTGTATTCAAAACTCTCTTCAATGCCAGTCAATCCCGTGTATGAGTGCCTTGGAAGAATCGCGACAGTATTTGTCTTCTCAGGTATTGGTAGTGTTGTAGTTATTGCCCTTGGTCTAGCCATAGGAGCAGAGCTGGTAGTAGGATTCATGGATCTGCCCCTTATCATAGGTTTAGCCTCAGTGATTGTACTCTTTTCTTCAGGTATCGGATTGATCGTTGCAGGCGTTGTGAAGAGTGAGTCGGCTGCAGCCCATGTTGGAGTAGCGATAGTGTTGCTCAACTACTTCATTGGAATTGCCTTCCCATATCGAGATCTACCTGATTTGCTCAAGCCCATTGTACATGTGAATCCCATATGTCTAGGAAACAATATGATCGCAGCGCTCTCAGTTGGAGAAGAATTTGTGGGATACAATCCGTTCAATTTCATTGATATCACAGTAATGATCCTATTGACAGCAATCTTGTTCATAGTTGGATTGAAGATTTACTCGAGATGTTGTTGGAGAAGATAGGTCAACCACGAAAGGACATCTGAAGTACGATTTGAGATCACGTCTAGAATGTATTTCTTTTTTTCCTCATTCGTCCTTGAAATGGACATGACATTCAGATATTCTTACTTCCATTTTGCCCTCAGTCGGTAAAGAGAAATGTTCTGAGGGATCCACACTTCGAACATTTTCCAACTAATACACCTTCATCAAAAAAGCCCTGAAGTCCTTGTGCCCCCTCGTATCGCTCGCACATACATACAAAAAATGAATTAGAACCACAGGAACATACTGGATGCTCTTCTTCTGTTTCAAGGTAACTACCTCTGATAATACCAAATAAAGAATCAGTTGAACCACACTTGCCACAGGTCCCGTAGACGGTCCCCGCAAAATCCTGAGCAGGTCGAGCATCATCACATGCTTCGCTATAGCTAATAAGAAGAGAAACAGGTACTACTTGCTCACATTTACTACATCTAAAGTGGTTGCAGGTGTGTACATCATCAGCATATGCAACCGCGTTAATCTGTTCCTTTGCATATGCTTCAAGTTCTTTATCTGACACCAATATCTCACCTATTTTCATTGCGAAAGAAATAGTAAGACCATATAGCATATTTGATATGAAATGCATGTACTACTGTAGATTAGAACGAGGAGAGATTGATGAAGAATATACCATTTGTACAGACATCAGTGTTTTTCGATAAGAGATACGATTTTGGTGGTAATCAACTAGCTACCTTTTGGAATGCAGAGAGCAATAGCACTCTATCAAATGAGGAAATGCTCGGAATGACACGAGAGATGAATTATTCTGAGTCAACGTTTGTATTTGAATCCAAAAAAGCAAGTTGTGCAGCGAAAGTACGTATTTTCACTCCTGGAGGAGAACTTCAATTTGCTGGGCATCCTACACTAGGTACTGCATTTGTGTTAAAACGTAAGAAATTGATAGACGCTAAGGAGAGTAAATCACGTCTGGAACTAGGTCTTGGACCTATTGAGGTGGAATTCATAGGAAAGGATCTCATTGGGATGAAGCAGAAACCGCCCGAGTTTCTTGAGGAATTGGACAATCACAAGCAATTATTGAAGGCAATAGGGCTCCAAGAAAGATCAATATCAGAGGACGTACCTATACAGTTTGTATCCACTGGTAATCCATTCTTGATTGTCCCTCTAAAGTCGCTGTCATCTATTCAAAAAGCTGATCCAATTGGAAAAGAGATAATCAAAGTTCTTGATGGAGAGATTTCTCAGGATGTTCTGATATTCAGCACCGAGACCATTCATGGTGATTCGGATGCACATGCTCGAGTATTTGCGCCGGGTTCAGGAGTTCTTGAAGATCCCGCGACAGGTAGTGCAATTGGTCCATTAGGTGCCTATCTTGAACATCACGACGTAGTTCCTACGCATACCCATGGTGAGAGATTCGTGATTGAACAGGGCTATGAAATGAATAGACCAAGCAGGCTCAAGGTACAACTAGAGAAGAAGAAGCAAAAGGTGGATGTACTAGTATCAGGGAGAGTTCGATTGACAGCTGAAGGCAATTTCTATTTGAAGAAATAGGACTCACTCTGATGAAGCAGACTCTATCTTTCAGGGTAATCCCCTAACAGCCTTCTGTGTGGATATTTGTAAGCATCTAGAATAAAGAGGAATCATCCAATATCTCTATCTGAAACATCTTCGCATCATTCCATAGCTCACATGTTTTGTACAAACCCCAAAGGTATGTGCCATCCCATGTTATTCCAGAAATCCCTCTCGCAACATCGTAGACCTTACCTGCTACTGTCCCATCTTTAGTGAATGCAAATAGATGATTTCCATTTCCTGTCCAGAAATGTGTGCCATTCCAGGTGATTGGGCCGACAAGATCCAAAGGCATTGCGATTTCCCTGTGAATCGTCCCGTTCTTGAATAATTCAAACATCTTGTTACCATTTCTATTAGGAACGTAGAGATATGTCCCATCGGTAGACAAACTCTGTCGTGCACCAGTCTCATTTTCTGGGATATCGAAGGAGTCATAGATGGTGACATCAGTGGCATTCACTTTGAATTTAACAATTTTCAGAAGAGAATGATCTTGAGTCCAAAAGTACTCTCCATCATAACAGAGACCTCTTGGTCCCAGTATTTTGGACGTGTCAACTGAGAATGTGGTGTTTGCACCAGTTGTAGGATCAATCCGAACTAACTCTCCAGACCCAAGTTTCCATAGATAACCGTTCGCGTACTCAAATGCCCAACCAAATCCGAAACCTAGTCCTATTCTCTGCACTACCCGTCTTGTTTCATCTTGAGTGGGATAGACATACATGTATTGGTCTTCTAAATCTCCAGGAGTGTAGCCAAGATCATGATTTTTGATATCATTAAAATCAAGAATAGGTATAGGTATAGACCCATTACCAAAATCATTGTTTGCCATCACTAATGTACACATAGACATGAGTTTCAAAATAGCTGTATCATTGTTGAAACCAGAAAACTTGTTTCCAGTGACATTAGCTTCTGCAGTACCTGCAACAGAAACTGCGGGAGATGTTGATGTATTGTAATTATGGAAATAATTTCCTTCAACTGTAACTGATGAATCAAAGATGATAAGGGGCACATGACCTCCAGCAAAGATGTTGTTTCTTATCTCAACATCATAGTTGTACTGTTCTAGAGCGATCTCATGGTATCCGTTTTCATACAAGAGATTGTATTCAATTACCGGTGAAGAACGCTCCATATAGATGCCCTCAGCATTCACCCAGCGTACAATTGAATGGCTGATGTTAACTTTCGAATCAAACTGAGAGATCCCAAGAGATGAGAACTCCACTATTACATATTTGAAGACAGAAGCGTTCGTGTTGTATAATTCAATCCCACCCCAATCACCATTGATAGGAGTGTCAGTATCAGAAGTAAACCAAATTTGTTGCTCAGGTGTCCCAACAGCTATTACAGTACCACCCACAACTGCAAAGCCTACTGTTGTTTGATTCTTATAATCTTGACATGGAGCGAACATCACTCTCGTTCCGGGATTTATAGTCAGAGTGACTCCAGTTGGTACAACAATTGAAGCGTTCACAAATATACTTCCAGACCAAGTCTCATCTTGTGTCAGTGTCCCACCTTTGAATACAGGTTCTTCTACAGTATCAGGAGTAAGTATGTAAAAGTAGACAAAGAACGATGATCCAATAATAGCTACAATAAGTAATATTGCTAGTACTTTTCTACTATCCAATTTATGCATCTCCTCGAACCAAAATTGATTAGAATCTCCATATTTGAATCTATTCTCAAAACAAGATACACTCTCCGGGTTGTAATACGGATTGCACTTCCTCAGCGGTAATCTTAGGAAAATAATACTCAACCTTACTCAGTTCTGTGTTTCATCAAAATGCGCACGATAATACTGATAAGAATAGTACGACCAATCTGCATTCTAAATTCATTGAGAGCATACGACCATTCGTTGATTTTGTCACACATTGTCCAGAGGTGGATATAGGACTGGGAGCACCACGTCAGTTTGTTCGTATTGTAATGACCGATAATCAGAGAAGGTTTGTGCAACCAGCCACAAATAGGAATCTAACCAATATCATGATCTCCTATGTAGAGAATCTAATTGTTTCATTAAAGGAAATAGATGGTTTCGTGTTGAAGGATGGGTCTCCATCGTGTAGTATCAATAGAGTCCGATATTATTCAGGGCCAGAGAAAGGAGCACCTACTAAGACCGAAGGGAGTGGATTCTTTGGAGGTGCAGTTCTCGATAGATTCTACGGAACACCTATTGAGAGTGATGGAAGACTCAGAAATGCCAAAATTAGAGAGACCTTTCTTACAAAGATATTCATGCTTGCAGACCTTCGTAGAGTCGCTTCCTCTGGGAAGATGCACGAGTTAGTGAGATACCACTCTATTTCTCAAAAGATCTCGACAAACGAGAGAAGGTCTCCTTTCAGAAGATGCTTCAATCATACAGACAGGGAAATCTTCCACTGACTTCACTCCGAGAGACCCTAAGAATGTGGGCAATCAGATTTGATGATAGCTATGTCGAGGAACAGTCCATTTTCCAACCCTTTCCAGAGGAGCTGAATTCCATCTGTGATAAAGAGGCATTCGAGAGAACCTAATATCCATAGCCCAGACTCCGTTTAATCCTCGGATCGATTTTATCAAATACAATCTTGCATGGAGTTGGAAGTTTGGGTGCTGCATGCTTAAGAGCCTCTCGAGCCTTCTGAAGGAATCGATTGTTGGTTCTAATTGATATGAGAGGTTGTCTTGGTTCGACTCTAGCAGCACGACCGATCACTTTGCCATAAGCCAATCGCATGCCATCTTGAATCCTATCGGCACCAGCTCCAGAAATCATCTTGTTCTCTCGGAGAAAATGGTATGGCTTGACTCGAATCCTCAAGTGATAGTTCGATCTGCCAACTTGCTTTTGCATATAACGATTTGATGCAATTCGTGCCGCCTCAAGAGCTTGATGACGAATCTGGCATTTCTCAAGCCCAAGTAGAGACATCTTAACATCGAACTTGCCGGTTGTATTCCCCATATCATAGCTAACAATCTTGCTTGCAGGTCTTCTATGTATGTACTTCCTGCGAGTGAATGGAGGTCGATCACAAGCTCGATAACAATGGCCAGGTCGTTTCCCCATAATATCTAAAGTCCCAAGTCCTTCATGATTGTTTGAGAATCTCTTTAGCAGAGAGGATGTCTGTATTCCCCAACTTGGAATATTTAATTTCCACCTTATCCCCTCGTTCAAGAGTGTCATATTTTGTATGTGCACCTACCTTTAACCGAAGATGCTCTTTTGCAGGGGTTTCGATAGTTATGTATCCATAACTTTGACCAGTCTGTAGTTTTGCTGTTTGAGAGGCTACTATTTCTCCAATGATATTTTTCATCCATATTCACCATTATGGGCAGTCACACTGAAATCAAATGAGTGACCATGTTGATGTGACGTCATCAATAGAATGAGTGTCCATCTCACCACCAGATCTCAGATTTGATAGCAATCTCATCCTTACATATACAAAACGATGAGTTCTGATAACTCCTCAAGGAGTTCAGTGTTTCTACCTTTCCAAGTAGTCCTAGATTAAATTTAGATGATATGAATCTTTCGGGATTTATATAGCTCATTTATATCAAATAAGGCATAATAAAACCAAATTTTAGTAAAAAGGCATTATAATGTCCTTTTATATCCAGACATTTATATATCTACTCTTCGTTATTCTGTATGAAGGACAGCCAATATAGATGAATTCGGTTAATCAAATAGTAAAAGAATCTCATTCGTATGAAAATTAGGTTGTCCTGTAGTATTGTAAGTGATTTGAATGACTTCTGAAATTGAAACTGATAGCAAAATAACTGAAGAACAGGACATAACGAAAATTGAAGATCTTAAGCCAAAGATGAGTGATCTTGTGACGACTTTCAAGGTTCTTGAAATAAGTGAACCAAGGGAGGTTACATCTCATCGCACATATGAAACACATCTGGTCGCGGATGCAATCGTAGGAGATGAAACTGGTACTGTCAACATCCCCCTTTGGAATGAGAGTATAAAGGAGATGGAGATAGGAAAGACATACCGACTTGAAAATGGATATACTGGACTTTTCAGAGGAAATCTCCAATTGAAGATTAGTAGACAGAGTACAGTCACAGAAGCTGAAAATGAGATTGAAACTGTGAATAGAGATGTAGATATGTCTGCAGAAAATCATCGAAAACCAAGAGATCGCGGATATTATCCACAACGTCGTAGATCTCAGGGATATGCAAGATATAATCCAAATAGTAGATACGGTACAGATAGCCGCGCTCGTCGTGATAACTATAGAAGACGAAGATGGTAGTGTATCTGGAATGGCTTCCAAAATGAACCGTGCATTGGAATCTAAGAAGTACATTGACTCAAAACCAAGAGTATGTACTGAATGTGGTGCAAATACCACTATTGAAATCTCACGGACAGGGGATATTGTCTGTGGGAGATGCGGGTTGGTGATGAGAGAACGTATGATAGACCAGGGAGCCGAATGGAGAGCCTTCACAGCTGATGAACGCA
>SDNZ01000103.1 GCA_004524565.1 Candidatus Thorarchaeota archaeon
GGGACCACAAAAGTGATATAGATGGAAGGAAATCAATCCTCAGTGGAATACAATGACCGTATCAAAAATCCTCAAAGAAGCTGTATCTTTAGCTAAAACTAGTATCCTTGATAATATAGATCAGGCATCTCAGTATACAGGTAAAGTCAATCCTTACGGTGACAAGACTTTGCTGCTGGACCTGAAAGCTGAGGAGGAGATAATCAATGTACTTAACAGTTCGGACATTGCATTCGACATTCTTACCGAAGAACAAGGATTACTCAAAACAGCAAGGAAGGCAGAGTACCTTGCGCTAGTAGATCCAATCGATGGTTCAGCTAATTTGAAGAGAGGAATTCCACTTGTTTCCGTTGGAATATCAATTGTACCCTATAGTGAAACTATGTCCTCTGATGATGCAGAGGTCAGTGTTATCGATTCTGTTTTCACTAATGAAATATACATAGCTAGTAAGGGAAAAGGAGTTACTAGGAATGGAAGGACAGTTAGAGTAGCTCAACCGATTGAAATGAAGGATGCGATAATATCCTACGATACTAAGAGAACATTTGATTCCTCTTTTGTAGACAGTTCTGTGAGAACAATCAGGTCAGTTCATGATACTCGAAGAAGTGCGAGCAATCTCCTCGATCTATGTTGGACTGCAGCTGGATTTCTTGATGCCATGGTCGACATGAGAGACCTCCTTCCAATCATTCATCTATGTGGAACTCATATGGTCTTTGAAGCAGGAGGATATGTTATAGGAATGGATGGGAAGCGATTCATTAGCTATCTTAAACCAGAGAAGATGATGAATTTTGTAGCTGCATCAGGTGAAGAATTAGCAAGACTAATTCTCAATTCATTTCAAGGCAAAATATAATGAATCATGGTTCATATCCCATTCTTTATTAGAAAACATCAAAGGGTTTTTCTCGATAACTATGGCAAAGTCTATGGTACCTCCTGATGTTGCTGAAAACATGAAAGGAATAAAACACAAGATTGTAGTCCTTTCTGGCAAGGGAGGGGTTGGAAAGACAACAGTGGCAACAAATCTGGCAACTTCATTTGCTATGAGAGGAAAATCCGTAGGAATTCTAGATGTAGACATCTATGGTCCAAATGTACCAAAATTGCTAGGTTTAGAAGGACAACATCCAACTGCAGATGATGAGTTCATCGAACCAATCCTAGGACCACTTGATATGAAAGTCATGAGTATGGGTTTCCTCCTCAGGAAAAATGATGATGCTGTAGCGTGGAGAGGACCTCTTGTTGGAAAAGCCATCAGTCAATTTCTTGCTAATGTAAAATGGGGCGAGCTAGATGTAATGGTTGTAGACCTGCCACCTGGAACGGGAGATGAAATCCTCAGTATTCTCCAATTGATTCCTGACATTGATGGTGTTATCATAGTATCAACGCCACAAGAAGTAGCAGTTCTTGACGCTAGAAGAGCAATCCAACTTGTAGAGAAAATGGGTGTTCCAGTTCTAGGAATAGTAGAGAACATGTCTGAATTCATCTGTCCGAAATGTGGCGAGTCGTACAAGATCTTTGGCGAAGGAGCTGCAAAGAAGGCATCAGAGGAATACGGAATCGATCATTTAGGCACCTTACCATTAGATCCTCGCGTAATCACTCTAAGTGACGAAGGTACACCTTTTGTAATGAAGGAACCTGATACAAAGGTAGCAAACGCATTCTCAGATTTAGTCGATAAGCTTGCTAAGAAAGTAAATCTTGCCTAGACTTCAACTTGATAAATATGATGAATTGAGTGAAGAAAGAACTAGTCCGCTTCATTCTCTTCCTCTAGTTCTTCTTCAATAGCATCAAGGAGGTAATCTTCCTCTTCTTCTTCTTCTTGGTCTTCGAGAGGAATATCTTTGACATCTTCTTCTTCAATGGGAATATGGTCAACTACTACATCATCGGAAACATCTTCTTCCTCATCCTCAACGTCATACTCTTCAGCATCCTCTTCAGAAGCAGATGCATCACCAGGATTGATTTTGATGATGTATAGATATCCAATGGATAGACTCACGAGTCCAAGTAGTAGAGTGATCCAAAGAGTGCCATCAAGACCAAACCATGCAGCAGGATTGATTGCCAGTTCAGTACGTGGAACATCGAAGAGCACATACTCGAACCACATGGGAATAGTAAATGCCAACGGGATACATATAAACACTAGCATGAAAATAGATATGAAAATCTCTGCAGTGTAATTTAAAATTCGCCTGAGTGTGCTATCAACTGCTCTTTTTGCCATTGACACGGTTTCTCGCCTTGGCTTGGCACACTTTGCAACTCCATTAAAACCTTCTGGATGAAAAACAATTGTACAAAAAAACTAGCAAAGGCCTTAATGCTTCTTACACATTATGAACAAGAGCGAGATTTATGGATATTTCTACCTGTTTCAGATGCGGAAGTTCCAACATCCATCTTGGATTTATTCCAACATATCGGAACAGTCAATTGTATTTCCAACATTATCCAATTTTATGCAGTACAGAAGATCAAGTGAAAATTAATACCATTCTCTGTAAATCATGTGGCCATATCGAGCTTGTAGCAGACCCAGTTGCATTTGTTCCAACAACTCAACGAGAATGTCCGAATTGTAAAGCTGTGTATTCTTATCGAATTGAACATGAAAAATATCCTAATTTCCGTGTATGTTAAAACTGTGGGAAGAAATTCGAAGTAATTCCTCCAAGGAAATGCCTCACATCCGGAGCAATATATTTCTATAGCATGGAAGTCATCAAAGATGATATTGCTGTGTGTCAGAACTGTGGCAAGAAATTTCTATTCGAAGATCCGCAAAATGAACCTGATAGATTTGATGCTATTGAAGATGAACTACGAGAAAAGTGAGGAGGAGAGAAGGGGGTCCTATAAGGAGAGGAGAGAGGGGAGGGAGTGACAGATTCATGATGGTCGCGTTTGGACCCCCTGTCTAAAATATAATAGGAATTAATAGCATATAAGCATTGCTGATATTAAGTACAATGATGGCTTATCAGAATATACGCACACAAATCAATCAGAAGACTTATGGCCGAAAAAAAGCAATGGTAGGCAGCTGTGTCAGAGCAACAATAATGAAAGGCGTTTACTGTGAGTGAAACAGTAAAATCAAGCTGGGAGAATAAAGTAGTAGTAGTACTATTTGTTGGTATATCCCTTGGTTTCTTGTATACAGGCATTTCAGGATTAGCTTGGAAAATACTCACAATACCCAGTTACTCATTCATCTTGGTGATTCTGTCAATCACTTTAGCAGTCACAGCAGGAGCGGTTCTCACCTATTCCTTTGTATCATTTTCCCAGAGTCGTGAAGTCAGACACCTCATGTTTCTAGTAATGAGTGCAAATATACTACTCTGGATAGTTCTGTTTCTTTCATCACACCCATCCTCGGTAGATTGGTCTGTCCAATTTTCAGATCGAAATAGAAATCGAACTCTGGCGATGGCATTTGTACTTGTGGTTATCCCAACAATTATTCTTGGTTCATTCACTGGAGAAATGAAACCATCTAGACCAAGTGTTTTACTTCTGATGTTGTGGGGAGTGATTGTAATGCCCCTAACGAGTCTAGTATTATTCTTCAGTCCTGACCCATTATTCATCATGGTCACATCTGAAGGAGGTGTTCAGGGATTAACACTGATAGGAGGAGTGATTTCACTTGGTTACTTGAGCTCACAGCTTATTGTCCTCCCCTGGTTAATTCTCAGATGGCGTAAGACTAGAAACTCGACTGATCTATCATTAATGCTAGCTCTTGCTCTGTGGATTATCGGAACTATCTTCATTATTATTCTATGGGACCCTCTTCAGGTTGCAGAGTTGCTATGGGTAACGTCGATAATCGCAGGATTTCTCCTTATTGGCGCGGCCCAATTCTTGACTGCGATAATTCACCCACATCGCTTTTTGGAGCAAGAAGTGAAACAAAGAACTAGAGAGTTAAATCAATCAAAAAGTGAGAGTGAATTCTTCCTTAATATGTGGACTCACAAATTAGGTAATTTCTTGCAGGGTATGATTACATATCTAGATATCCTTGAATACGCTGAACAGCATAGTGAGGAGGATAAAGAAACCAGGACTGCAGCACGAAGCTTAAGCAGGGAAGCCATTCGTGTCAATCTTCAAGTCAGTCAACTTACTAGAATCAAGGAGCAACTAAACGAAGCTATATGGCCTGTGATGGTCATCCCTTTTCTCGAGGAAGCAATAGAAGCAACCAAACAAATATTTGAGGATGATACTGTCAGTTTCCAGTTCGATAGAATCAAGGAATTTTCCGTTGCTGCAGATGGTTTTCTGTCCCTATTGTTTCAGAGCATATTCTCATTTCATGTAGGGAAAAGACCTGCTGGCAAAATTCATTTTATTGTTACATTAAATTCAGCAGCCAATAAACAAATCATAACAATCTCATCCCAGGGAGATGAGATCCCCATAAACTTTCGTAAATTCATCGAAAGCAATGAAGATATAGAATCGATTGCACCGAACTTAGATTTGTTTACCATCAAACTATTAGTAACCAAATACAGAGCAACTATTCAGTGCGCAAGAAACAAGGAGACCTCTGAAAATACCTGTATACTCATGTTTCCTCGATGAATTAGAACCAAGAAGTAAAAGAGAAGAGAGAGGGGGCCCGTAGAGAACATGGAAGGAAGGAGAGAAACATTACTTCTGAGAGAGAAGGACCCCCTGGCCCTTACAAAATAATAGTATTGAATATATTTAAGCAAATGTCGCATTGCGGATACAATTACTACAAAAAACAACATAGATTTGACTAAATTTCCATAAATCAATCCGTAGACTTGCTCCGGAAGTGATCATTGATTGTATAGAAGTTATGAAGGAGAGTGTAAGGGTCAATTCTTGTTGTTATTACAAGACTAATAGTATTTATTGCGAATTTCGCAATAAATTAGTAGTGTAGTTGAATATTCCACAATTCTTATATACAAATTTGTATTAATTAAATGTGAAGTGTGAGAGGCGCCTTCCCTCCTGAAATCCTAACACACATCCTCTCCTCCTCAAAAACGCAAGCAACTAATTTTGGCGCCTCTCATCCTTTGAATTTTGTCGCGTTACCGCACCTACTTTCTCTTGAACCAGATAAAGAGCGAACAGACTAATCTGGGCTAAGAACTAAACCGAAGGAATCATGTTCATGACAATTGGAGCATAACCATGTGAGAAGACTTCTACAACGAATGGATCACTTGCTTCTGCAACCTTTGTCCATGAACCGTTGTCACGGCGATAATAAGCATAGTGAGCATTACTATGTCGTATCTCAATGATTGACTTGGTAGGAAGTTCTGTAAGGTCCTTGGTCACCAGATAACTGGAACCTGAACGTGTTTCTTCCTCGGGTTGAGATAGAAATACAGGAAAAATACCACTCATATCAGGAATAAGTAGGGCTACATGAGGGCGATCGATAGAGTTCCAAATCTTAGGCACGGGGGGATATCTACAAGTAAAAGCTCCTGATGCTGAACGTAGAACCAGGTAGGTGCCTTCATCTATCGACATTTGGTCTTTAACCTCTAGCGTGCTGACGTATCGATCCAATCTTTTAGTTGACTCAGTAGTATCAATAGAGCTTGAAGTATCTATTGATGGTGTACCGATGTCATTGTTGGGGATACTGCCTGTCACAACATACATAGTCGTGAATTAGTATATAACCTTCATTTCGTTATGAGACAGTTATTTGACCTTTTAAGAGTGCTTTCTAGCTAGGTTTTAGCCGTATCCATCTATCAATAGATTGACCAAGATATAAAATACTAAAACACGAATAAACTTACTAGAAAGCGATTTTACATCACGTCAGCAATGAAAACGCATACTTAACAAATGGCCATTTCATTCTAGTCTAGTTTGATTTTCTTGCTATTACTTCTTCAAGTACCTCTTCTAGCGAATTGAATACATGAGATGCTCCAGCTTCCACTAGTGCATCAGCTGAAGTTTCTCCAGTTACAACACCCCAGAATTCAATCCCTGCACGTGTTGCAGCGGCACCATCGATCAGTGCATCCCCGATATACACTGCTTCTTCAAGCTTGACACCCAAATCCTCTACGATTTTAAGGATACCATCAGGATACGGCTTTGGTCTTGGAGATTCATGACGGGTTTGGATAATTACGAAGTGTTCAGCAAGTGGAATCTGCGTCATAATCTGGTCTACTGAACTTCTTCCATTATTAGTTAGAATTGCAGTGAGATAACCATAATCACGAATTTTCCCTACAACCTCAAGCGCACCAGGAAGAGGAACAGCACTTTCTGCAGCAAACCCTTCATGTTTGTTGAGAATGATGTCGACTTCTTTTTCCATAATTATCCAATCTTCTAATGAGCATCCATTAGAAAGAAAGTAATCTCGTGCCTTTGCAGTTGAACTGGAAATGCCATCAGCAGGTTCTAAAAGTTCAGGAGGCAGTCCCTTTGAAATATAGTATTCCTTTGTGTCATCTCTCATTGCTTCAAGTGGTAAATCTAGTGCGGTAATGGTACCATCCATATCAAATACCAACGCTTTCAGCACAAGAATCACTAGCTCTTCATTGAGAGGTTGCTACTTAAAATTACCCGTAGCGATTTTTAAAAGTCATAGTTTTTCCAGAAACAATCGCACCTCATCGTGAACTTTGTTAAGCGAGTGATGGTAAAAGTGACCTTCATTTTCTAGTGATATGCATTTGACCTTGCTATTAATATGAGAAGAAATGTTTATCATATTTTCAAATGGGATAGTTAAATCAGATGTTCCATGAAACATTAGAACCGGACATTCAATACCAGAAAGATGACCAGTTTCAATGTCACGATCTAGATAAAGATCAAGTGATGAACTAACAGATATCAAGAAATCAAGTTGCTTGATTGAACAATATCTCAATGCTACGGACCCACCAAATGAATAACCAGCAATTCCAGTTATTTTCATACCTCTGCGTTCCAACAATTCTGATGCAGCTATTGCATCATCCAATGCTCCTGAAATTCCTGTATAGTCAGAGCGCTTTGTAGCTCCCCTGAAATTAAATCTGAATGTTGCAAATCCCACATCAAGAAGCGCATCAACAAGAATGCTGACGACAGGATTGTGTATATCACCACCATATAGGGGGTGTGGATGCAATACTAGAACTACTGCACTTGTTTCGTCACACGGTTTTTCTAGTACCCCAGAAAGGTGTGATTCTCCGACCTTGAAACGCAGCTGTTCTGAGTTCAACATTCTCCTCACGGATAATCTATTTAATAGAAAGCCCCTTTACACAAGGACCTTTATCATCAGCTGCCTTAACAACATCGGTTTCGACATCAACACCAATTTTGCCAACAGCACTAACATACGGAAGACAAACTGAATCGCAATAGAGCTTCCCTCTTTCCATGAAGGCATCATATTGTGGACAATAGAGATGATGGAACTCAACTCGGTTTTCAGAAACCCAATCAGATTTCATTTTAGAACCCATTACATGGCCAATGACCATCCAAGCATCATGAGAGTCTTGTAACGTATTACCAAAACCTAGACGGTCTTTCATAGCAATTGCATCTTGCTCGCCCAGTCGTTTGAATATCTCTGAAACTGCTTCAAGACCTGCTTCTCCGAAACGCTCTTCTAATACAATGGACATTTCAGTCATTAGACGCATCAGGTTTGATCGTAGTTCACTTACCTTGTTGCCAGCTGGAATTATTCCCTTGACAGCTGCTGTTTTCATTACACCCATGGTCTATCATCTCGCTATAGATGGATGGTAAAGAACAGCAATATGCATTACTTTAGTGTTCTCTTTCAGTACCTGAAATTAGATTATGAAACAATCATCTTTAAGGAATGATGATTTGGATGTAACGAGCATAATGACGCTACCTATAACTATCAAACCTGAAAACATGAGAAACCTAGTAGAACATTTCCCCCAATTTCTCACATCTCTACGAGTCGATGAAAAACTATTGGAAGTCTCTGCGAGATACCAAAAAGAGGGAGTCAGTGGAATTTGCTTCTTGGGTATGGGAGGTAGCTCCATTGCAGGGAATTATGTAAGGGCACTACTTTCAGATGTATCAATTATTCCTATTTTTGTAGTCAGAGATTACACTGTGCCTGCGTTCGTGACCAAGGAATGGATTGTAATAGCAGTCAGCTATTCTGGAAATACCGAAGAAACATTATCCGCATTATCGATGACTGCTAATATAGGATGCAGAATTTTTACTGTTGCATCTGGAGGAAAGATGACCCAGTCTGCAAATCATCCACAATATCTTTTGCCTGAAGGACTTCAACCTAGATCTACCTTACCCCTTATACTCTCTGTAGTATTACCCATTACTGAAACCTTAGCAGGTTTGGAGAGAACAAATTTTCTGGAATTAGAAAAGACGCTGCTGAAAAAGGCAGCAACTTGGAATGATTGGCATCTACCTCCAAAAGATGTCGCGAATTCATTGATAGAAAAAATCCCATTATTCATTGGGGCAGGACATCTAATTCCTGTCGCATATAGAGCAAAATGCCAGATCAATGAAAACTCCAAGGCACTAGCATTCAATTCAGAGATACCTGAATCTAACCATAACGAGATTGAAAGTTTCATTGAAAAGTATGGGTGTACTATTCGTCCAATTTTCTTGAGAAGTAACTACGCACCTTCCAGAGTGAAGAGAAGACTTGACGTTACATTTGATCTCTATAATGAAATGGGACTTGAACCTTTGAATCTAGAAGTAAATGGAAAAACGAAATTAGAAGAAATGCTTTTACTTACTCACTTTCTCGATATGGTTTCTGTAGAGCTTGCGGAGCTCAGAAATGTGGATCCAGTCAGTGTTGAGAGAATAAAAGAACTCAAACACCGACTGAGGAATTGAAATAGCTAGGATTAAACGATTGCAGTAGTAGTAGTATTGAAATCAATGTACCGGAAGATAATTGTTCCAGGTTGATCAAAGACAATGAAAGAGTATCTATAGTGTATTTCCCAAAACCACGTACCTGAGGTGTCTGCACTAAGAATTGCCTCTCGATCAGATGCGGACGCGACATTACTCATGGTGTAATTTTCATTGAATTCTGGAGTAAGATACTGCTCAGATACTGGAGGAATATATGACAGAGGAGTATATGAGAGCAAGTCATCGTTTAACCGGATTGATGCACCCATGAATGTAATTCGAACATTCCCCTCATAAAGGGATGATGTGAAGAGGTTGAACGATAAACTGACACTAGGATTAGTAGAACCCTCGGTGTGGTTAATATTGGAGACCTTAACCTCTAGTAGACTTACCTCCAGTCTTCCAGCAAGTGAATAGCTTCCACCATAATATGTTGCATTACTTACTAGAAGTCCAGAACTTATAATTGCGACAATGATGACTGTTACTACAATCATATTTTGTGTACGTTCACTTGCTATCATCCTATATCACATCTGAAATTTCATTTTATTAATTATATTTGACTTATGCTCCGCGCAGCTATGCTCCTAGCAATCCCATCATAATAAGATGGATAGCCCATGGTAACAGTGCAAGAATTGCTGGAAGTGGTATACCGGGTAATACTTGATTTTCCTTGGCAATAATAGTTGCGTTGATTATTATTCCTATGAGAGCCAGCATGATCGACATAATCCACACATGAAATGGGAAGAACAAAAATGCATGAGCAGATATTAAGGAAAACGCAAGGTAGTCGCCAACTCCAACAGCAGCACCTTTAGACTGAATTCTTGCATAGTCAAAAGGGTCATCACCAGGTGTATCTATCATCAAAGCATCTTTTGCAGCTGGTGCATGTTTTGTCAGGTAATAGTCCTCAAAGACGACAGATATCACCAAGACAAACATACTGGCGGTGATGAATATTACACCAAGGAATGTTCCGAATACACTTCCATAAAACACAACGAAGAGATTCTTCATAATGGGCGGGACTGAGTCCATCACGATAAAGATGAAGGACATCAACAATATTCCTATTGTAGCTAACGATAAGAGACTTGGTAGTAGGGAAGGAGTTGAGCCTTTGAAGAGAATTAGGAGTAATGATTGTCCCAAGAGAAAGAATGAAGCTGTAAGAATAGGTGATACAACAAGAGCAACAATGGTTCTTTTCGTCCCAGGACCTCTCTTCTCAATAATGTAGAACAATGAGAATACAATCAAAGATCCAAGACCAGTAGATACGCCTACTTGAATCAAAATCTCCTCAATAGTAAAGATACGACTGTTACCTGCTACTACTTCACCAACTAGAGCTGAATCCAATAACATACTTGCTAGCAACGCCCCAACAGCCAGCGGCAATGCAGAAATTGTAATCAGACTAAGTCTTGTTCTATCAATCTTCATCTACTCAGGGACCTCAATGATGGTGATAATTTTAGTATTAAAGAGGCTCTCTTTCGCGCAATATCACAATGTTAACCTAGACATAGTATATTCTGATACGCCAAGTATGAAAAAAAGAAGGGGAAGGGGACATATGTCCCCTAAAACTGTGTTAGACTACTTCTGCCTGAGTAGCACAAAGCCACCGACTAGAATTACAACAGCTGCACCGACTGCACCAGCTACGATTGCTAGAGTAGCATCGAAGGTTGGTACTTCA
>SDNZ01000104.1 GCA_004524565.1 Candidatus Thorarchaeota archaeon
ATCATCTCATACTCTGGAAGGAGATTGAGGAAGTATTCAAATGAAGAAGCATTTGATGGGAATGTCGTAAACCATCGGTCTCCAGTTGTTCGATGTTGAATTGAATCCTGCCCAACCAATTCTCCATAGTCATGATGTTGCGGGTGGTCAAAGTCATAGCCATCTGGGAGAAATGCTATATCTTCTATTGTACCTTCGATGATTGATTCAGGTGTTGATTGTATGATGGTAATGTTGTATATGCCTAAAGGCCATGTACCATCTGGATCAAATGGTATAGTATATGGATTAGCTTCAGTGACTTGAATGTGGGATACATTCAGAATCATTTCATCAGCCAGAGTGCAGTAAACATCAAAGAAGCTATCAATAAACCAAGGATCTGGAAGGTCGATTGCAATGAGATGCTCCCATGTATCTATGGTATAGTTCAACTCAAAGGATACCCACCATGGATAATCATGGAGATCAGTTAAGTTCCAGAATCCAGGAGGCAATTTGAATGGCACTGGAATATTCGGTGTCAATGGTTGTGGCCCTATTGGATTCACAGGTGTCAAAGTCATATTGATCTGACTTACAGAACCTGTAGAAACCAGTGTTTTGATCACTATGACTTCGACTAAGACCTTATCGTGCGCTGCAGGATTGACTGGCCAAGGTGCAGAAGATCCGGCGTAGGTTCTTGGACAATTGTCAGCCTGCTCACGTGAGCCATCTGAGTAAACGTAGATGACAGTTATCTTCCAGACCGAACCAGGTTCAGTTTCAAAGTCCATCGTGAATGGTTCATTACTGTTCACTTTGATTCGTTCTACACCTGCTCCGTTTGGTGTGACACCGATGGAATCTCCAGTTTCAGTACCGGACCAAGTTACATTTACGTGTCCTTTACGTTCTGGAACTCCATTATCTGTTATAGCTCCTGACATCATCCATGCATGGAACATTGCCAGAAGGGTTTCCCAGGGTAATCCTAGGACTTCTGCAGCTGCATCTTCAGGGCTGACATCCTTTGAATCATTGTTGAAATTATCTTTTGCTTTGTCAAAAATTTCTTTGAGCTTATCTTCCCCAAAGGTTTCGCTAATCCATTTATTGAAGAGATAGGAACCTATGTAGTCAGAATACGAACCTCCCCAACCAATAGTGATGCTCCTGTTGAGGTCTGTGTAATGATCATACCAGTTGTGGTCTCCAACACGGTCGAATTCATCTTGGATTTGTTTGTTTGTTAGATTGTAGTTTGCTTTGGTTGATTCAATACCCCAATAGGTGGCTTGTCCTTCTATCCACCACTTGTTTTTTACAGGGGCATGATCCTGCGTGTCAGCTCCATCCTTCTCAGTCTTGAACTGAAATGCATGCATGAGTTCATGTTCGCAAACATACTTGAGGTCGATTAGACTTTTTATGGTCCCAAGTTTGATTACAATCTCTCCTTTTGTGTTACAACTACCAATTGCTTCCTTAGTGGTCCCTTGTGAGACTGTAACGTTAATCCTACCTGGCTTGTAGGTTGCTGGACCTCGATCAAAGCCTTTCTCCTCATAGAATTTAAGGCTAAATTGGATGTGTTCCTTTATTGCTTGAATTGTCGCAGCATCGACGCCAGCAGCGGGAAAGACATCAACTGTCTCATTCTTTGCGGCTGTTTTAGTATCATCAATACCCAAGAAGGAATACTGCGTTTTTACTCCAGATGTAATGATTATGTAATATGGTATGCTAGTCCCTTCAGTAGTGAATGCATACTGGTTTGGGTCTCCAGGAGTAGTTAGCGATGGAAGCCATGCTGATGTATTTGTCTTGTCTTGCCCAAAATATGAGAGTGATCCTGGAAATCCTGTCGGTAATGAAGGTCCATCATCATCTTCACTCCAATCATCATAGAGTTGGTCTCCATTTCCTCCATCATAGCGCATGAAGTGGATGACTTGATTTGATGTATCGAAGATTGCAATCTCATCACCTTCTGGATCTAGTATCCGATTAGATCTTCCAAGGTAGATTGTAGCAGTGCCATCTGCAGCATCCACATCTTCAGTCCCTATTCCCGTATATACTGCTATGAAATCCTCCGCATCCACATTGATAATTGATGGAAGGGTTATTCTTCCTTCCTCATCGAATGTAGTAATCTGCCAACCCTGAATTGTTGTTTCTGAATATGATTCAGAAATGTAGATTTCAAAATACTCATCATCTACTGTCAATGTTGAATTCATATGAACCTCGTTGATCCATGCGTCCCCATTGAAGGTAGATACTGCTGGTGGAGCCTGAGGTAATCCAAGAATGAAGAATACCCCGACTACGCTACTAGCAACTAGAATTATACCTATTATGATGGCTCTGATTTTAGTGTCCAAATTCTAACCTCCGGGCCTAAACGCAATTATCTACCGATTTGTAATTGGAGTACTTTAGCATTGCTGTAAATTTCTCCAGAAGTTGCTACTTCGGTATACTCAATAAGGACAACTCAGATGCAGAATTTATACCCGAATCAATTAGGAGGAATAAGTAATTCCACGAATAGGCATCATTGGGAACGGTGTAGCTGCGACTACTGCAGTTCGAGAGATTCGAAGTATGGACAAGGAAATCGAAATTGACGTATTCACTGATGAAAGGCATCCCTATTACCCCCGACCTAATTTGATTGAACTTGTTGCAAAGCGAAAGACTGTCAAGGAAACAATCAGGTACGACTTGGATTGGTATGAGGCGAACGATGTTGACCTTATGCTGTCCACTCCTGTCTTTCAGATTGATACCAAAACAAAAACGGTTATCTCAACTTCTCAAGATCATGGCAGATACGATAAACTCTTGATAGCAGTTGGCTGTCGCCCTTTTGTTCCTCCATTCGAGGGTCTCCATAAGAATAATGTCCACGTTATCCGAACCCTGGATGACGCTCTTGATATTCGTGATGCTGTCAAAGGTGCTGGAAGAGAGATAATCGTTGGCGGAGGAATTTTAGGCATTGAACTAGCAGCTGCAATGAAAGAGGTTGGTGGCGAACCAATCGTAGTAAGCAATGAGGATAGACTTCTTCCAATGCAACTTGATGATCAAGGAAGTGCTGTTCTTACTAAGCAACTCGAGAAGAAAGGCATCTCCATTCTCTTCGGATTCAATTGTAAAAGTATTTCTGGAGAAACAGATGCAACCGGAATTGTATCTACCACGAACGATACAATCAGTGGAGACCTCGTTGTAATTGCCACTGGCGTACGATCGAATACGCTCATTGCTAAGAATTCTGGAATCAGCTTCAACAAGGCAATTACTGTTGACGAATATATGCAGACTTCTGCTGAAGGAATCTTTGCCGCTGGAGATTGTATGGAATACAACAATCAGTGGTATGGAATCATCCCATGGGCAACTGCCACAGCAAGAGTTGCAGCTAAGAACATGCTTGATTTCGGTAGTGCGAAGTTTGAAGGTATCACACCCTCAAATCAACTACAGGTTGCGGGAATCGATTTGACCAGTATTGGAATTATTCATCCTGATTCTCCCGACTACGAGACTCTGGTATCTGTTGATGCAGAGAATGGAAAATACTTCAAGGCTGTTCTGAAGGATGATGTTCTTGTTGGTGGAATAGCACTAGGGAGCAGGAAGATAGCTCTGAACCTTCGCAGTCTTATCGTGAAAGGGGAGAATATCTCCGATATCAAGCAATCTCTCTTTGACGACGCATGATAGCGTATTCACCATCGGGTTAAATTGGGCAAGATGCATTACCCTCTTCCTTCAAAGCTGCAATGATACTGTAAAGACATTCACCGCAGAGTATAGATGAAAACCTTGCATTCTCCGGAGCTAATATTTCCAATGCTTGCTGCATTTCACCTTTGGTTACTTCTTGACCTCGAATCCTGATGTTTTCTTGTTGCGACATGCAGTGGTATATCTCATCCTCTCCTAGGTATGCTAAACAAAAACAAAGATCATCCCCATTTGCCTTTGTACTAATGAAATCCTCAGAGATATGTTCACTCCCAATTAAATCTGTATCAACATCAATCGTCACAATTTTTCTCAAGTAGTTGTCATTGATGCAGAGATTCTCTCCCTCAAAAACTCGGAAACATGGACACTCCTTAACTAGAAACTCTGTACCCTCATTCATACCAATAGCCCCAGTATTATCTACACTCTAGTTACCGACAGGGACTTGATAAACACCACTAGAAGTCAGATCGCTATGGTTTCTTGATTCTGTCTTTCTTTCTCTCTAGTCCCTTTGGCCATTTTCCGCTGAAGGTTGAATCATCTATCACAAGTCTTGTTGAGGCATCCACAGCTATAAGATCTAGATTACTACACTGAAGCAGAGGTGTTACATCCACCTCATCAATTCGATTTTCCTTCAACAGAACACGTCGTAAGTTTGAACAGGATGCGAGTGGTTCCAAATCAATCGAGCGGAGTGCGTTTTTATTCAAGCTTAGATATTCAAGTGAACTATTACTTAGAGGTGAAAGATCGATCTGAGACAGGTGATTTTCAAGTAAACTTAGATTCTCCAGGGTGGGAATTTTCTTAAGCGGTTTCAGGTCTATCTCTCGTAGTTTATTTCTCCCTGCCCACAAGATGCGAAGTTGGGTCAATGCAGCAAGTGGCGAAAGATCCAAGGTGGTAAGCTCGTTGTCTGAGAAGTAGATCTTCTCCATGCCCACCGATGATGCAAGACCTGCGAGATCGACACTAGCAATCATATTCTTGCTAAAATTGATCGCTCGAAGTTTCGTTAGTGACTTGAGCGGGTTTAGGTCTAACTTACTCAACTTGTTAGATTTTGCATTGATATGGGTGAGGTCCTTCATTTTCGAGAGTGGTTTCATATCTAGGTCTGTGAGACTCATGTTCCAGACACTTAGTATTTGCAATGATTCTGGTAGATTGTTAGTATGGAATCCAGAAACATGGTTCTGTGCTAGCTGCAGTAACTTCAGAGATTTACACTGTTTCAGTGGCGTGAAATCTACTTCTCTCAAATTTGCATATCTCAAATCTAGACACTTGAGTTTTGGAATCTTTGCGAGTGGCGATAGGTCCAGACCTCTACTGAGTAGATTGCGTTGAAGAACAATCACCTCAAGGCTTGGGTGACCAGAAAGTGGCCTTAGGTCAAGGGCATTCAACTGATTATACCCTAGAATCAAGGTCTTCAAGTTTTTTGCTTGCGAAATTGGATTTAGATCAATCTGTTGAATCTGATTGCGAGCTAAGTTGAGAATCTGCAAGTCCTTCATCTGTTTCACTTCAGACAAATCGACCTCCTCGATTCTTGCTGGATGTTGACGAGAGAGATTTACTACTCTTTCAGTGTTGTCAAAGTGTTTTACTTCTGTGTTTGTCTGCGGTCCTCTTCCAATATAATGGACATAGGACTTGTAGCGTATTGTTGCCAAATTCATCATCTCCTACCAGATTCGAAAGCCCTCATTGCTCTCGCAGAATTGTAATAGCGCTCTCAGATTTGACCATGTTATATCATCAATACCATAGCGGTTTCCTTTGCTCATCATCTCATCCAAGGTCTCAATGATTGCAAAGAATTTGTCTCCTTCAATTCGGAGTCCGTCGTTCATCGATCCTTTTTCCCGGTCCACATTGGTTAGTGCTTGTGTGTGTTGGCAAAGTGCTGACCAAAGTGGGTGCCATGAAACATTGTTGAAACTGAGATATTCTCCAAATTCATTTCTTGGATTAATACCCATAATGTCAAATGTCATACCCAGTAACTCCAAATCTTCGGTATGACTCCTTCCTTATTATTTCCTTTGAATTTCATTTGAGAGTAGTACATCAGGTATCAAATATTGAACTATTGCAATTCCACTATGGGTTGCCGCCCCTTACCTTGAGGTTGCAACGAGATTACATGTGCTGTTGAACCCTTGAGCTCTTGCATATGCGTCACAACAATTACCTGCTTCACAATATCCAATCCTGCTATCGCATCAGGGAGCCATCTGCGTCGTTGTTCGTCCAACCCTGCTCCGGGTTCATCAAGTATCAGAATGCCTGGCGGCGGTCCAGACACCGAGTATTTCTGGAGGGCGGTGTTCACTGCAACACGTAGAGAAAAATTAACACAGACATCTTCTCCTCCTGAAGCTGCCATTAATGAGACCTTGTTTCCCTGTAGGTCGTAAAGTGAAATATCATAATCGTCATCGATAACAAGGTCGCTGTACCTATCACCGAATATCTCTCTGAATAATGTGCGAGCCTCCGATCTGATGTGCGGGCGCAATTGATTTTCTGCAACATCAGGAATTGTATCCAGAAGGTCTCTCAGATGTTTAGCAATCTCAGACTCTCTCTTGAGTTCCTCTGGTCTTCCAGAGAGTTCAGCAGAGGTCAGTTGCGTTTCTATGGTTTCTATTGATGTTTGAATTCTCTCAATGAGGGATTGTATCTTCTGAATGTCCGATGAATTGCCTGTAGTGCTAACAATCTTCTGTAAGGCTTTGGAAGCATTGGTCACTTCTTCTCGCGATGGCAAGTGCTTATTGATTTCTTCTAGATGCTGTTTTGTTTCTTCAAGACTCCCTATCTCTTTCGTTGTCTTTCTCAAATCTTTCTGAACTTTCGAACTCAGCGTGTCGTATATCCCTAATCCCATCATACTATATAGATCCGATCGACGTTCTCTGGGACTTAATCTGGAGAGTCTATCTATCTCACCTTGTCGAACATAAGTTAGAGCTGAAAATGCATGACGGTCCATTCCTAGAAGCTCAACAATTTGATCATCCACTGGGGTAGGCCCTGAGACTTCAGGTTTCTTCTCACCCTTTAGAAATAGATCTGCTGTAGTTTCAGCACTCTTCTTTCCTGGGTGGATCTGGCGAACAACTGTATATTCTCTTCTGTTAATAGGAGCAATGAAATCTAGTTCAACTATCGCTTTTTTCCCTCTGTGATTGATGAGGTCCTCCAAGCTTGGTACTTTCTTCTCCTTACGTGTGACCCTTCTAAATAGACCGAACTCTATTGCTTCCAAGATAGAAGTCTTCCCTGATCCATTTGGGCCAACGATAGCAGTAGATCCTTCCTCAAGGAAAAACTCTTGGTTCGTGTACACCTTGAAGTTCTTGAGTAACAATCGTCGGATCATCACTCTTCACCTCCGAAGAATCGTGGCATGAGTTCTTTGACTTGCTCTGCATATGCATCATTTGTCTGCTTCATATACTCCAGAACAGAAGCCTCTACGTCTAGTGGTTTGGATAGGGTGACCGGTCTTGGCCCGATTGACGACCAGTTTGGTTCAATATGAAGAAAGAGTGGGTCTAATTTCTTCTCTCCATATTCTATGAGTTCCTTTCGCTGTATTCCTCTCTCTGTCTGGGTGTCGATAAGACCATTCACTTCAACTATAATGATTGGCTTTGTCTTCTTGGGAGCTAATTTGCCAAGTGAATTCCTCAGTGTCTGATTTACTTCTTCCATGCCCATACCGGTGATATCCAGTCCTGTAATGAACTTGAATTCCCTGACATCATTCAGTGTTTGAAGAGTGTATTCATTTTTTCCAGAATTATCAATATCCACAACGATGAGTTTCTTCTTTCCCCCCATCTCGCGGCTCCAATTCACAACACCTGTAGAGCCTGGTCTCCCTATATCGTACTCCTCATCTAGCCAGAAGTTGTGTTTATGCCCACACCCGTAGTATTGGAAATTGATTGGTAGATTCTCGCTTACGACAGGAATATCGTGGGCAAAGAATAGAGCGATATCTTCTTTCGGTCGGGCTGAGTTCAAGAAATATTCGAATTGTGGTTTTGAAGTCCAAGATAGCAGATGCATCTCCACGGTCTTTCCGTCGTATACCTCCCTGAATGTCGCATATGGCCCTTTTCCTGTTGATACGATGAGGTCCATTGTTTCCAGACCGCGTAATGGACTGAAGTTGTATCTATAGCCATAAGGGATGTCGTGGTTTCCATCGAGAACAATCACTCGCACTTTGTCTTTCAGATTTTTGAACAATTCAATGACGAAGATCATATCATCATTCTGTGGTAGTGGTGAATGGAACAGGTCTCCCGTGTGTACTAAGATATCAGGAGAATGTTGCATTGCCATCTCTACTGCTTTCTTCAGGCATTTACGAGCATCTTCCTTTCTTTCTGTCAATTGGAAGAGGGAACTTCCAAGGTGTGAATCAGAAATATGAGCAATACGTACCAATGACCACTCATCTCCCTGTGTAGTAAGTTACTGCGTGCTATTTGAATGAGTCTGTTGTCAATCTGTGTAGTTATCGGGCCTTAAATCCATTGAAGCACAGGAAATTATAGTCTAACCTTTTTAGGAGACCGTGTCTATGGTAACAACAATGACTCAGAAGAGTAGTGATTCCGTTCACGATGAAAAATCTATTTGGGCTTCAATGAGCATCCTAACGCTCAGCGGAATTATGTTGACAATAGGAGTGGTTTGGAGAATCGTAGACCAATTTGTATTAGGTCTAGGTAATACTTGGATGAATATTCTACCATCCAAATTATTTCCACTTCTAATCATTATTGGATTTTTCTGGAAATATCGAAGAGACGAGATTGCCTCTGTATTAGGACTCTCCAAGGATCAATTGAAGACCCAACTTGTAGCAGGGTTGGTCATTGGATTTCTAATCTCTGTACTCATTGATTTTGGTGGAACAATTTTCTATAGTCTGATCATTGATCCTACATATCCGTTGGAGCTTAATATTCTAAATCAGGAATTGCTTGGATACATGTTCTTCTTCTTTCTAACGAATGCATTTCTAGAAGAGATTCTCTTTAGAGGATTGATTCAGAATTCGTTGAAAACAAGATACTCTGCTAAAGTCGCCATCTTGGTTTCTGCCATCATCTTTGGTTTCTGGCATTCAGGTTGGCCTCTATTGAATGCATCACCAGGAGAATCCGTTTTGACAACAGTGTCCATGATGGTGTTCTTTACAACCATCCTCGGACTTCTATTTGGTATCTATTATGAAAGATTCAGCTCTGGAAAATCCTTGATGGGACTTATTGTAGCACACACCATCTTCAACTTTGTAGGTGAGTGCTTCAAGCTTGGTCCTGAGCCAACAATGCAAGGTCCTGATCTTGGATTTGCTAATTCCGGAGTGATGATGGTGACCATGCTCTTCTTCTTAATCATCTTCTCAATTTTGTTCTTCGTGTTTTGGACATACAAGATTGAACAGTTTTCCGATGGTTGGAAAAGAATTAGTGAGAGAGTGAGAACAACAATTGCTGGTCTACCTAAGAAGGAAACTGCTGAACAAGACAATAGTTTTGAGGTATGATAATAATGCAGTTAGGTACAGATTTGGTAATTCTCTCAACAATTACCACTATTCTAATCTCCACGACCGTTGGAGTATATTTGTTGAGGCTCTGGTTCAAACAGAGTAATCGATTGATTACAGACCTGCCGTTGGTCTTTGGAGTCACTACATTAAGTCATTCGTGTCAAGTACTCGTATTGGCTCTCCAGAATCTAGGTATTCTCGAGGCGACTCTGGAATTCTTGAAGATTCGGTCACTGATTATCAGTGGTTCGATTATTCCTGTTATAGGAGCTATCCTGCAGATATGGGCTCCTCGAATTCAGCGGCATCACATCAAGATTCTTGCTGGAGTAACAGCATATTGGTGGTTGATAGCGATCTTTGGGACGTCCGAAGCACTAATCATGAACGCGACAATTCCACTAATTCTAATAGCTGGAGTTGCTATGTTTGCCACTTTCTTTATCACGTGGAAGACAGGAAGATTGAAAGAAATTCGAAGTGACTTGATGATTGTGGGAATCCCTCCTGCTATGGCAAGTCAGCTGCTACGAGTGGCTCTCCTGAATACTGCTTTCTTCTTTGTTCCAGATCTATTACTCGCAGCTTCACTTGTCATTACGGGTCTTGCATTCCTCCTGCCAAATCGAAAGGAAGCTCCCGGTGTGAAAGAAGAAGCTCTAGTACAACGTGAAGTAGCAATGTCAGTTGAATACTAGAAAAAGAAAGAATTGGATGGCCTCACCTATTTTTCTTGGTGAGGACATTCCTCTTTATCAGAATTTGGGCAAACAATTTTAAGATTCTAGGATACTTATGACAAGAGGATGGAGTTTCATTGTCACGTATTTTTCCTAAGATGTTAATACTGATTCTTGTTACTGGATTCCTGATAGTAAATACTCCGCTTATCTGTGAAGCTGTCATTGTAGATCAAACTAACTATAAGCAATATCCATTCGATATCACTGAACCATTGGTCTTCTCTACCCTCACTGGAAATCAAACGCAAGATAACATTATTTGCGTTGATTATGATGAGGTTGGTGATCTCTATGTTGCTGGAATCACATCAGATACTGGAGATAATGATGACAACTGTGATTCATTCCTAATGAAGATCAATGGAACTGATTTTTCACCAATTAATTACACAACGATTAAAGGATCAGATTTCGATTTTGTGAAAGATTTGGTTGTAGATTCAGGGAAAATCTATCTGGTTGGAAA
>SDNZ01000105.1 GCA_004524565.1 Candidatus Thorarchaeota archaeon
AAATGAAAAATGGTTCATCACAAAGAGGATTAATATCTACAAAAAAAAGTGAAGAACTACTCATAGTGCTGAAAGATCGTTTTGAGAAAAACATAAACCACCATAGTGGTCTTGAATGGGCTAAAGTACAAGCGAAGCTTGAAGCAAATACCAACAAATTGTGGTCACTCAATGAAATGGAAAGAACTGGTGGTGAACCTGATGTTGTTGGTTATGATATGAAGACAGGTGAATACATCTTTTATGATTGTTCAGTGGAAAGTCCTATTGGCCGCAGAAATATTTGTTATGACCGTGAAGGGCTGGAGTCAAGGAAAGCAAATAAACCAGAAAATAACGCAATTGAAATGTCAGCTGAGATGGGCATTGAGATATTAACTGAAGAACAATATCGAGAGTTGCAGAAACTTGGAAATTTCGATACGAAAACGTCGAGCTGGGTAAAAACACCTTCTGACATTAGGAAACTAGGCGGTGCTCTCTTTTGTGACCGACGCTACGACAATGTCTTCGTGTATCACAACAGCGCACCCTCATACTATGGTGTTAGGGGATTTCGTGGCTCACTAAGGGTCTAAATTATCTAACTTCAAAGTGAGAAGTGATCTTTGAAAATACTACTCCGATAGCAAGCTTTGATACATTTTCCACAGATGTCCTTCTCTATTCCTTTGGATTTCAGAAACTGAATATACCTATGACAATTTTCTCGATAGTCTGGTAGAATGTCCCGATGTCTGATGAATCCGCAAGCATCTTCACATGCTCTACAATCACCGCACATTGATTCAATTTTCTCTCCATGCTCCAAGGGCATTGTAGTAATTATCGAAGCAAATCTGATGGCGCAACTGAATTTTTCATGGATAATAAGTTGGTTTTTACCTCGCCAACCTATACCTGAATTTTCAGCAACGACTCTATGGGAAACGACCAAAGGCCAGTATTCCCATACATGTTCTACATCCCCTATCATTCCTCCAATAGTTGCCTTGAGGGGAATACCTTCGAAACGAGATGCTATTGAAGGAGCTATCCGATTCAAGACTTGATTGATTCTATCATACTCTTTTGCGTATTCATTCCATAGAGGGTAATCAACTTCACCTGTTTGCTTATCGTCTATGTAGTCAATTATCGGGTTTCGATATGCCACACCAATACTTATGATTGAACCAGATTCGTAAAGGTCATCAAATTGGTCTTTTGTTATTTCTCGAAGCTTCTCTTTCTGTACATTCATCAGTTCATCATATACGATTTTGAAACTTGTAACACCAATATCTCCCTGTTCGTTCTCATCTTCAAGAAGCTGTTGGAACACTCTACGTAATTCAAGAGTGTTCTCTCTAGATTGGCTCTGCTGAGTCATAGAGATTCTCCAACTGGATTACTGTGAAGATGCCACCTGCTTTCTATGAGCTGCAATGAGACCAAGTATCTCTGCGTTAATTTGCTCTGTTGTGTAGTGTTTGCGTTTTGCAGCTCCTGTAGGGCAGACAACCTGACACTTACCACAACCTGTACAAAGCAATGAGTTAACCACTGATAATTGTGGACCATCCTCACGATCTTCAAGTGTTATCGCATCGAATGGGCACACTTGCTTACAGAGACCACATCCAATACATAGTTCATCATCAATGATAGCTTTATCCATTTGAACGCGAACTTGTCCCCTGAGTACATGAGATGAAGCTGCACTAGCTGCTGCTTTTCCATCAGATACACAGGAAGGTATGTCCTTTGGACTCTGGGCAGCTCCTGCGATGAATACTCCCCGTGATTTTGTATTTACAGGTTCGAGTTTTGGATGAAGTTCTTTCATGAAACCTCCTTCACTTCGGTCGACTCCTAGCATATGGGCTAATTCAGCTGCTCCTTCTGCTGGATCTACAGCCATCGTCAGGACTACAAGATCGAAGTTCAATCGAAGTAGTTGACCGCTGCCTTGATCAAAGACAGTGAAACTAATTGTTCCATCTTCCTCTTCGGTGAAGTCACTTGGGAAGCCTCGTACAAATTTCGCGCCATGTTCTCTAACTCGACCATAGAACTGTTCGTACTCTTTTCCACCTGCTCTTAGTTCATGATAGATAACCCACTGGTCGATATCATTGTGGTATTCACGATGAGTCATTTCTACATGACGCAGTGTATACATACAACCGAAGTTACAACACCATGGTCTGCATTTTTCATCTCGTGATCCTGCGCAGTTAATGAAAGCAATCCTCTTCGGAGTTTCTTTGTACTCTGGTGGAATAAGGATTTTCCCTGCTGTCGGACCAACAAGGCTCAACAAACGCCCATATTGACCTCCCGTAATAACTCGCCTGAATTTTCCACCGCCATATTCAGGAAGCTCTTTCATACTAATTTCTTGGAAACCAGTGGCTGCTACAATCGCACCTACTGTCAGTTCAATTTCCTCTTCAACCATACAATGATCAATAGCATTTTTCTCACATGCTTCGACACATAATTTGCATTCACAACAGATTGCGCAATTCAGACATCGTTCTGCTTCTTTGACTGCGATTTTCTCTGAGAATCCAAGTTCCACCTCTTCGAAATTCGCCGCTCTTGTTTTTGCAGGCAATGTCTTCATCTTTGCTCGAGATCCACCGGGAAGTTCATCCTGTTCAAGTTCAGGTCTTGGAGCTCTAGGTTGAGCCTTCGGTCTGGTCTCTATAAGATCGAGACCACGAAGGAATAGATCGATAGACTTTGCTGCTTCATGTCCTGCGCCTACAGCTTCTACAGCAAGTGCCGGACCTGTGACCAGATCACCTCCAGCAAACACATCTTTCATACTTGTCTGCATTGTAACTGGATCAACGATTGGAGTACCCCAGTTAGATAATTCAAGTACTGAATGAGGTCCATCTGGGTGAACGGATTGCCCAATAGCAATGATGACATTATCGACATCTAAATCGAATTCTGAACCAGTAATAGGTACGGGGCGTCGTCTTCCCGATTCATCTGGGTCTCCCAGTTTCATCTTGATGCATCTGATCCCAGAAACTACACCACCTGCAACAAGCACTTCCACAGGATTTGCGAGTAATTTCAGTTTCACGCCTTCTTTCACTGCATCATCAATCTCACTCTTGATTGCAGGCATCTCTTCTCTGGACCTACGATACACCAGGGTAACATCAGCTCCAAGACGGAGTGCAACTCGGGCGGAATCAATGGCTGAGTTACCTCCTCCTATGACAGCAACCTTGCTTCCAATCTCTACCTTTTGATCTCCATTCACTCGATGAAGGAAATCAAGAGCATGATAGACGCCTTTCGCATCCTCACCATTCACACGCAGTTTTGAACTCACATAAGCTCCTGTTCCAAGAAAGACCGCATCAAATCCTTGTTTTCTGAGTGAATCTAGAGAATCAACTCTCTTTCCTGTGATTATCTCAACACCATGCTGTTTCACATAGTCAATCTCCGACTTCAGGATATCACGTGGTAGACGATGCTCTGGAATGCCCCACCTTAGTAAGCCTCCTGCCTCTTTATGTTCTTCAAATACTGTGACTGGATAACCCTTCTGTGCTAGGTAGAATGCACATGCTATTCCTGCTGGTCCTGCACCAACTACAGCTACTTTTTCTTTCTTGTCAATCTTATTATCAACAGGAGCAATCTCGCCTGTTTCGAGTTCACGATCATGTAACCACCTATGAATATTCCTGATACTCACACTCTCGTCGTAGGTGCCCCTCTCGCATTCGTCTTCACAAAGCGCTGGACAAACTCGACCTAGTGCCCCTGGGAATGGTATAGCTTCTCTGACTAGTTTAAGGGCTTCGTCATACTTGCCAACCTTGGTGAGTGTTACAAATCCCTGACAACTAACATGTGCAGGGCAGGATATCTTACATGCTGCGTGACCAAGCTTCTCTATTGCTGCTTGACCAGGAACTGCCTGTGGGAATGGTTTGAAGATAGCTGTACGTTTTGACATACCCAAGTCATGATGTTTTGGTGTAAGGACTGGACAGACTTTATAGCAATCTCCACAATCATTACATTTCTCCAAATCCACATAACGAGGTTTCTTCACTAGGGTGACTTTGAAGTTGCCAAAATCCCTCTCGATTTCTTTGACTTCAGTAGTAGTGTAAAGTGTAATGTCTTTGTTTCGATCGACAGCGCTCAATTTAGGAGAAAGAATACACATTGAACAATCCAATGTCGGGAATGTCTTCTCCAGTTTTGCCATGTAACCTCCAATTGATACATTTCTCTCAACCAGATCTACATGGATACCTTTTGCAGTTAGGTCAAGTGCAGTCTGGATACCTGACACTCCAGCTCCAATAACCATCACTGATTTTTCAACTGGATAATCTTCGAACCCAATATCTTCAAGTAGTTTCGCTCGCTCGATTGCACCTGCTATAAGTTCATACGCGAGTTTCTGTGCCTTCTCAGGTTTGTCACCATGCACCCAAGAATCATGCTCTCTGATATTTGCTTGTGCTAATCTAAAACGATTGAGCCCTTTCTCTTCGATAACATCACGAAAGAGTTCCTCGTGGAGTTTTGGGGTGCATGATGCAATTACTACACCTGTTAGATTTTGTTCTTCAACAGTATTTGCTATTCTAACTTGCCCTTCTTTGGAGCATGTGAACATATTCCAGGTAGATAACGCGACTCCAGGATAATCATCAAACTCGTGAGCGAGTTTGTCTACATCTATGACCCCACCAATGTTTGACCCGCATGAACAGATGAATACACCAATGCGATCGTTTGGCGTCTTTCCACTTTTCTTTGCCATTATTCTTGCACCTCCGATTTCACGGGAATGGGACTTGGTCCCAGTTTTCTAATTTGTTCGGTAAATGTTTCTACAATTTCTGCAAATTTGATACCCATCGCAGCAGATGCGAAATCTATGTAGAGTCTTCCTCCTATCCCTATCTCCTCGAATATATCAGACCAGAACTTGACAAAATCATATTGCATAAAATTGCCTGCTTTTGGACTATCTCCTCCATAATGACATTCATGTAGAAGGCATCCCGTAACCAATACGCCATCTGCACCTTGTGCCATTGCTGTCATGATATGTATTGGTTCGAGTGCGCCGCTGCATGGTATCCTGACCGTTCGTATAGTTGCTGGATAACTGAGATGCATTAGACCGGCAAGGTCCGCTGCTGCATGGGAACATTCCCAACAGACAAAGCAGATGATGAATGGCTCCCAATCTTTTTCCGTTCGTTTTACTGGAACAGCTTCAATTTCTCCTACTATTTCAGGAAGTTTGTATACCTTCTTCAAAGTAAGACAATTCTCAGGACATGCCTCAATACATTTTTCGCATGCGATGCACTGTTCTGCTGACCAATCTATAGAACCATATCCAGCTAGTCCTTCAGGAACAGAAACCGCTAGTACATCACCAAAATTATAATCCTGTTTTAGACTCTGCAAAAGTGTAACAAGGGTCTCTCGGTTCTTTGATCTGAAACCTTCCATAGGTACAGTTGCTCGAACATAATCTGGCATATTCAATGTTGAATCCATATCTAAAGCTCCAGGTTCACAGGCAAGGATACATTTCTTGCATGCACTACATGTCTGAGCCTTGTATTCAATCGTTCCAAATCCCACTACTTTCTCTGGCACTTCTATGTCATTCATAGGTGTCTTTACTGCAATAGATCTAATTGCTTCCAGTAGGTCAATTCGTTTATCCACGGTGAGCAACCTCCTCTTGCATCTTGTTTGGTAACGCCGCTATCATGTACGTCGCTTTTATGCGACTAGGATCTTGACCAATACTAGTTAACATGTCCTGTGTAAATTTCACGACGAGTTCTGATAGATGGTCACCTGTCTGGTGATGACACCCACCAGGAGGACAGTGAGCAACGATGACTTGTTCTGCCCCCTCAACTAATCCTTTCAAAATCTCAATTGGGGACACCATTCCTGCACACGGAAATTGAAGAACATAGGTTCCAGTAGGATATCCTTTTCCTGTGAAACCTGCTTGGTCGATTGAAGCATTGGCACACTCACTACAAGCATAGACCAATGTGAAAGGCTTCTTGCCTTCTAGTTTCTTATGGTTTGCACCAATTGCTTCTATCCGAGCAAGCCAGCTATCCTTTTTGTGTGATTGAAATTCAATTGCACGTGTTGGACATGCTGATACACAGATTCCACAGAATTCACAGTTCATGGGCACGTGTTTAATGAGGTCCTCATCACGTCTCAATGCATCGTTTGGACAAGCATTGACACAGGCTTCACAAAGATCACACTGTTCTTCATCAATGACCGGGATCCACCCTTTACGTTCGCCTTCTGCGATGATATTCTTGAATACCTCTAAAGAAGCGTTAGAAGCTGAGGCTAATGCATCGTTTAGATTCATTGGCGTCTTTGCATTGCCAGCAATGAAAATACCTCTCTTTGAAGTCTGGACGGGTTTCATCTTTGAGTATCTGGTTTTAATGAATCCACTTTGATCCAAGTTCAAGTCAAGTGTATTGGCTAGTTTTCTTGTACCAGACCAGGGTTTACGCTCAGGCTGCAAAACAATGTAATCCACTGTAAATTCTCGCACCTGTGACTCCAGTGTGTTCTCGAGTCTGCACACAAATTGATCTTTCTTTTTGTCAACTTTCTCAAGAGTTCCTCTTACAAAAATGACTCCTGATTCCCTTGCTTTTCGGTAGAGATTCTCATCTTTCGTGTAAATATTGAAATGAGCTACAATGACAGTATTTCCTTTCTCTGCAGCTTGTGTTACTTCTCGAAGGAGATAACTACCCTCCGCATCGCTTTCGTGATAGGTTGGGTCTTGTGCTACAAGAATAGTCTTTCCTGATTTATTTGATGCCAAAGTTGCTAACTCAGAAATCAACACAGAGTTTTCAGACTTTCCATAAAGAGATGTCTTTGCCAAAGATGGTGCTGATTGTTCTGTATGTGTTGCTACAACTATAGCACCTACAAGTAAATCCATCTCTTTTCCATCATCGAGTTTTATAATGACTGAAAAAAGTCCAGCCCTACCACTAAGACTTGTGACTGTTCCATTGAGTTTCTTGGCACCTTTAGAAGTAGCGAGTAATCCATTTACTGTGTCTTTCAATGTAGAACTATCAGCCATGAACTGGTTCTTTTCTACATAGTCATCTTTGTTGAACTCAGGAGGTTCGAGCAGAGTAACTTCCACACCTAGTTGAACCAAGTCGCTAGCAACCTTCAGCCCTGCTAAACCTCCTCCAACAACCAAGATCTTCTTTTCAATCTGGAGGTCCACTGCTGTCTTTGGTTCCATATGATTGACATGAATGGCACCATCTTGAAGGAGAATTATAGCTTTGTTTGTTGCACTCTTCTTATCCTCCTTGTGTACCCATGCAACATGTTCACGTATTGGCACGAATGACACTTGTTCAGTCTTGAGTCGTCTTTCTAAAGGTACTCCAATAATTTGCGATGTGCAAGCACCAATAACGATTGCATCATCCTTCGAAACTTCAGAATCTAGAAATGCAAGTCCTTCTTCCAAACATAGTGCATCATGAACCTTAACAGACTCGAATGTACTACCGATTTCCTTCTGAATTCGTTCAAGATCTAGCCATTTGTTGAGAGTCTTATTACAAGTACACAGAAAGAGCTTCTTCATTTAGATCCCTCCCTTCAAATCAGAATATACTCTGAGTGCAACCGCATTAGCTTCTGCGATACTCGTCGGGATATCCGTAGGTCCGGTGGCAGTTCCACACGCATAGACCTTTCTTTCTTTTACAACTCGTTGGGCAAATCCATATTCTCCTAGAAAAGCAGAAACAGGATCATTACCTATTCCTAAGGGAGCCAGCGGCGAAGCCAGAACAACCAAGTCAGATTCTATCTGCATTAGTTTCTGAGATTGTGTATCCTCTACTACTGTAACTGGTTTGCCACTCCGAACAACAACTTTGTCTGGTTTACCTCGAATGAATTTTACACCTTTCTCAATCGAGCTCTCCAGATAGTGAAAACTATGATTTGGAACTCGTATATCCATGTAACAAATTGTCACATCAATACCCAGTTCTCGCAGCATTTCTGCATGCTTCAAGCTATAGGTACAACATGCCTGAGAGCAGTACTCGAAAGCAGTCTTATCTCTGCTACCAACACAAAGTACCATAGTCACTTTAGAAACCACATCACCAGCTGAAGTAGTAACAACACCATTAGTGTCTCCAGTAGGGTCAAGCATCCTAGCTAGTTCAGCATGGGATATGATATCATCAGATGTCCTGTATTCATATCCTGGGAAATCGAGTGGGATCTTTTCTTCAACACCTGTCGCTATAATAACTGCATCAGTGTTGATTGTCTTTGAACTCTCTTTCTCCTCGAGGTCTATAGCATTGACCTTGCAGACATCTACACACTTCCCGCATTTCGTACAGTGTTCTAAATCTATTAGAGGGGCATGAGGTACTCCTTGAGGAATTGGGCGATAGATGGCCTTTCGCGTTCCTCCACGAAGAGCGTATTCATCTGCTACTTCTACATCACAGACATCTATGCATTCAAGACACACTACACAACGATCAAGATTTACATATCGTGGTTCAGATTTGATTGATATTTTAAATCCGCTATCTGCTTCAGTGATTGACTTGACCTCAGATTGGGTATACAACTTGAGATTCTTCTTCTCTGTAACTAAACCACGATACTGACATTTTCGATGATGACCATCGTACATCTCATTACTGGCATCAAGACATAGTGCACAGTCACCTGTTGGGAAAACACGACCGAGATAGGTTGAGAGACCTCCAATGATCGGTTCTTTCTCGATTAGATGAATAGTGATTCCTAGGTCAGTGAGTTGCTGTGAGACCTGTATTCCAGCTAGACCAGCACCAATAACAACTGCGTTCTTTGTCATTTCTATGCACCTCCGACTCCAGCCTTTTCCAGTAACTCAGTGAGTTTGACTCGATGGTATCTTCTTTGATTTTCAGTAACAATCTCACTCAATCCCATCGAGAGTGCTAACAACTCTCCTAAGGATAATACTGGAAGATTAAACTCAGTTTCAGCTATTGCCTCTACTTTCCCCTGCTGTGTCTCCATTTGGGTGTAACACGTTGGACAGAGTACTACAATTGCATCTGCACCAGAGGCTTTGATATGCTTCAGATGCTTTGATGTGACTGTTAATGACTTTTGTTCATCTGCAGGCATAATTGGAGCACCACAACAGGCCATCTTGTTTTCAAATTCAGCAACTTCGGCACCAGTTGCTCTAATGATTGCATCCATCCATTGTGGATTCTCTGCATGATCCATATTAGTTGCTTCTAAGGGTCTCACGAGATGGCATCCATAGTGAGGTGCAATTTTCAGTTGCTTCAAAGGATTTGTCACTTGCTTCTGAATGGCTTCAATTCCAATATCATTATGAAGCACATGCAGAAGGTTCTTGACTGAATGATCTCCAGTTACCTCAAGTCCAGACTTTTTGAGTCGTTTGTTGATTCTTTCTCTAAGTTCTTGATCTTCATGAACCATATGATTCGCAACTGCAAGAGTATGAAAACATCCACTGCACATAGCTACTGTATCATTTCCTGTAGATTCACTTACTGCAACATTCCTCGCTGCAATCGTTACCCAGGCTTCAAAGTCAACTCCCGTGAATGTAGTGGGTTCTGGGCAACATGAATGATCGGGACTTGTTTCCAACTCAACTCCTAATTTCTTGAGAACCTCTCGCATTGTCAATTCGAAATGTGGTAATCGATAGGGTATCATACATCCCGGGAAGTAAGTGTAGGTTCGAGCTTTACTCATTTTCAGTACCTCCATAGATTGACTCTGCTTTCTCTATTTTTCCAACAATTCCAATGTCTACAAGCATTGCTACGATCTGGTCCATTGGTGGGGTACCTAGATCTGGAAGTCCCATCTTTTCACGAGTCTTGAGCATGGGTGAGCTTACTTCTAAACTCCTTCCAATTGACAAGATGTTTCTTGCACGGTCAAGGGCAGCTGCAGGTACATTTCCTTTCATTAACCCTCGAACTTTTGCTAGTATGAGAATGTGTGGTATCTTAACATGTTCTGGGCATCGAACCTCACATTGTTCACATGTAAGACAATTCCAAACCAGTTGCTCCTCTGCAATCAATTCATCACTGAGTAATATTTTCTGTAAGAATAATCTTGGATTGAATGAGGGCTCGATATCTGCAACCGGACAGGCACTGGTGCACCGTCCACATTGGTAGCATCGAAGCAGTGTTTCGCCTTCTGGTTGGTCTAGTAGCCAGTTTCTAACTTCCAGGCTAGACATAGTATCTTTTGTCACCATCTTTGAGACAACCCCTTGATTGTTGACAATCCGGGATGAGTAAAAGGTCAATATGAAGGGTTCGCCCTAGTATAAAATTTTTGTAGATAATTTTCACAATAAAAAAATCAATTGCAAAAATATATTCGGTAAAGAATTGGTATAACTT
>SDNZ01000106.1 GCA_004524565.1 Candidatus Thorarchaeota archaeon
AAGAGAAGGAAAAAGAAGAATTTCATTAACCAAATTGTTTGATTCCATGCTGCATTTGCCTTCCGAAGCATCTTGGATTCTTCTGCACATTCTTCACAGAGTTGAGCCTGAACTTTGAAAGATATCATTGGTCCGAGTGATTGAATTGTGGAACCTACAGGTTCGGTACTTCTCCATCTGTAATTAGCATCTTTCATCCCAATTCTTTTCTCTCCACAGCCTATACACACTTCGGGCCAAACAACATCAATCTTCCCAGTTTTCATGATTCTCCCCTCTAGTTTACGAAAAAGAACTATGACTATTAACTTCTCGCAATTCAATCCGATGCATTGAGAATACGTTGTATCTATTGGAGTTGCTTTGAAATCAAATCCAGAATATCTACTACTCTAATCTTGCTACCAATGCGATTTGCACCGTCTTTCAGATTGTGTTCGCAGAAAGGACATGCGGTTGCTAAAATATCCGCATCTATTGCCTCAGCATCTTGTATTCTATCTGAAGCAATCTTCTTTGCCAGATTACCATCATAGGAACGGAGTCCACCACCGGATCCGCAGCACATTGCAGCTTCTCGGTTGGTTTCCATTTCTACAAGTTCCACTCCCGGGATTGCCTTTAATATATCTCTGGGTTCTTCATAGACACCCAATGCCCTTCCAAGATGACAAGGATCATGCCAAGTTATCTTCTTGATTTCTGAACTTTTCTTCAGTTTCAATTTTCCTGATTCGATTAGTGGTTTCAGATACTCTACCATATGCAAGACTTCAGGTACATCTAATCCGAATCGCTCAGAATAATCCTCACGGAGTGTTTTCAAACATCCTGCACAGGTGACAACTATTTTCTTTGCACCTGATTTTGCAATCATCTCAAGTGCCTTCTCTGCATTCTTCTTGGCTTCTTCCACCATACCTGTTCGGATCATCACCGAACCACAACATGGTTCCTCTTCTAGAACTGCAAAATTCACACCTGCGGCATTGAGTACCTTTGCAGTTGACTTGGCAGTCTCAGGTAGTTTCAACCCTGCAGTGCATCCCGTGAAGTAGAGTACTTCTCCGGTACCGGGAATATCGAACCCAACCTCTTTCACCCAGTCTCTGCGGGTCTTGTTCTCATCCACATATGGATTGTTGTTTTCAAGTATCTTCTTTGCGATTGTATCACGAACCGCATTGGGAATTTCGTTTAGAACTTCACGAACAGATTCCAAGCATTTTGCCGGATCAAACTCAGCAGCACAGATAGAGGTACAATTGCCACAGAGGGTACATGAGAAGAGTGATTCTGCATTCTCTTCAGTCTTCTCAAGTCTTCCGTCGAGGAGTGCAAGAGCTACCTGAATCCTTCCTCGCATGAAACTGGTTTCGAATCCAGCAGAATTCTTCCACACCGGACAGACTCCATCAAAACCTTTGTCTTCGTATACTGCGTTACGGCAAATACCGCATCTTCTACACTGGGCTAAGTTTTCCAGTAGTTCATCTAAGTCAATGGTAGTCAATTAGAGACCTCCTAGTACTCTTGGGTTCATTAGTTTCTTGGGGTCGATTGTCTTCTTCACCAGCTCAAGAAATGCCATGTAATTGTCCATTCCTTCAATCGCGTCTGCCCAATACGGTGCCAGTTTGAAGGGTACTGCTCCTGTCTTGAACAGTGTTTTTGCTAGTTCTTTGTGAGCATCTCGTATCTTCTGCTCATCTTCAGGATCTTGTGGATCAAAATAGAGGTGTGGATAAGCATTGAACGATGAATGACCGGATGCGAACCCTGCTGTGTGCCCCAGGAAACCATATTTCTCCATCACATCACGTATCTCCTCTACTGAGCGGTGAGCGTTGATTGGCGTTTGATGATGATACAGGGTTCTCCAGTGCCAGCCGTGAACATAGCAGGCTCGCACAAAGAACCAGAGTCTTCCATTCCATTCCTGATACGGAAGTTGTGAAATACCTATGACGTGCCCTCCGTGTTTTTCACAGAGTTTTTTCGCTAACTCTGCATCACTCCTCATCATATCCTCACGGACTCTTCCGATTGTCATAGAAACCGTTCTGAAAGGCCATTCATATTTTGGCACTCCAAGTTCTTCACCAATCATATCCATAAATAACTCAAGCACCGGTCCTTCATACAGGGATGTAAAGACCCCATTGATGTCATTCTGTTTGACATCGACCATGAATTGTTCAGCTTGTTCGTGAGTTTCGAAACCGAAGGTATTGTGATCATAATACTTGTGCCTCTTGAATACCTTCATTGAAACCTTTGTGATAATTCCGAAGCTACCCAAAGAACCAATGAAGAGACCTGTGATATCAGGACCGAACGAATACCTCTGAAACGGTCCTGGTGAGTAAGGATTTGCTTCTGAACCTGTAGTAATGATCTTCCCATCAGGTAGCACAATTTCTACACCAAGAACCAATTCTCCTGTACAGCCAAAATGACTTGAACCTGGTCCTGCACCATTAACTGCAACATTCCCTGCAACAGTACAAACAAGAGCTGATTCTGGATAGACTGGTAGGAAAAGGTCATGTTCCTTGAGGAATTTCTCAAGAACTCCATAAGTAACTCCTGAACCTACTGTGACAGACCGAAGTTCTTTGTGAAGTTTGATTTTGTCAAGTCGCATGAGTTCTATAACTAGTCCATCTGGTTCTGGGATTACCTCTTCTTGAAGACTAGAACCTCCTGATCTTGGGGTGACCGGGATATTGTATCTTGCTGCAACTTGCAGAATCTTTGAGACCTGTTCTGTATCTACAGGTCGAACGACTGCACCTGGTAGAACTGCATCAGATGCCATCGATGCACTTACTGAGTATGCAAGTAGAATATCTTGTTTGGTTGAAACGAATTCTTCCCCAACAATCTCAGAGAGTTCAGTGATGACTTTCTTATCCACCATCAATCCTCTCCTTCGATTCCAGGAATTGTTCCTGGGCTCATGATTCCATTGGGATCAATAGCTTCTTTGAGATCTTTCAGGAAATTGAGATAGGGTTCCATCTCAGTAATTCCATCAACCCAATATGGAGCTAGCTTGAACGGAACTGCTCCGGTCTTGAATAGACGTTTGACTAGTTCCTTATGTGCTGCCTTTGCTTTGCTCTCGTCTTCAGCGTCTTGAGGGTCAAAGAATATCTGTGGATAATAGTTGTATGAACTGTGGTCTGACTGGAACCCGGCAGTGTGCCCTAAGACTCCGAACTCATCAAACAGTGGCCACATCTCCTCAATTGTCCTGTGCCACTGCGATGGTGTAACATGATGATACAGAATTCGCCAATGCCAGCCATGAACGTATGAGGACCGTGCTAGCTCTCGCATCCTGTCATCCCATTCACCCTTGGGGAGCTCTGCGATTCCAATGACGTGACCACCTTCTTCGACACAGATTCTTTGTGCTTCTGCTCTGTCACTCTCAAGCTGGTCTTCCCGAATTCTACCTATTACCATAGAGACCGTGATTGGTGGCCACTCATACTTGGGAACCCCATATTCTTCACCAACCATTTCAAGGAAGAAATCTAGAATCCGCCCTTCATAGATTGCTATCCATACTGGGCTAATCTCATTCTCCTTACATTGGATAACAAATTTCTCTGCTTCTTGAGGAGTATTGAATCCATATGTGTTGTAATCAAAGTGATGCATTCGTTTGAAAATCTTCAGCGACACTTTGGTAATGATACCAAAGACTCCTAATGAGCCAATGAAGAGACCTGTAATGTCTGGACCAAACGCGTATCGTAAGAATGGTCCTGGAGCATTTGGATTAGCTTCAGACCCAGTTTGGATAATTTCACCATTTGGTAGAACTACTTCAAGACCAAGAACAAGTTCTCCTATACATCCAAATTGACTGGATCCAAATCCTGAGCCATTCACTGCAACATTTCCTGCGATTGTGGCAGTCAAGGAGGAACCCGGATACACTGGTAGCCAGAGGTCTTGCTTATTGAGCAACTTGTCCAGTTTTCCGAAGTTGATTCCTGCACCCACTGTTACGGAGCGGAGGTCCGGAAAGACTTCTATCTCAGTTAAACGAAGTAGATCAATTACGAGTGCTCCTTCTTTCGGAATGACTTCCCCTTGTAAACTAGATCCTCCTGAACGAGGAGTAACTGGTATTTTGTACTGAGTCGCAACTTTCAGTATCTCTGAAACTTGTTCAGTTGATTGTGGAAGAACAACAGCATCGGGTAGAACTGTGTCATAGCTCATTGAAGCTGAAGTCGAGTAAGCAAGGAGTACATCTTGTCTTGTTGAAACATAATCCTCACCTACGATAGCAATTAGCTTCTGAACTA
This sequence comes from Candidatus Thorarchaeota archaeon, assembly GCA_004524565.1. Taxonomy (GTDB): domain Archaea; phylum Asgardarchaeota; class Thorarchaeia; order Thorarchaeales; family Thorarchaeaceae; genus SMTZ1-45. The sequence continues at coordinate 4,329 of SDNZ01000106.1, forward strand.
CTACATTATCCAACAAAGATCCTCCGAGACCGGTAACTTTCAGAAGATGTGTCGAATCTTCATTAGATCGCCTGCAGATCCCTTGACTTTCAATTTTCTCTTCAAGAGTGCACTTGCTGCGCTCATTTCTTCAAGGAATAACTTGCGGATAGTATCTTCATCGCTCTGTATTTTCATATCCGGCTCATCGAGAGTACCTTGATGAACGGTAATGTTGTTATCTTTCACGATGAAATGATATTCGGGACCTTCTTTGAGCATCAAGAGAGCTGTTCGCTCCCAACCATCGATAGCTTCTATGGTCTTTTCTCGTTCAAGACCAATGGCAATTCTTTCTTGCATGAGTTCAAGCAATTCATCTGTCATTGTTAATCAATCCGATGTCTTTGCGAATTCAAGGCATGATTTAGTTGTTTTGTTAGAGTGAAATTACCATAATTATTCATTATCTATACTCTTTAATGATATCAATGAATTTTCTGACATTCTCAGTTATGACTTCGAACCTTCCTTCACTGATTGCCTTCTTATCTGTAATTGCTCCCCCAACACCCAAAGCAAATGCGCCAGCACCAAGCATAGGACCCGCGGTTTCTAGATCTACTCCACCTGTAGGAACCAATGGAATTTGAGGTAGTGGTCCTCGGATTGCTTTCAAGTATGATGCACCTCCCACATTCCCACATGGAAAAACTTTGACTGCATCTGCTCCCAAAGTGAATGCATCGTATATCTCTGTAGGAGTAAGAGCGCCTGGGATGATTGGTTTCGAGAATTCTTGCGCAGTTTCGATTAGTTCTTTCGAGTAATTTGGACTTACGATGAATTCACTACCTACGTCAATAACCTTGCGTGCCATCTCTCCATTAACTACGGTTCCCGTACCAATCAGGACCTTATCTCCAAATTGCTCCACAAGTTTCTTTACGACATCTAGAGCTCCTGGCACACTCATGGTGACCTCAATAATATGTACACCTGCATTGAGAAATGCATCAGCTACCTTGAATGCGACTTCATCTGACTCAACTCGTATGATTGGAATGAGACCTGTATCATAGATGAGTTTCATTGCTTTTTCCTTATTCCACACGATAATCACCTATCTATTCTGAGCCCTCGTTCACGACCTTTCATTAGTTTCTCTACTTCTTCCTTGTATACAAATGCAAGGTCTCCAGGAACAGAATGTTTCAATGCACTGAATGCAGAACCAAAATCAACAGCCTTCTGTAAATCCTTCTCCACGAGGTAACCATAAATGAACCCTGCACTACAGGAGTCTCCACCACCAAGTCTGTCAATGACCTCAATATCATAGGTGGGACTTCTGTACACCTTACCATCTGAATAGGCAAAGACTGACCACTTGTTCAACAGTACTGAAGGGGTTTCTCTTAGGGTAATTACAACAACATCAAAACCGAACTTGTCTGTGAGTTTCGCTGCTACATCCTCGTAGTCCTTACCTTCAATACCATAGACTACCTTTGTATCCTCCTCAGTTGTTATGAGGACATCAATGTACTCTGATGCTGATTCAGTGAACTTCTGTGCTTCTTTCGGTGTCCACAATTTTCCCCGATAATTTACGTCGTAAGAAACCTTACAGCTCTGTTCTTTTGCAATCTTCAAAACCTCCATCGTTGATTCTGCACACGATGCACTGAGAGCTGGAGTGATTCCACTTGTATGGAACAATTTAGTTCCTTTCAGTATATTTGCCCAATCCACTTCACCTGGTTTGATTTTACTGATTGCTGAATGCTTTCGATCATAGATCACTCTATTCGTCCGAGGGGCCGCCCCGAACTCAACATAATACACACCACATCTACTATCTGGGTCCCACTGTACATGTGATGTATCTACTCCATGTTCTCGAGCTTTATTTCGTATGAAGTGTCCAATAGAATTATCCCCAAGTTTTGTAACATACGCAGAGTCTAGTCCGAGTCGTGCGCACGCAACTGCTACATTCATCTCTGCTCCTCCTGCATTGGCATTGTAGCTAGTCGTCTGTTCAAAACGCATAAAATCCGGAGGTGACAGTCTAAGCATCACTTCACCAAAAGTGACTACATCATAAGGCATAGGTTTCAACTCAAGTTAAGTTTAACTTGCTTTACATATGTTCCACCTAAGTTAAATCTCTTACCGAGTGGGATTAAAAAAATTAAGTTCACACAGAGAACTCAGTTCTAGCAATGACCTCGTCTTGTACAAACGGATCCAGTTCAATGAAGTATGCGCTATAACCTGCAACCCTAACAATGAGGTCTCTATGTTGCATTGGATTCACTTTTGCATCCTCTAAGGTTTCCTTAGAAACAACGTTGAATTGAACGTGGAATCCTCCCATCTGGAAATATGCATCGATCATCCCAATGAACTTCTCTCTGCGTTTATCAGTATCAAAGAAATCAGGAGTGAATTTCATGTTGTATAGTGTCCCATTGTAACAGAGTGAATGGTCCAATCTTGCTACTGATTTCATGGCAGCTGTAGGTCCATGCCTATCTCTATTTTGAGTTGGTGAAACCCCATCGGATAACATGTATCCTGCTTTTCGTCCATCAGGGGTAGCACCTAAGACCTCTCCCTGGGGAATGTACATGGATACTGAAAAGAGCGCACCATGATATGGTCCATCTCTAGTAGTCATTCGACTCTGAATAGAGTTACAAAAAGCTCTTCCCGAATCACGTGCTAGAATATCCACTTTCTCTATATCATTCCCATACTTGCAGGAATCGTTTTCCAAACGGATTCGTAGTTCTTCATGACCTTCATAGTCATTCTTCAAGATTTCTAACATCTCATCAAAGGTTAATTCTTTGTTTTCGAAAATGTACTTGCGTAAAGCAGCCAAGGAATCTGCAACGATGGCTACTCCTACACCCATGATTCCTCCACTGTTGTAGATTGCACCACCATCCTGCATTGTTTTTCCTGATGCTAAACATCCTTGAAGCAATGATGAGATGAATGGTGTTGGTTTATGTTCTGCTAACACGCCCGCTGCTTTCCTATCTGCTCGTGTAAGCAGATCGATTGTATAATCTATTTGCTCTTCGTACGCTTTTATTACTTCATCAAAGCTACAGAACTTTCTTGGGTCTCCTGTTTCCTTCCCTACAAGCTCTCCAGTCTTTGGATTTCTTCCATTGTTGAGTGTGATTTCGAGTATCTTGGGTAGATTGACATATCCGATATTGGGTCTTGGATCTGATTTGCCTTCGATGATTGGCTCAACGCAACCAAGAATTGAGTAATTGTGAGCATCAGATTCTGCTGTTCCCTTATTTAGCATCATTGGGATGATTGCTTCATCATTAAAGATACCGGGCATTCCCAGTCCCTGAGAGACTAATTCAACAACCTGTAATTTCACATCTTGGGGAGTGTTCTTGTGCCATCTGAATGAAACCGTTGGTTGAGTCACTCTGATATTTGCAGTTGCTTCTAACACTAGTCTAGTAATCTCATTTGTCACATCATTCCCAGCTTCATCCTGTCCTCCGACTGTAAGGTTCTGAAACATAGGATGACCAGCAAATGCAATACTATAGTACTCGTTTCTGAGTTTAATTAGTGATGTGAACTTTACCCATAACATTTCAAGAAGCTCAAGAGCGCTCTCTCTGGACAACCTGCCATGTTCTATATCCGTGCGATACAATGGGGACATATACTGATCAAATCTACCTGTGGACATTGAATGACCATTTGATTCCGTCTGCACTAGCAAATGCACGAACCAGAAAGATTGTAGAGCTTCACGAAACGTTTCTGCTGGCTCAGCTGGAATCTTTCTGCATATTCTGGAAATCTCTAGTAGTTCGTTTTTTCTTTGTGCATCGGTTTCTTCATCTGCTAATCTAGATGCGAGGTCTGAGAATCTCTGTGAAAATCGTATGGTTGCTTCGATTTGTATCTTCACTGCTTCATAGAATTGCCATTTACTATCATCACTACTATGCTGTTTCTTCAATGAATCAATATCTCTGAGAAATTCATTGAATCCTTTCTTTATGACTGATTGATAATCGATTATGACGTGACCGATTCCTGTTCCTGGTGCGCCTATTGTAAATAGTCCTGCCTGTGATGCCTTCTTGGACTCATCAGGAATAATCTCTCCTGCTAACTCTGCTGTACTCTTTCCTTTCCAGAAATTGAAGACCTTTCGCAGATTCTCTTTATCTTCTTCAGTGATTCTAAAACGTTCAGTCCTTCGCCTTTCTAGAGTGTCCAATTCTTCTTCTATCCAGCTCCAACTGTATTCTGGAAAAATCTGACATGATCTTGGAGTGGGTCCCATATTGCCGACTATAAGTTCTTCCGGCTCTATCCTGATGGACATATTATCAAGAACGTGAGCAAAGGCTCCTGCTAATCGAGTGATTGTGGGGTCAGAGAGATGCTTCTTGATATAGTCTGTAAAAAGGACTGCTCTTTCAGAGGTAATAGTTGGTTCGGACGCGAGCATCCTCTGTTTGATTCTTTTTGTCCGAGCTGTCATTTCAAATCATACCGTAAATTCGTTGATTACTCTTATCATAGAGCTGTTTACAATAATTTAGGCAAGAAGGTATCTAGTCTACTCAAAGCTTCATTGATTCTCTCAGATGAAACAGCATAACAGAGTCTAATGAATCCTTCACCAAACTTACCAAAGGCTGAACCATGCACCGTTATCACATTAGTCTCTTTCATAATTTTCAGAACGAGATCATATGATTTCATTCCATAAGCTGAAATATCAGGGAAGACGTAGAATGCTCCCCCTGGAGGATCTAGTTCGACTCCTTCGATTGCATTGAGTCCTTTTGTGATTATATCCCTTCGTTTGGCAAAAGTTTGTAGCATCTCTTCAACGCAATCCTGTGGTCCTGCTACAGCCGCCTCAGCAGCTTTCTGAGAAATCGTTGTAGGCATTGCAATAATATGCTCCTGTAACTTCGTCATCGCCCCAATTATTTCACTAGAACCTGTTACAGCTCCAATGCGCCATCCAGTCATTGCATAAGACTTCGAAAGCGAAAAGAGAGAAGCAGTTCTTTCTTTCATCCCAGGTAATGCACCAATATAGATTGGTTTCTCGCCAATATAACGGAACTTCTCATATGCTTCATCTGCGACAACGTAGATATCATTCTCAATACAAAGATCAGCTATCTTCTTCATTTCTGAATTGGATGTGATTCCCCCCGATGGATTGTTGGGACTGTTTAGGACAATCATCTTTGTCTTATCGGTGATAGATCTCTCAACATCTTCAGCAGTCATGCCAAATCCATTTTCTTTCTTCAACTGAATGGGAACTGGTATTCCTTCTGCAAGTTTGATGTGTGCATAGTGACTGACAAATCCAGGTTCTGGATAGAGTACTTCGTCTCCCGGATTTACTAATACGAGATTAGCAAGGACAAGGGCTCCCATACCTCCAGCTGTGCACATAACTTCATTCTCTGGATTCGCATCGATTCCATTATCACGCTTCAGTTTCTTTGCTAAGGCTTCTCTTACCTCAATTAGACCTGCATTGTGTGTGTATCTTGTATACCCATCATCAATCGCTTGCTTTGCTGCTTCTTTGATATGGTCTGGTGTATCAAAATCAGGAATTCCTACTGTCATGTCGAAGACATCAGTTCTTCCAACTACCATATTGAAGATCTTTCTAATCTCACTTCCAGGTACCGAAACGTTCCTATCTGCTAACAAGACTATCACCTAGATACATTTTCTGGATGATATCCAGTTTATATAACCTCTCGAACGGACATATTCTCTTTAACAAATCCCGGCAATTTTCAGAGGAGTTTTAAGATACAAAGATATGTGTTCCATCTATTATTCATCGTATGGTGAAGACAATGTCAAAACCCAGTGCTGAAGATGTAAGAGACACCAACATGACGACACTTGCAGATGCTCATGTTGTCTATATAGA
>SDNZ01000107.1 GCA_004524565.1 Candidatus Thorarchaeota archaeon
CGCACGAGCTTGCAAAACCAATAGATGACCTACTTCAAGCGTTGGCAACATTGATTCGCTTTCAACAACTACAAGCGGACTTGAAGTACCCATTGCAATAGTGAAAAGACCAAATCCACCCAAGGTCACTCCAACGATAATCCCAATAACAAAAAGTGTCTTTGCTACTTCTGACCTCTGGTCCCAATGTAATGATTGACGTGCTCTTTCCATTGTTTAAACTCACATTTGGTTGAATTCTGTCCGCTAATAAGATTGACGAAGAGCATGAAGGTTAGTGTACCCATTTTCTAGATGCTTTGTTTATGATTCCAAGAACCTCTTTAGCCTCTGCATGTAAGTCAGGTTTCCAATCACAAACATCTTCTATTTTTTGTACGCCTGCTTCTTTCCTCAGGAATTCCTTAATGATTCGTTCCCTCTTCTCTTCTGCTTCAGCTGCTCTCATAGCATCTCTTCCAGAACCATAACCACCCTGTGGCATTTGCGACGTTGAGATTAAGTACCATAAACCTCTGATGATTGTAACTACAACAACTTGTGCTGGGCTATTTTTTATCTTCTCCTCGAAAACAACATAATCACCAGGTTCCATTGGTTCTTCTACGCTCTGTACTTCTCCATCTATGTTGTACCGATACTCATCAAACTCGAAAAGTACTTTTTCTGCCGCTCGCCGAAGTTGCTCTATAGATGCTTCAACTATAATGCCTTCTTGCGTGTCAATTTTGGTGTCACCGGATTCATTGCTCATATTGATGACCAATTTTGTAGGGGTACTTTTAGGTTAAATCTTTGCCCTTTTTTATCAACTGCACCTATCATCTTAAAAGATGGATATACGATTGTGATAATGGTGCTCTATGAGGATAACAACAATACGTTCAGAAGGACTAGCAGCCCTCTCATACTTTGTTAGCTCTGAGAGCGAAGCAATGGTAATCGATCCTAGACGCGATGCTTCCTTCTATCAGACCTTAGCAGCCAATTCAGATTGTGTAATCACTCATATTTTCGAAACTCATCGGAATGAAGACTATGTATCTGGTTCATTGGAGCTTCAATCCTACAGCCCCAAGGCTGAAATAGCTCACAGCAAAGAAACTAAATTTGGCTATGGCGATATTGACATTGCAGATGGAGATATTTTTCAAGTTGGGATGATGAAAGTCACATGTCTGAACACTCCCGGTCACACTGATGATAGTATGTGCTATATTGTTGCTGATTCCTCAGTTGGTCCAGATCCTATTGTTGCTTTTACCGGGGACACCTTGTTCGTAAATGAAGTTGGCAGAACTGATTTGGTGGATATCAATAAACATGAACAAATGTCAAGGAAACTCTATAGCAGTCTGCATGAGAGACTCCTTCCCGTTGGAGATGATGTTATCATTCATCCAGCTCACGGAGCTGGTTCAGTTTGCGGTGGTGCGATAGGCGATAGAGAATTCTCAACAATTGGCTATGAGAAGAAAAACAACATCTGGTTATCTCTGGATGAAGATGAGTTCATTGCAAAGAAGGTCAATCAACGGTTAACTCTAACTTCATATTTTAAGAGATGCGAGAAAATCAACACAGAAGGACCACCTCTTCTTTCAAGTCTACCATCAATTGAAGAGCTTGATGTAGATGAATATGATAAGTTACTGCGTCACCCCGATCATCGTGGGATAGATACACGACATATCGCAGACTTTCTGGATTCATATATTCCCGGTTCAATTAGCATAAGTCTTTCAAACATTGGTCTGCTCGCAGGTTGGGTTTTACGCTCTGATCAGACTTTCACATTCATCCTTGGAAACTTCGCTGATCTTGAACAAGCTAAGAACTCTCTCTATCGAGTCGGACTAGACAATATCACTGGATATCTTAAGGATGGATTTCGAGGATGGCTCAATAGCAGGAAAGTGGTCGAACACATACCTACCTTATTACCACCAGATTTGAACGACGGTTTGAAAAAGAATGAGTTTCGCATTCTCGATGTACGCGAGTCCCATGAATATGATATGGAGCGGATACCTACTTCCTCAAATTCACCTCTAACACGATTGGATGAAGAAGCTTCAGACCTAGATACATCAAAGAAGATTGTGACTGTATGCCCATCCGGTTTCAGGAGCACAACTGCTGCTAGTATTATGAAACACAATGGATTGAATGATGTTGCTGTCTTTATCAGCGGTCTGAAGAAGTGGAAGTCTAACGGGTATCCTGTGGAGGGATAAATTATAAGCTGGCATAGAGCAACTGGTCGATCTGATGTTGTTGCAAAAGAGGGTGTGGTCGCAACCTCACAATCACTAGCAACACAAGCTGGGGTCGAGATCCTTCTGAAGGGTGGGAATGCTGTAGATGCCGCTGTTGCCAGTGCTGCAGTATTGGATATTGTTGAACCCTTCTCGACAGGTTGTGGTGGAGACGCATTTGCTCTCATTCATCTACCCGGCAAAAACAGCCCGATTAGCATCAATGGTTCGGGGCGTACTGGTTCACTAGTCACATTGGAGGATCTATTAGAAAAGCAGTGGACAGAGATACCAATTCGCGGAGGTCCTTCTGTTTCGGTTCCCGGTGCAATGCATATGTGGTTCTATGTTGTCGAGAAATTCGGATCTCTGGAGTTCAAGGAGGTCTTGGCTCCAGCAATTCGCTATGCACGAAATGGATTCCCCGTATCCGATATTGTATCTCAGGTGTGGTCATTAGCTTCAAGCATTCTGATTAATGACTATGCAAAGAATTTGTACTCTATTAATGGTCGAGCCCCAATGATGGGCGAGATCATGAAGAACAAGGACCTTGCAGATGTTTTTGAATCTGTGACAAAGGAGGGTCTCCAAGCATTCTATGGTGGGAAAACTGCTGAAGCAATTGTAGACTTAGTTCAGGAGCATGGAGGATTTCTAACTCTGGATGATTTAGAATCCCATGAAACTAGAGAAACGCTTCCAATCGCAACCTCATACAGAGGAATGGATGTCTTTGAGCATCCTCCAAACGGACAGGGTTTCGCAGCATTGATTATGCTGAATCTAATGGAGCAATATGAAATTTCAGCCTTACCCGCACTCAGTTCTGAACGATATCACCTCATGATTGAAGCCAAGAAACTTGCATACGCAGAATTACATCAACATAACACAGATCCCAGTTTCTATGATGTACCTCTGAAGAAGCTGTTATCAAAAGAATATGCAAAGGAACGAGTTCAACAAATCAAGTCTTCAAAAGCTATGACCGATTATGCGTCTGGAGTTCCAGTCAATAGCGATACTGTCTATCTTGCAGCTGCAGATGGTGAGGGGCGAGCTGTTTCCTTCATCAATAGCCTCTACCGTGGTTTTGGCAGTGGTCTAGTTGTTCCTGGAACCGGTATTAAACTGCAGAATAGGGGATCACTTATGTCACTTGATCCTAAGCATACAAATAGGTTTGCTCCAAAGAAACTCCCATTCCATACAATCATCCCAGGAGCTCTCTATAAGGACAAAGAATTGGTTGGTGTTTTCGGAATTATGGGAGGTGACCACCAAGCACAAGCTCATGCTCAATTTGTTAGTAATCTTGTAGACTATGATATGGGTCCACAGGAAGCAATTGACCATCCTCGATTCAATCATTATCACCAAGAGAACAAAGTCGGTCTTGAGAGAGGATTCCCTGAGGAAATACGTACGCGCTTAGGAAAATTAGGTCACAATCTAATTGACAGACCTTCACCTGGTTTCGGAGGTGGTCAAGCTATCCTTCGTCTCTATGATAGTTGGATTGCAGGTTCTGATTTCAGAAAAGATGGTCATGCTGCAGGGTTCTAAATTGTCAATAGCCAATGAGATAAAACAACATGTATTAAATTCAAACATAGGAGTCAGTGAAATATGAGTGGAGAAGAATTCAGAGAAGAGAGTGACCTTCTCGGTTCACGAATGATACCCAAGAGTGCATATTTGGGCATACAGACGCTACGTGCTCAAGAAAACTTTACTGTTTCTCATGTGAACCTTAGCAAATACCCTTCACTCATTCAATCAATGGCAATGGTGAAGAAAGCATGCGCTCTAGCGAACCTAGACCTGGGCCATCTCAATCCCGAATATGCTGCATCAATCATCCAAGCATGTGATGAGATTATTGCTGGTGAACTCCAAGATCAATTTGTTGTAGATATGATTCAAGGTGGAGCAGGTACAAGCACCAATATGTGTATCAATGAAGTCATAGCTTCTCGTGCAAACGAAATACTTGGTGAAGAACGCAATTCAATGGCACCTATCTCGGCAAATGATGATGTAAATAAAAGTCAATCAACGAATGATGTTTACCCTACTGCTATTAAGATTGCAACGATTTTTGGTTTGCGAGAGTTAGCTACTGCTCTCAGTAATCTTGTTGACGCACTAGATGAAAAGGCAGAAGAATTCAAAGACTTGCTAAAACTGGGTCGAACTGAAATGCAAGATGCTGTGCCTATCACTCTTGGACAAGAGTTTAGAGCATGGTCTGGAGCTTTGAAGAGAGACCTGAATAGAGTAACTGCAATCAAAGAAGTTCTAAAGTCGCACAATATAGGAGCAACTGCAATCGGTACATCTCTCAATGCTGATCCTGAATATATCGAACTTGCTGAAAAACATCTGATTGAGGTCACAGGTATCACAGAACTTGTCACAGCGGAGAACCTTATCGATGATACTCAAAACTCAGACGAGTTTGTTCATGCATCCGGATTACTTCGGGTCATTGCGACTAACCTCAGTAAAATTTCCGGAGATCTGATTCTACTCTCCTCTGGTCCTATTGGTGGGTTTCATGAGATTACACTACCTCCAGTTCAACCAGGTTCTTCCATCATGCCGGGAAAAGTAAACCCTGTAATCCCAGAAATGGTAACACAGGTGGCGTTTCAGGTGATGGGTCACGACTTGGTCATCACTTTAGCTTCTCAAGCAGGACAACTTGAGTTGAACGCATTTGAACCTGTTATAGCTTACAATTTCTTCCAAGCTCTAAAGGTTCTGAAGAACGCAATTCCAATTCTAACAGAGAAATGTATCAAGGGTATTGAACCGAATCATGCTGGACTTGACATAGTACATCGAAGTGTTGGACTAGTCACCGCTCTCAATCCAATTATTGGTTACAAGGCGGCAACACGTGTTGCTAAGCAGGCACTGGATACTGGTCGGTCGATTCGAGAGATAGTACTTGAAGAAGGACTCATGGATGAGGACTGGTTGGACCTAGTCCTGTCACCCAAGCGAATGACCCAACCCGGACTACTAAGACATAACCACTCAAAGAAATCTGAAGAAAAGGAATAATCGAATTAGGTATCCATGAGGACATCATATGCGATATTGTCTGCATGATCACTGATTCTTTCGAGATTTCTCAGTGTTTCAATGAAGATTTGGTCTGCTTGGGGATTACAAAGACCTTCCTTCATTCGGCGAACATGAGCTGCTTTTAGTTTCCGCTCCAAGATATCTACATCATCTTCAAGCTTCTCAGCTACTTTAGCGAGTTTCTTATTCTTGGTCTTTAGTGATTTGATTGCTGTCGAATACGTTTCTTCAACCAGGTCAAACATCTCAGCAACATCCTTCGCTCCAGGTTCGGAGAACTCCATACCATTCTTCATTTCTTCAATTACGAATTCAGCAATATTAGATGCAAGGTCTCCGACTCTTTCAATATCTGTCAGAACTGCCAATAGTTTCATTCTCCAAATTGCATCGTGATGATTGAGCTCTTCTTCTCGAATCTTGTCTATGAATTCCTCTGTATCTCGACAGCTTTCATCTACTTCATCTTCCATCCGAAGCACCTTTTTTGCGTCATCATGGTTTCGAGTTAGAATTGCATTCTTACTGAGGACAATCATTTCGATTGTTTTTTCAGCAGTATTGATTGCTTCTCGTTCAGCCTCCATTAATGCTACTAAAGGCATGTGCAACATTTCATCATCGAAGAAATGCTTCCCGATTATCTCTCCTTCTTTATCAGGTATTAATCTTTCACAGAATCTGACAAGCAATCCTACCAGTGGAACAAAGATGAAGCTGACAATCACGTTGAAGATTGTATGTGCATTTGCGATTTGGTGCGGAAGGTCTGCGGATGTTGCTTCTACCAATGTTGCGAATGGCCCTAAGAAAGGCAGGAATATTGCTACGCCAACAATATTGATGATTGCTTGAGCAACAGCGGTTCTTTTCGCTGGAGTTGTAGCCCCAACCCCCGCAGCAAGTTCAAGGAAACATGTTCCTATGTTCGCGCCCATGATTAAAGCTATACTTGGTCCTAAAGCGATAACTCCTGCCGCTCCCATGGCAATAACGAGACCTGTAGTTGCTGAACTGCTTTGAGTCACACCTGCAATTAGAGCACCTATGAGTATTCCAAAAATAGGAATTGCTCCGAAATCATTGATTAGACTTGTAAAGAATGGGTAATCTGTTGTCAGAGGAGCAGCTCCCTCTTTCATGAATTCCATAGCCAAGAATAAGAGACCTAGACTGAAAATCACAGTTCCAACAAGTTGAATATTCTCTCTCTTTGAGAACATTTTCATGAAAAAACCTATCGCTAAAAGAGGCCAGAAAATACCACCAATATCAAACGAAACGAGCTGTGCTGTAACGGTGGTTCCTATCTCAGAACCAAGCATCACATTTACTGATTGCCTGAAGGTCATCATTCCGGCATTCACAAAACCAATCAGTGTTAGAACTGTTATACTGGAACTCTGAGTCATGAATGTGGCTGCTGTTCCTGCACCCATACCCCTTATTGGATCATCACTTACTTTTTCCAAAATTCTAACAACACGTTTTCCCGAGATTTTTCCAAGGGTTTCTCTGAGGAGAGTTACGCCATACATGAATAGGGCTAGTCCACCAATAATGTTGAACGCAATTGTCAGCTCTTCTATCATTGTGGTACGGGTGCCGCTCCCGTCATATGGTACATATGAACTTTCTGGGTTTTCAAATGAATCAATTATGAAAAGAGAAATCCGGGATAATCTCCCGGATATCTAATCAATTACAATCTAGAATGTCTGGTGAAACCAGAACATGTGTAGGACGTGACTCCTTCCTTCTGAAGAGCATCTAAAATGATGTTCATACCAATCGAGTCTGAGCTGTCATGTCCTGCTATGACAACATAGAGACCTTCTTCCTCACATGCCTTCTTAACATCTTCACCCATGTGCATCGTGATAATAGTGCTAACACCTGCATGAGCTAGTTTCGGTATTGATTTGGGCCCTGCAGAAGTTCCTCCTGTGAAGAAGACAAATTTTTCCCCAACACTACCACCCGGGCTACCAACCAGAATTTCTGGACCTGCTCCTACTTTCTCAGCTTCCTGATACTCAGGAATGTCAAGCAAGACTTCAAGGAGGTCTCCAAGAGTACTTGGATCCTTGTCCTTCAGATATTTTGTAAGAAACTGGTATCCAATTGAGTCCGCAGGCGTATGACTGCACATGAATGGCATATCGATCAATCTTGCGGCATCAGTTACCTGAGTGTGATTACGAGGCTTTGTAGCGAAGTGAACCTCTTTCAATCTTGCTGCCATAGCTGATTCTGCTTGTGCAATTGGAACGCCTACTGCTGCCCACTGTTCTGGTTGGATTTTCATCACATAATCAAGATTGGAAATCCCAATTCCGTGTGGGTGGTGCGCTAGGACAAGATCTATCTTAGTGCCTTTATCTGCAAGTCTGTCTGCAAGAACGATCTCACCTGTGCTAATATCAATACCACTAAGTAGACTCGTTATTTCTCTATCTTCCTCTCCATAGAGAATTCTACAGTCGGTGTAAGGATTCCAAGTGACATCCTTGTCTGCTAGTTCCTTCTTTTTCCCTTCTAGCTTCTCCAAGTCTTTTTTGGACTTTTCTAGAATTTGATTGACTCTATCTCGCCCTCGGGGATCTGCTTCGATCCCCATCTCGACAATTTTCTTGTAAATATCGCCTAGCTTCATGAGTAAAATTCTAGTGACTTACGGTTTTAGTCTTTCGACAGACGCAGTGACTAACACTTATCACTGAATCATATCATTTGAAAACGTGAGTGATAGATTTGCCAGAAAAGGATGAGAAGAGAAAGGTTGGTCCTGTATATCGAGTCTTTTCACAAGACTTGCATTCAACACGGCTCCATGGTGAAGGGATTGGATTTCGTCAAGCTGAGATGTGGCGTTCGAAGAGCCGTCAATTCTCCAAGGATGCTGATATTATAGGAAATATTCATTCTGCAACACGTTCTGATGACAAAGAGAAATTACCGCCATTGGATAAAGTAGGATTCATCATCCTTCGGCAATCTCTCTGGTCAGAGGTGGACAAACTAGATAGAAGATTAGTTGTAAAACTCTTCAGCAATAGTGGTGGTTGGATTGCCACTATGGAAGAGATGATCGCAGAAGAATATGCAGACAGCTTTGTTTCTGATGAACCTCTTGTTGCATTTACAGTTCTTTCAAAAGAGAGTGAAATTGTCACCTGGGTAAAGCAACAAAAACGAGGAGGGCTCTCAACTGAGAATTATTCCTTCTATATTCTTGGACCTGATTACACCTTCGAGGCGTTCAGAATTGAAGGGGCTCGAGGTTCGATGGGTGATGACTTCGATGTGATTCGATTAAATGGCCATCAGAAGGTTGCAAAAATAGACAGTAAGTTTGGAGACCTAGGTGGAGAATTCGTAGTAAATATCAAGGATCCTGTTCTTGCAGAGAATGAATGGTTCTGTAGAATTCTTCAGTGCTTCTCAATCATGATTGCCTATCGCGGAGAAATCCGTGAAAAGATCAACAAAGGGTTCCATGAATGGAAGAAAGGAAAGAAGATACCCAAGTTGCATAGATACGAAATTAGTTTGCTCGCTAACCCAAGAAAACTGACGTTGAAACTAGATGAACTTGAGGATGTTTAGAGATTCAATAGACTCAATCCAAATCATCTACATCGAGGAAATCTTTCCAATGATGAAACAAAAGAAGGAGCCTAGCTACATTCTAGGCTCCCAATTAAGATTTTCATTCGGAATAATACTGGCTCTCGATTGGATTTTCTGGAGATTTATTGTGACCAGAGAATCGGTCATTAATCCCTTTTGTTTTAATGAGCCATCCAATCACAATCAATCCAAATCCTCCAAAAAGCAGTTGAGACCTAAGTGGTGGCCATACTTTCTGGTCTGTATTACGACCATCTTCTGCACTCTGCGTTGCACTTATTGTGGTTGATTTTGAACCAGCTGGTTGATCAAAGATGTCAAGATATGTATAGGTTCGAGAAATCTCATAGGTTCCAGGAGCAAGATCAAGAGTAACTGATTTCGTATGTAGAGCTCCAACATATCCCGCACCTAAGTACAACTCATATGTACCAATGGTTGTACTGCCTTGTCTCACAGTAACATATACCGTCATGTAAACATCGATGTATTGCGAAGTATATGAAGCGGTAATAGTTGTTTCATTTCCGTACCATGGACCTTCTTGTACAGTATAGGTCATTGTTAAAGTGCCTGTAGAACCACTCTGTGCTACACTGTTTATTCCTGGGTCTTCTGACCCATACACTGAAACTGGAGCTATTAGCAAAAATACGACCAGAAAGAGTATACCCGGAATTAGCAGGATTCTCGAGCGAAGTGCTTTCATTGCTTTATTGTTCACTCCAAGTACTGCAGTAAGAATCAAGCCAAACAAAGCACCTAGATAGACAATAACTGTGGGAATCAATGTTGCAATCAAATTCTCTTGTGCTTGCCCTGTGTCATAAGTCCATTCTAATGGGTCTAGCCCTCTCGCAACCTCCCATCCGTCAGGACAGCCATCAGAATCTGTGTCTGGATTCTGCCAATCTGTACCATAGATGTTTATCTCATCTTCATCAGATAATCCATCTGCATCAGCATCTCCTTCGATGGTGACTGTTGTAGTCGTAATGGCTACGCCAGTACGAAATCTCATTAGAAATACGTCGCCAGTGCCGCTTAGTTCGTTATCGATAGCATTGATAGTATAGAAATCACTAGATGAAGTGTAACCAACGAGATAGACGAAACCTGCTCCGTCAACTCGCACAGCACCCGCCCAATCAAAATCAGTACCACCTACATAACTTGAGAAGAGCAAATCAGAACCATCAGATGATAATTCAAGAACAAATCCATCTGTA
>SDNZ01000108.1 GCA_004524565.1 Candidatus Thorarchaeota archaeon
ACGACCCTGAGATCTAGAGATGTTTTGATCAAAATATGCGGGCCAGAATATTAGCATTCCATTACGTTTTCTCATTCTTTGCACACCACTGGTCAGTTACCTAATCTCCGTCTGATACTCTTTTTACCTTTCCCATGGGTCATGTTTCATACACCATCAGATTTTCTTTCTGTTGATATCAAAATTGCTAACCAGACTAATATAGAGCAATTATCTCTCGCTTGAAAAGGGTTGACTGATACTAATGACTCGATGTCAATTATGTAATAGGGATGTTTCATCTGACTCAATATGGAAAAATCAGCAGGACATATTCTGTTCAAACTGTGCTACCGTTAAGCTCCTATCCTTAGAATATCGAGGTATCTCTTCTGAAGCAGAAGAAGAATTAGTGAATATTTCAAGGGAGATAGAGAAACTTGATGACAAGGGTCAGGAAGAAGAAACACTACATCTGATTCGAAACGGATTATCACTCCTTGACAAAATGGTGGTTCCTGAAAGCGCATTTGGAGGTATCAGTAGTGGTATCTTTTACTTCAACGAGGCTATGAAGAAGGCAGACCGTCTTGATAGTATTCAATTCTTCAAAGAACGTGTCTTTCTTAATGGTGGAATTACTTTCGTCAGTGTGGGGTTATATCAAAGAAAGAACTCCAACCTTGAGAATTGGAAGTTTTTCATTGGACATGTTCCACGAAATGCGTGAAGAAACTGAGAATGAAGAGGGAACTTCTTAAGCATTGCAGATGGACCAACAAGTAACTCAGTACAGGGTGAAGTTTAGCTTGAAGAGAAAGAGCAAGGACGTATATTTTGCAGAGATTGCAGACCTCGTATCATCGAGAAGTACATGCCTGAGAAATCAAGTTGGAGCAGTTATTGTAAAAGAATCCCAGATTCTTAGTACTGGATACAATGGCGCTCCAAAGAAACTACCACATTGTTCAGAGGTTGGCTGTCTTAGAGATGAATTAGGAGTAAAACCTGGAGAACGACATGAACTTTGCAGAGGTCTACATGCGGAACAGAATGCGATAATCCAAGCAGCCTATCACGGTACAAGTGTTAGGGGAGCTAAGATATACTGTACAACACGACCGTGTAGCATCTGTACAAAGATGATTATCAATGCAGGTATTGTAGAGGTCATCTATATCGAAGAGTACGCTGATGATTTGGCTGCACAATTAGTGAAAGAATCAGAGTTAATTTTCAGAAAAATAGAGATTCCAAGAGAATATGGTCGAAATTCAGGAAAATAGTTGTGAAGCTGGAAAAGCTTAAAGAGCAAATCATTTCCCCAATCGAACCCAGGTGTGCTGAAACACATGGGTAAGCTTCGCAATCTTATTAGTATTCATGATTTTGACAGGAAACAGATCGATGAAATTCTTGATGTAGCTGCCAAGATGGAATCCGTGGCTGTAGAGAGAAGTAAGGATCTTGAGTCAAAGATTATGGCAGTTCTTTTCTTTGAACCTTCAACAAGGACACGTCTTTCGTTTGAGAGTGCTATGCTACGCCTTGGAGGAAGTGTTCTGGGATTTGCAGAAGCAGGAACTTCAAGTGCAGGAGGAAAAGGAGAGACCCTTGCTGATACTATTCGGACCGTTGAAAGATACGCTGATGTTATCGTAATGAGACATCCCTTGGATGGATCAGCACGGGTAGCTGCAGAATTCTCATCCATACCAGTCATCAATGCAGGAAGTGGTTCCGAGGAACATCCAACTCAAGCTCTCTTAGATCTCTATTCGATTAAGAAACTCAAAGGTAAAATTGATGGACTTACCATCTCACTCTGTGGAGACCTGAAGTACGGAAGAACGGTCCATTCGTTAGGTATGGGTCTATCACACTATGATGTCAAAATCAAGCTAGCAGCTCCAGAACAACTTAGGATGAAACCTGCAATTATTGATGAGATGAAGAAAGCAGGAGTGGAAGTTGAACAGGTTGATGATGTCAAAGATGCTGTTCAAGATGTTGACGTCGTTTATATGACCCGAATCCAGAAAGAGCGATTCCCGGATATTCGAGAATATGATAGGGTTCGAGGCAAATTTCGGATAGGAGCATCAGAAGGAGCGCTATTGCGAGAAGATACAATAATACTACACCCCCTACCAAGAGTGGATGAGCTGAGCTCAGACCTTGACCACCTTCCACAAGCAAAATACTTCGATCAGGTCTATAATGGTGTAGTTCTTAGAATGGCAGTTCTGAAAATGATTCTTGGTTAGACTGGTTCAAAATCTCGGAGTTCTTTCAAGAGCAAATCAATAGATCCAAGTTTGCTTAGAGCCAGTGGGATTCTCATTTGTTCAGCTAACTCTAAGGCTAAGCGATCCACTTCACCAACACCATGGAGCACAACTAGAGATGGTTTGAATTCCTGAGACTTGATAGCAATCATTGGTGCTCTTCCAGTGCTTACCTTTGTAAAGAATAGACAGCGCTCAGTCGTCGCACCAAATAGCTTGAGAAATTCATCACTGTTGAGCTCTTTCACTGCACGCTCTACATCAACGAGAGTATAACCAAATATTTCCCTATCTAGATACTTCTCCCCTGCAAGAACTGTGCACTTCATCTGTTTACAGAAGTCTTTGGCTTTAATGGGGGATGAAAAATCACTCATAGCCAGTACAATATTGAGGTCTACCAAACTAACATCCATCAATCGAACGAATGCTGCTACGGTCTGCCCACCATTTCGTTCATCCAGTGTAAGTAGTGCCATAACAAAACGTCGTATTGTTGAGGTCCCAGGCGACTTTCTTCTTCCAGATTCATAGTCACTGATGACACTTGGACTAATTCCCAAATAGTCTGCAAGCATTATCTGAGGTTGTCTGAATCGCTCACGCCATATTCGCATAGCCTGACCTGGACTCTCAGAAAGAGCAATCTCACCCGCAATTCGCCTTGCAAGGCGGTCTCGAACAGACGATTGATACGACATTACACGAATTTTCAAGCAGGTTGAACATAAGGATTTCGACTATTGTCGATGTAGAAAAGTTAGTGGCCCTATCGGGATTAGGTTGGTTTCTTAGTGATAACTTCTCTAAAGGAGATGCACCTATTTGGGCATTCATCAATACAGTTACCACATTCCTTGCAGTATTGTACATGTGCAACAGTTGGCTTTTCGTCTATCTTCTCATAGACTCCGTATCGACATGTCTTCACACAGGTCCCGCAACCATCACAGCAGTCATACTTGATTATAGTAGGAATTTCAATTCACCGTGCTTGTTTTGTTTGGTGTGAGTTTTGATGTTACAAGACTTAAGACATATGAGAAATGGGCATAGAAAAACATGATTAATCATCGTTACCTCCAGTAGGTAATGTTTGATTAAACTCCTCGAAACCCTTTCCGAAACTAACTGAAGAATACTAACAAAGAAGGATGGTGGGCCGGGGGAGATTTGAACTCCCGATCCCCTGGAGCCTTGCGAGCGGACAAAGAGTCCGCAAGACCCAAACCAGGAATCATTTTTGGCAAAGAGCCACGAATGACTCAATGAAGCCAATCTAGACCACCGACCCGCGTTTTCGCCTTTTCCCCTTCTTGTGGTTATAAGAGTATCTCTAAAACTGTAGAATGAAATGATAACTCATGGTATTCCCCAAATCCAATATATTATTCCAATCAAATACCAGAACCAAATCAAGTATTATTTTTCTCAATATTTTACGAGTGAAATTGCCATGTTGGTTAATTAAGGATGCCATCTATTAGGGTTCTAGATTCATTTTATTCAAATCAAATAATTAACTAATATTTTACTCTAATAACCTTAAATTCAATTAGTAATATCCAATGTATAGGAGTTCATAACAAACAAAGCATACACGATAAAGAGTGAACTCTCAACGAAACAGGTCTTAACCTTAAATTCAATTGGTGAAACAGATGGGTCGCTCCAAGGGTACTATCATCAGTGTGAAGGTCCCGATTAAGTGGAACTCTATGACTGATAGACAGAAGACTCGCCTCAACCAGATAACTGGGAGAGATAGTAGGGTCATCAAGACCTATCTTGGAGTGATTGAACGGTATGAAAGCGATTTACTGACAGGTAAGAAACGAACAAGAATTGATGCTTCAAAGCTGGATGAATTGACCTTGACTGCATCCAGAGGAAAGGCTAGTCGAAGCTCCGTGTTACATGACTTCAAGGCTCGGTTCTCTAACATCTCTGTGAATGAGTTTCAGGAGTGTAGGGATACGGCTATTGCCATGTGGCAGAGTTATCTTGAGCGCGGTGGATCAAAGCCACTCCGCACAAGAGGATACTCCACACGGAAGATTCCGCGCTTTGCCTTTACTCAACGTTTTGAGATAGTGTATAGTCCAGAACTTGAGATTCGACACTGGTTGAAGATTAGAGATTCTGTGGATTCCAAAACTAAAGGAAGTAGATGTCATGACAAGCTTATGATTCCCCTCTCTATCTCTTCCTATCATCTTAATCGGATGAAAGAGGGAGAGGTCAAAACAGTACGAATCTTCAAGGACTCTCGTCGTAAATGGTGGGCTATCTTTACGGTAACCCTTACTATTGAGGACCTTGATTCTACTGGAAAGCCACCTGCAGTATTGTCAATAGATCTAGGAATCAACAAAGCAGCATGCTCAGTTCTTCTCACAAAGAGAGGATACAAACAAATCCGATACTGGAAACAAGAGGACAAACTTCATCGAATGAAAGTATTGGACGAGAGAGTTGCTTCATTGCAGCAAGAAAAGGAACATCTCATCGCTAATGGTAAGAATTCTGATAGTGTGACTACTCAGCTCAGAAATCTAAGCGGTAAGCGAGAGCTTGTCAGTAAAGAGTATGATAAGAAACTGGTCAGAGATATCTCTGATTATATCAATGATATGACTGAACAGTATGACCTCTATGTTTCAATTGGTAAACTGAAAGGAATCAGGAATGCTGCTCGAAGAGGTAACTTCAAGGGGAGAAGGTACAGGGGAATGATTCATCGTTGGGCCTTTGCTAGAGTCCGAGAGATGTTAGGTCACAAACTTGCAACTCTTGGATTTGACCCTAAGAAGTATCATGCTGTTCCTGAACAATGGACTTCAATCATGTGTCACAAATGTGGACACAAAGGTATACGACCCAAACAGAACCTCTTCATCTGTACCACCTGTGGCTTGAAAACAAACGCCGACCTGAATGGTGCTCTCAATATTGGAAAGCGCTTAATTATGCTCATCCCATCACTGAGAGATGAGAACGGACTAGGGATGTGGCTTACCTCTAAGGATAAAGCCATACTGAAAGCCCGGAGGAAGAAATCTTCTTCTCAAGGGAAGTCCGCACTCCCCCAGAGAACACCAGTCTCGAAAGGGGAGTCCGTGGCAGACCCCAATGACCAGATGACTCTTTTAGAGCCTTTTGCGAGGAGTAAAGACCCGGCCATGGTAAATGCTGTGGAAACACCGTCTGCTATCACGCCATCTGGTGAGTGTGAAGTAATGCAGCGGACAGAAGCCAGGTCCCATCAGAGGAACAATGTTTCAGTGAAGAGGGGCAAAGCTCGCGACACTCTAGAAGATTCAGGTCTTTTGGAAACCGGTGACGGTAGTCGGGAGAAAGGTGAAACACAGAAGTATCTTCAGGAGTTCACTCACACTCCAAAATAAGAAATAGGTCTTCATAGCCAATCTAGACCATCGTTGGTAATCAGCAGACTCTCGGCTCTTCTCCTATTTTTCTGCAATATCAATTTCATTCCAGGTTTTTCCTCTATTCTCAGCAATCCACCAGATGGTCTGTTTAAGCTCATCACTCATCTTCACACCTGAAACTGAGGTGTCACCGGACTTCAACTGGAATCCCAATTCTGCAAGAGCATTCTTGATCTGTTCAAGGCCTTTCAAATCTGTACTGAATCGTATCCCAAGAGCAGTCAACACCTCATACCCGTAGGCAGTAAGCCACAGTTCATGTAAATCTACTATACTAGGCACACTTCCACAATTAGCACAAACTCTTTTTCCTTTTACAAGACTCGGAATTAATTCACTACTTTCGCATGTGCATGGAGGTAGGTCTTCAAAAACCTCTACTTGGACTTGTTTCATCTCAGATGCTCGAATCTCGACAATCTTTTGAGTAATCTTCGCAATCTCACCAATTTGAGTAGTTCTCTTCAAATTTAGTCCGGTTGTAGTTCCACCCTTATCTACAACTTTGACAATTTCCTCAATAAGTTTGATTTTCAGCTGCTCCTGTACAACTTCAAGGGGTGTTTCTTGTGGAAAGGAAAGAAGAAGTTCTCTGATATCTCTCTCTACGAAACCAAAATACCCGAAACCTAATGCACGGATGATATCCTGCTGAACTCGATGATCTTCTCCAAACTCTTTCAGCACTCTATATAGAAAAGACCAAGGATATGACCTCTCCGGACGTTTGTAATCAAATTTTAGTGGTGTACCTTCTTCATCTTCAAACAATAAAACCTTGAGCCATGAGTATGAAGAATTACTACTTAGCGTTGTGAAATTAATATCCTTACATAGGGCAAGTGGACTTAGGTCAAATGAATGAGGATAGTTACCTCCTAGCCGAAGACTCCTGAGACTATCACATGACGCCAGAGGATATAGGTCGATGGAATGGAGCCGGTTATTAGTCAGGTCAAGATCAAAGAGGTTAGGACAGGATGCGAGAGGGCTTAGGTTGATGTTCTGGAGCAAGTTCCCCCTCAGTTCAAGGTGCCTGAGATTTGAACAGGAGCCAAGGGGGCTTAGATCAATTGTCTGGAGCTGGTTGAATCCTAAACTAAGCAGCTGTAGGTTAGTACAAGACACAAGTGGTTTCAGATCAATACTAGATATTCTCTTTGAACGGAGTGAAATCCTAATGATATCATCTTCGAACTCGACTTGTTCCTGAGAACCATCCTCTGTGGTGTACTTCAGCACAATCGTCATGGTGTCTGTGCCCTCATCTCAGAACTCCTAGTCGTGCAATCAGAAAAATGTTGTTAGAAGTAATTCATGAAGACTTATCTTGGAGTTGTGTAAAAGAATGCAAGTTATGAGGTGTACTGAAAAGGAAGTCACGGAGTAAGGGGTATGAGTATCAGGCTCAACTATACAAACACTGCTGGGGATATTGAACGGGTTGTATTCAATAAAGATGGAGAACAAATTGCAATCAGTAAAATGGAAGTCCTCCACATCGACCTGTCACCACTTACTTCCCATCCAAATCTGAAAGACCTAAGATTGGATAAGAATCGACTCCAGACTATTGACCTAACCCCTCTCAGTTCCTGTCCCAATCTGAAATACCTCGCTCTCAGTGCTAACCAGCTCCAAAACATCGATCTGGCCTCACTGAGTTTCTGTTCAAATTTGAGCGGATTGGAAATACGTTCTAATCAGCTCCAAAGTATTGATCTGAGCCCTCTTAGCTCATGTGCCAACCTTTTGCAACTCCGACTGAGTGAGAACGAGATCCAGACCATCGATTTAAGCCCCCTTAGCTCATGTACCAATCTGGAACTCCTAAGATTGGGTGAGAATCGACTCCAGACTATTAATCTGAGTCCCCTAGTCTCCTGCACCAAGCTAGAGGATTTCATTATATCTGATAACCCCATTCAGACCATCGATCTGAGCCCTCTTAGTGAATGTCCGAAATTAAATCAGATTGGAATTAGTGTAGACAAGATGGAGAATCTGGATCTCTCCCCCCTAAACTTTGCAGCCAGAGTAAGAGTGAATCTGAATATGAAAAACTCCTCTTCTGTCCCAGTTATCTCTTGGTTATATTCTCAAGGGTCTTTACTGGGCGACTATTATGACACACTCAACCAACAACTAACTGATAGGTTGATTTATGCTCGTCCCCCCCAGAGATATCCATGGTCTTTTCTTTACAAAGTAGCGCAGAAATACAGGCACCAGTTTAGAGTTCAACACGATATTCTCATAGCACTGGGTCTTGGCTCGTATGGATTCATTGACTGTGACCTTACAGAACTATTTCTAGCAATTCCTCCGGAAACTGACACAGAAGACGCCCGAGAGATTCTTACCAAGAGACTTGTTGATGAGATTGTGAAAGCAGTGGACCAAGGGCGAGCAACAACAGGATTGGTAGTAGACGAGATGCTCACTCAACATGGAGAGATTGCAAAGCGAGCCCAGAAGATAATCGATATGAGACGTGCTGAGGTGGAACAAGTTCGGATTAAATGTACTGAAAAAACTGGTTCAGTCACAAGACGGGATTTGAAAGAACTGTATCTTACAGCCTATGGATATTCAATACTCACTACTCTTAGGCAGCCTCTTGAAGTTTCATCAGTTTCATCACTGAATCGTTCTTTTGAAGAGATAAAGACCATCTTTACTGAGATAGGGCTTGAGTTGAAGACTAGTGACATATCAGTCTCAGGAGTACAGATGAGCAATAAACTGAAGCAGGCTATCTGGTGGATTGTGGAGAATCGAGGTATTTCTTGGTCCCATATATTGAGTTTGTTTCAAAGTTGAATTTTTCAATTTTGGAACAAAATAAAAACCGGATAAAACAGAGTCCGACTAATTAATCACAACATGTCCATGAACCTCGCTGAGCAGTTTCCTTGAAAGAACCCTATCCTCGTCCTTGAGCAGTTGCTTCCACCGACCCGTGTGTTTGACTTCCCTCTCAATTCACGTTATAAGAATATCTCTGGATTCATGGAAAGATTTCAAGAACGACTCCTTGGTAAGGTTCGAGATGAAGCTCGGTATCTTTGATGGAATCTGTATTTACTATGGTTGAGAATAGTAGTTTAGGATTGTTCCCTATTTCACTTACACATGTCGACTTGCTGGAGAAATTCAACCAAATCTGTACAATTTGTTCATTGTATATACGCTGGTAAGAGAGTATATTCCCAAAGAGGAATGGTGGTAATAGATTTAGAGACCCAGAGTGGAGGGCTGGTGTATTCTTACGAAGATGCAGGAGTGCTTTGTAACAGTTAAGTACTGATTCTGGATTAGACTCTTCTGAATCTACATTGATTGTTTCATGTCCAGGACTTAATGGTAACCAAGGTTCTAGGTGCTCTAAACAGAAACCAGCTTTTGATGTTGAATCCCATTGCATTGGGGTCCTACAATCATCTCGATTGAGAGAGATAGCTCCACTTCTTGTAAGTAAATTAGTCAGAAATTTGGGTATCCTACTGTATTTTTGACCAATCGGATCCTCCGCAGACTTCAATGGAAGTCTATGATTTGACATTCCAATCTCCTCACCATAATAAATGAAGGGGACTCCTCTGCTTGTCAATTGAAGAGTGGTATTGAGTTTGGCTTTGATTGTATCATTTCCTAATTTACTGATTCTGCGCATCTGATCGTGGTTTGAGAAGACCCATGTGGGCGTGTATGGTTCTGAGAAGTACTGCTCATACTCCGAGATTATTTTGTGAAAGATAGAGGCATCGAGTTTGGCATTGAGGGATTTGAATAGGAAAGCCAAATGAAGCCCATCGGTTTCTGTGTCATTCCTCACTTCTCCACAATAGCGCTTTAAGATTTCAAGAGATGCAGTTACTTCGCCAACTAAAAATCGTTCAGGATCAGAATACTCACTCAAAACACTACGAAGTTCCTTCACAAAGGCAAAATTATCTGGATGGTTTATTGTGAAAATTTTATTTTGGAAAAAACTCTTATCATCTTCATCCGAAGGAAATAATTTCCTTGAAAATGGATTGTTTCGAAGATTTTCATCCTCAAAAATTGTGTTGATGATGTCTAACCGAAATCCATCTACTCCTTTTTCCAACCAATAACGTACTGTATCAAACATCTCTTTTTTCACGTTAGGATTTCGATAGTTGAGATCAGGCTGGAAAGGAAGGAATTGCGCCCAGTACCACTGTTCAGTCAGAGCGTCATAGTGCCATCCAGACCCACCCACCATAGCCTTCCAATTGTTTGGTGGTTTCTTGCCACCTGGTTTCTTTCCATCACGCCAGATATACCAATCACGTTTTGGATTATCCTTGGTCGATCGTGATTCTAAGAACCAAGGGTGTTGGTCACTGGTGGGATTGAAGACCAAATCGAATACAACGTACATACCT
>SDNZ01000109.1 GCA_004524565.1 Candidatus Thorarchaeota archaeon
GCAACTCTGATCTGTGTCCGACATCCCTTATCATTGACTAGATTGTCGATGATAGTGCCCCCGGACACCCAGTAATCACTAAGGTCCTCACCAAAGATTTTGATTATCGTCACTTCGGTCAATGGTAGCTTTCCTCTTATCCCAACACTCATTCCAGTTTCAAAGTGATTTGTTATCTCATATTTTTCTGTGATGCTTGTCGGTATAGTACAATGTGCGAATACTGCTGAGTTGAATTCTTGATCCACACTTGCGACATTAGCCATGAATGCCGGAGCTTCAGTTAGCATCTTTGCAAGTAACATTGTGAATGTCGCAGGAATATCTCCTTCACAGCCTGCAACAAAATCCTCCTTGTCATTGAGATAGGAAAGTGAGAAACAACCGGAGATACCTGTGTCCATTAATAGTGTGAAACATTGCACTGAAACTGCATCGAGATTGTTATCTTCTGAGAGTTTTGAAATCCTTTCTGCAACGATTCCTGCTTTAACAACTGCTTCGTCACTAACACTCTGGCTATTGGCAACTGATTGAAAATTATTCACATTCTTCTCGAAATCTGAACCCATTTTGGAAGGCAACTTTTCTGTTAGTTCTCTAATTGGAATAGAGATAATCTCCAAACCCCAACGGGTTTTTACTAGCTCCGGATTTACTCCTGATGCGATAAGCCACGACGACGGTTCTCCTATCACTCCTAGTTTGCTTCTTTGTAATTGCTGCTTGATTTCAGAATATTTCGACCATCTACCTAAGAGAGAGTGAAGTTGATCAATCGGTTTGTGTACAATTCTAGCTACGATTCCTTTTCTTTCCAAGTATGCACGTATCTCCATAGACGCAGGAAGTGAGTTACGTTCATCATAGCTAAGGATAATGATTGGAGGTTCTAGCTTAGACATCTTGAGAAAAGTTGCGACATCATTCTCAGTCCCACCTGTTCCGATGAAAAGATAGGTTGGTTCCCCTGCAGGAATGTCCTGCATGCTTCTTGTAATTTTTACTCCATCTTGTTCTAATTCTTTCAGAACTTCTTCTTGGAGCCCCTCTGGAGAAACAACAGAAAAGAATGGTACGATGTTGATGGTCATAATATTCCTTTGCCCTCTTTATGCTATATCACTTTGGGAGTGATACATTACAAACCATATGCAATGCTTAATTAACATCCATTAGAATTGAGCTGTAGTTGATGTTCAATGACACACCGTGGTGAATTAGATATCCTTCATGTTGATGCATTTACAGATACTGCATTTGGAGGAAATCCAGCTTCTGTAATTCTCGATGCTGACCGTCTGAACGATGAAATGCTTTACAAAATAGCTCGGGAAATGAACACACGGGAAACCGTTTTCGTATCGAGATCTGATATTGCCAATTTCAAGTTTAGATACCTCACACCAAAACGGGAGATAGATTTCTCTGGTCATCCTACAATTGCCGCCTTTCATGCTCTTCTCCGAGAAAATAAGATTGAAACTATTAGCGATGTCACAATGGTAAGTGTAGAAACAAAGGCTGGTGTTTTAAATATTGAAATTGTGAAGAACGAAACAACGGGACGTCATGAAATACAGATCATGCATCAGCGACCCAAGTTCCTCGAAACCTATGACCCACGAGATTACCTTGAAGCACTAGGTCTCTCTCTGGTTGATTTCCATTCACCAAATCCAATTCAAACAATCAGCACTGGAACTCCACATCTCATGATTCCTGTTTCTACAATGCGGTCTCTTGACCGTATAAAACCAAACTGGGAGAAACTCAAGGAGCTTCAGAAAGATTCCGATTATGTATCATTAAGTGTATTCACAAGGGATACCAGGGATCCCACATCTGATGCTCAAGTTCGCCATTTTGCTCCTGCTCTGGGAGTTTATGAGGATCCAGTTTCTGGATCTGCTGCTGGGAGTCTCGGAAGTTACATCATCAAGTATGGGTTCATGGAACCTACACGCCCTGTGACTAGCATTGTCATTGAGCAGGGGCATTATGTTGAACGCCCTGGAAAAATATTCGTTGAAGTTCGTGGAGATCAAGAGAACATCGAGCAAGTTAAGGTCAGTGGAACTGGCGTAGTTGTGTTCAAAGGGAAATTATTCTACTAAGCAAGACATTTCCTTTCAAGCATCTAGAATGCTTTCCTCCAAAGACTTATCTCAGGTTAGATTTGGGTCGTTATTGTGATTCCAATGTTGGACATAATGACTGCTGCCATAGAAGATATCAAAGAAAAGGCAGTTACTTTTGCTGACATTCGTCAAGAATCTCACGCATCCACTCAAATAGTGGTCATAAATGGTGACCTGCGCAGATTTGGTAGATCTACCCAAGCAGGTACCATTGCAAGAGCATTAGTCGGTGAATGTTGGGGGATGGCATCTACATCTGAGCAATTGACGATTGAGACTTGTAAAGCCTTGCTCACTGAGGCAACTAAAGCTGCAAAAGCAAATGCTCAATACTCTCGAAAGTCATTGGACTTTTCTAGTGTAAAACCAATAAAACAATCTCTTTGGCAGAAATGCAAGGTAGATCCTGAATCTGTATCTACTGAAGAGAAACTGGAGTTCGTCATGGCTCTAGATAAATCTCTACAGACAGATGAGCGGATAGTCAATAGAAATTCTGCTTACAATGATACAAAGAAGATTTTCCACTTGGTCAATTCTGCAGGTTCTCAACTGGAGTGGGATGAGATTCGTACACGAGCTGTTGTTCAGCCTGTTGCTCGTGAAGGTAATAAGATGCAATTCAACTATGATTTCCGTGGCGGCAGAACTGGATATGAATTGATTCAAGCAATTGACATTGAACCTTTTGGCGCAGAATGTGTTAAGGGAGCTATTGAATTATTATCCGCGGAGAAACCCCCTTCGGGATTAATGACCGTAATTGCTGATGGACATATCTCTGGACTGATTGCGCACGAAGTCTGTGGTCATGCAAGTGAAGCTGATGAAGTAGTCAAGAAACGCTCCTTCCTCACTAATATGGTTGGCGTTAAAATTGGTTCCGATCTAGTTACTATGGTTGACGATGGGACGCTGAAAGAGTCTGAAGGAAGTTTTCCTTTTGATTCTGAAGGGACTCCATCATCACGAACGGTGATAATTGAAAATGGCATATACAAGGGATATATGCATACAATTGAAACTGCATCCCTGATGGGTGTTGAACCAACAGGGAATGGACGGGCTCAAGATTACAACCGTCGCATTTTTGCTCGGATGACTAATACCTTCTTTGATACTGGTGATTGGACGAATGATGAGATTATTGCTGATACCAAGGAAGGGCTCTATGTAAACAGGTCGTTATCTGGAATGGAAGATGTCGTAGGCGGTGGAGTCCAATGTTCAGCTCTTAAAGGCTATATCATCAAAAATGGAGAAATCACTCAACTTGTACGAAGTATGACACTAGCAGGAAAAGTCTTAGAAATTCTGCCTACTGTAGATGCTGTTGGTAATGATCTTCATTTTTCAGGAGGTAATTGTGGAAAAGGGGAGGAAGACTTCATTCCTGTGTCTTCAGGCGGTCCTCATATGCGAATGGAAATGGTAGTTGGAGGTGGCTAATTTGGATATAGCTGACATTGCCAGTAAAACAGTTGAACTTTCAGTAAAAAGCGGTGCGAATCAAGCTGAAGTATACGCAATTAGAGTAAAGACAGCAAGCACTTACATCGATGATGATATTCCAAAGATAGGTGGATTTCTTACTGAATTTGGTATTGGATTGAAGTATATAATAGGAAAGAAAATTGGGTTTACAAGTTCCACTCTCGCCCAAGAAACTCCCAAAGATGTTGTTGAGCGTGCTAAATCCATTGCTCGCGTCAGTAATGATGATGCAAGATTTGTATCACTTCCTGAACCTAAGAAGGTCTCTGGATCTCCCGACAAATTTTATGATAGTGACACAGCAGCTGCTGATAGCGTCGTATTGATGGAAAAAGCAATGCAGGTTGTAAACGGAGCTGTTGCTGATAATGTGACAGTACCAAATGGATCACTTCGTACGAGTGCAGTTAGGTATCATGTCTGCAACTCTCTCGGGATTGATGCTGGCTCTAAGGCAACAGTAACATTTGGATTCTTCACAGCCAAGTCCCAAGATGGTGACAAAGTCGGAGAAGGTGTTCAAAGATGTTGGTCCAGAGAATTAGAATCGATAGACTTTCACGGATTGGGCGAATATATGAAATCGCAAGCTCTTAGTGTTCTGAAGGCAAAAGCATTCAAGGATAAGTGGGAAGATTCGGTCGCTGTTCTAGCTCCTAGTGAGGGAAGTGAAATACTGTACAGTCTTGTTGCACACGCAATATCAGGTGAGAATGTGAACAAGAGGTCTAGTCCTTGGGCTGATAAGATGGGTGAACCAGTTGCTAGTGAGAATCTCTCAATTGTAGATAATGGTCAATCTAAACATGGACTACTCAGTTCTGTTATTGATGATGAGGGTGTGCCAACCCAGAAGACTCCTACCATCGAAAAGGGAGTACTCAAGTCTTACCTCTTTGATAGCTACAATGCATATCAACTTGAAATGCAATCGACAGGGAATGGCATTCGACGTATTGCACGAGACCTTGCCGGAAGGTTTACCGTTCCTGCAGTATGTGCTGGAACAACAATGGAAGTGTTACCTGGTACCAAATCAGTTGACGAGATAATTGGTGAGATAAAACGTGGTGTCTATGTTGAGCACTTCGCTTGGCCAATTGTTGATCCTATGTCCGGAACATTCTCAAATGAGATACGGAATGCTCGAATCATTGAGAATGGTGAACTCGGAGAACCTATCAAACACGCTTTATGGGTTGGCAATCTCTATGAATCTTTAAAGGGAAATATCATGGTTGCTAATGATCCAGAGGTTCACGACAAACGAGTTGTCCCGACAATAGCATTTCCAGGAACCGAGGTAATTGGCCAATAATTATTCATTTGATGGAGAATATTCTCCATCCTCTCTTCTTTTTTTAAACATCGCTAATCTCTGAACTTTTCATCGACAAATTTAGAAACGCTAAAAAGGAGCTTGAAGGCTCTTGAGTCGTATTTGTAGAAGGAGCGATCATTACATGACCTTCAATGAGATTGTGAAGAAAGAGATTGTCGCAGTAAACAAAGCATTGGAAGAGTATCTTGACACAAAGATAGATAGAGCTAAGAAGATGTTTCCAATGCACGTTGAATTCTATACTAATCTCAAAGAGTATATGATGCGTGGAGGAAAACGATTTCGCCCGATTGCGATTGTTATAGCTTGTAAGGCTGTTGATGGCGAAGTAGACTCAAAGAGTCTCTACCGTGCATCCTGCTCCATGGAGATTCTGCATAATGCATCTCTACTACACGATGACCTTATTGATCATGATGAGACTCGACGTGGTGGCCTAACATTCCATGCGCTCTATCGCGAAAGATACAAGACTGATGTTGCGCAAGATTCTGAAAAGGCAAGCCATTATGGAATGACTGTAGCAATTCTCGGAGGGGACTCTCTCATTAATACAGGTGGAATGGCAATCATCGAAGCTAACCTTGATTCGGATATTGGAATGAAATGTCTTGATTATTATCACAGAGGGTTCGAAGAAATCATTGAAGGAGTTTTTCTGGAGATGAATATGGTCAATGATCCAGACACGACACCCGAGATGTATATGGAGATGATCCGATTGAAGACTGCAGCTCTTCTTGAAAAATCTCTTCTGATGGGTGGCGCAATTGGCAGAGCAACAGAATCTCAAATGAACGCTCTTAGTGAGTATGGGATAAAGGTTGGCCAAGCATTTCAAATACAGGATGATATTCTAGGTTCCTTTGGAGATGAATCTGTCACTGGAAAGGCCGCTGATGGCGATATCAAGGAAGGGAAGAAGACGATGCTTCTTCTTGAAGCCCTACGATTATGTACACCTCAACAAAAGGAAATTTTGGAAAAGTATCTGGGAAATGATAAAATCACTCCCACCGAAGCTGAAAAGGTCAGAGATGTGTTCCGCTCGTCTGGAGCTCTAGATAGTGCTCGAGATTTAATGACAACTCTTCTCAACGAAGGAATAACATCTCTAGAAAACGCAGAACCTCCACTTAATGAGAAATATAAAGAATTCATGATAGATCTTTCAAACTTTCTGGTGAAACGTGATTATTAAGGAGGATAGATTCTTTGCCCGGACTCGATAACGCGGAGACTCCGTAATAGGACCTCCTCCCCTCTGGAATTGACTAGTTTCTCCATATCCTCATAAATTCGAGGTAAGTTCTTCCGAATGTACTTCAAGAAACTCTCTTTTGAATCAGCTAAAGCATGATGCATCGCTTCAACATGGTCAATCAGTGTTGGTTCACCTATTCGCCTTCTGACTTTGATGCGTGATGGCATACCCATCTCTAGATATCTAAGAATTCTTTCTGCTAGCGCTTTGGATTCGCTTACTGTTTTTTCTCCCACTGGTTTCTTGGGCTCACTTTTCTTCTGGGCGACGTGTGCCTTTTCAATGAACCCTCTGATTTCCTCTGGTGTAAGAGTTTCTTCATCAAAGTCCGATTCAATGATTAGGCGTTTCCATGCTCGTTTATTTTGAAAATCAACAGGAGCGATGTAGCCCTTTGCTTCCATGCTCATCAAACGTTTTCTGAACATGTCTTCTGTCATCAAGGATTTAGCTGCAGACATAACTAGAAATTTCTGATAGAGAGCAGCCTCAAACTCTATGACTGACCACCCAAAGGTACGAACAACAGCTATCTCAATCTCTCTCTCGGAATCTTCTGATTGCATCCTATTAGACATCCTTACCCCACCGATGTCATGAATCAATTGATAATATACCTTTGAAAACATATGAAGATTTGCGGATGAAACACTTTTCGATTTTTGATGAGATTATGATAAGAAATCGAACACTTCTACTATTTTTCTCAGCGTAATTATTGAAAAAAAAAATTGAGGTGTTGGGTACTAGTCGGGAGTACCACAACCCCTGCATCGTAAATTGCTTGTTTCTAAGCACCCCGCTTCTTCATGACAATAACTACAATCACAACAACCGCAACTCCCGCCCCTCCTATAGCGACCAATAGCATTGGATCAATAGGAGTTTCTGTAGTAGTAGTAGTGGTAGTAGTAGTTGTTGGTTCAAGTGGGTCTTGCGTAATCCATACTGTCCATCCTTGTATAGTGAATTCGCTACCAAACATATCATATGCAACTAGATACCAATTAATGGCTGTGCCTTTTTGGAAAGGTCCAATTGTTGCTTCGATTGTTACAGTTCTGAACACTGCTGAAGTGTTTTGCCAACCTTCTCCAGTATTATAGAACAATGTACCAGAGACTAAGTATCGAGAGTCTCCTCTATTAATTGGAAATATCCCCGTTGCATTTGTTCCTGTATAGCCTACATCATACTCTGCACTGAAATTCTCACCAAAAATCAATTGTCCTACTCCATGGAGTAATGGCGAAAGATATGTTGTTGTATTGAAACTATGAAGATTGAAAGCTGTCAAAACATATCCTTGGTCTCCGACTTGTAGACTCTTGTTCAGAAGATACGAAGACATCGAAGGGATTGTGACTATCTCATTTATTGTGTCAATGGTGAGTTCTAAGGTCCTGAAAACTGTTGTATTGAACTCCACCCCATAACCTAGATAGTTTGTGATATTGAGTGACAGAGTATAGTTCTTCAATGGATCAAGAAGATTAGGTATGGGACTGATGGTTTCTAGAGTAATTCCTAATGCTTCTGTTGTTTGCGCGGTAAGTGATGCATTTATTGCTAGTGTAGGACTTCCATGATTAAATGCAATCTCTGCATCTCGTAGGTAAAGATCTGAAAGCAAGATTTGATTCTCAGTCTTTGATACAAGACTAATTGCATTCTCTGCATTGTTCATTTCAGTTTCTGCTTCTGCCATGAGTTCAAGGTATCTATCAACCCAAACTTGTTGTCCATAGATAACATCATTCATGAAATCTCTGATTACAATCCGTTTGTCTAATATTGCATCCATAAGATCTGTATCTGAGAGTCTACCATCCGGCCCAGTTGGGGTATCAACAAATGCAATATTCACAATAGTCCCTACAAACTCTGGACTATGACCATCGCTTGCACCATAGAATGGTCTCGTGAATCCCTCATCAAATAATCCATGAATGAATCCTGTATTATCTACCTCTATTGCATCATAACCATAGGTGTCGAATTTCATGTAAGTATCCATGTATTGTACGCTGGTTGTCGGATGACAGAGGGCAATCATTGCTCCTTGTGCATGTGCTCCATCAACCATTTCCTGTTGTGTATCAACGTATATATTTGAGGTCAATGGAAATGCCAATGAATGATGGCCATGCGAGAGTTCTGCGCCAACAAATTGTTCGATATTAAGTCCATTATCTTCGCAGATTTTTAGTGCCGCCAATGAACCAGTAATTCCTCCGTTGCCTGATGGACTAGCTACTTCATAAGAGTGATCTGTAATTACCATGTAATCGAGACCTCTTGTATACCCTGACCACACCATCTCCATTGGAGTTCCTTGACCATCGCTATGGGTAGTATGATCATGGATGATTCCAGTGTATGTGCCATAGCTCTCTACTTCTGCTGGAGATAAAGCTGGACCAGGTCCAACAGTTATTACTGCAGTATCCGGAACTACTACCTTTCTTGGCGCAACACCCGCGAACCAGTCAAAGATATTCAAGGTGAATTGAAAGAAGTCATCATATTCATTCTGCCAATTCATTCCCCATCTATACTGAATGAATGGAGCTAAGGCACCAACAGCAGCTACTTTTCCAGTTCCCGCCTGTGAAACTGCTGCTACTGGATTTCCATCATACTCAATCACCGTTGTTGCAGGACTTGTAACATCCAAGGTACACCCTTTGAATTTGTAATCAAGATTCGAATGAATAGAACTGACATCCTGAGTAAGATGGTGTGTTGCCATATCCGTTGCAATTCCTAGCCAACTATTTGTTGTAAAAGTAATTCCATATGTAGTGGAAACCGCATTGAGATTGACTGGCGTGAAATGCCAAACATTAGAATCTTCAGTTCCAACTAATAGAAGATCTCCTCCACCCTCTACAAAGTTGTGCACAGCTGTTACTTCTGCAGTAGTCAATGCAACCATTGGGAATACGAGTACCAACGCATCAATGCCAGTTAGAATACCTGAATCAAGAGTCTGGTCGAAATTCATATCAGTTTCATATCCATACTCCTCTAGAATCCATGCAAAATATGATGCATTTCCCGGAGTGAAAGATGCACTTCCCATTCCCGTATGAGCTTCATCAAAGAGTACAGTGTATCCTGCTTGACTAACGATATTGACTTGTTGCGGGGTTACCGCGGAAGTAGTTACAGATGGTCCATTAACAAGCATCATTGGCGATGCCAAAATGAGTATTGATGTGAAAACAAGAATAATCTTCAGACTGTTTCTCATAATATCACCAGGTTGTGAGGCCAACTACAGGCATTAGATACCTGTAATAAATCTGTTCACATACAACAATGCTTCAGTTCTTAAAAATATATTACAATTTGAAACGAGATTGATACGCAAAGGAAAAAAAAGAAAGGAGAGGTAGATTACTCTACCTTCTCTTCGGTAAATTGCTCTACCTTCTCTTAATTACTACAATTACAATGATCAGTACAACAACTCCGACACCAATTGCCAATAGAAGCATTGGATCAATAGCGAATGGTGCTGGACCTGGTGTGTATGGATGCATTGCGAATTCCATTCCGAATGCAAATGTCTGTGTAACAAATAGCATTCCGGTCAATGGAACAGTGTAGTACTCGTTGGTTGTCATTGGTTGATAGTCACCGTAGGGTGATGCACCAGATACAACAATGACACCAGTGCCGGCTTCACCTGCATTGATTTCCATAGTCACCGCAACAAACATACCCTCATCACCATCAGCGTTAGCCAATGGAGGTACTAGGTCTGCATCTGAAATTGTTGCTGATGCTCCGTAGTAGAGGAGTGGATAGACATTCTCAATGGTTGTGTTCTCAAGTGCAACAACATCGGTTCCCTCAGCTCCAGAAGTA
>SDNZ01000110.1 GCA_004524565.1 Candidatus Thorarchaeota archaeon
GATTAGATCAATACCATGTACTTCATACTCTACAATACCCTTTGGTAGTTCGGGTATTCCAACTAGTTCTCTCAGTTCGTGAATATGATGAGTACCGAGTGCATCTCCGCAAGTCTTGTTTCCAATATTGTCACGTTCTTTCCTATCGATGAAAAGTACAGAGTGACCTCTTTTCGCTAATGTATAAGCTGTAGTAGCACCGCCCGTACCAGCACCTGCTATTATTACGTCATAATCTGCCATGATTATTCCTTCCTTGTTAATTCCCAAGATTGTTGAAGAAACCCTTCTAGTTGCATTGATATTAGAGCGTTGTCTGCCCATCCACACACTGTAAGATCTGGCATGGAAATCAATGCTTCTATTGAATCTATCACTACATCAATTGCGAGTGTATCCTCCTTAATACGGTACTGGAAATTCAAATCTACTTCATTAGGTGTCTTTCCTAATATCGCACGAATTTTGACTCCTCGTGTTTGCGCTCTTTGTAAATATTCCAGAACAGTGATTCCAAAAGCATCAAGATCAGGAGCAACAATGAATATTGTTTCTTTGGCTCGGTCAATCATTGCTAGCATTTTTGCTAACACATCGGCACTCCCTCTTATGGTGTATATCAAAGAGGGGATAATTCCTGTTGATTCTCGAGCATCCTGCAGTTTTTGGAGGTCATGCAAGAGTTGGTCTAATTTTGTAGAAAACATCTCTTTTACATGAGCCAATGGAGAAAATTGGTAGATTTTTGGTCTTCCTGAAAGGAGGACTACTAAACCTCTTCCAACTAAGGAATCAAGGACTGCATACAAATTAGCATGATGGATCCCAGTTTCTGTTGAAAGATCAGCAACTGAGGCTGATTCAAGTTGATTCAAAGCGAGAATCACTGCGGTTTCGTGTACGCCGAATCCTAACTCTCGCAAAGATGAGCTAGCTCGTGCACTGATTTCCTCTGCAGTCTTCTCACTCGATAGGGTCATTTCTCTCAAAAATTTTATGTGCAATTACTACTTAAAACTATTGATTTGAGGCAAACCCTGTAAGGATTTCTTTCAAAATATCACGAGCAGCGATAGCACTTTTTTCTGATATATCGATTAATGGATTTAATTCGACAATATCTGTGTATTTCACCTTTCTAGTGGAAAATGCAGTACGAAGAATTGTGACTAATTCAACAATTGAGAGACCACCTGCTTCTTTATGACTAACCCCAGGGATAAATGAAGGATCGATAACATCCAAATCTATTGAGATATAGATGTGGTCAACACGTTCTGCGAGATCCTGAATTTCATCTGCTATTGTCTTCTTTGTAATAGTAGGTAATTCGTTTTTCTGTTCAGGTAAGGCACAACGAATATCGAAGGCAATAACATCACTAACTTTCACAATGTTATCATCGATGATTCTTCTCAAAGTAGTTGCATGTGATAGCTGATATCCTCCCATATCAGAATAAAGATCTGCATGTGCATCGAGATAGATAATACCCCATTTTCCTATTCGAGCTCTACTGAGACCTCTGAGGATTGGATAGGTGATGAAGTGGTCCCCACCTAGGAATACTAGTGAGCTCTCCTTGGTTGCTAATTTTGTAGTTGCCTCAGAGATATCAATCACAGCAGCTTCTGGCAACCTCTGAATTACTTCGAGATCTCCCACATCCTCCAACGTGATTAGCTTAGAGAGGGGTTCTCGAGGAACACTACCTTCTCCAATACTCAGTGGGTAGCTATGTGACCTCTCCCCATCTGTAGCTCGCCTGATTGCGTCTGGTCCAAAACGAGCACCGGGTGTATGACTGGAGGTGATATCGTATGGGATTCCTAGAATTCCTACATCTGGATCACCTGTTACTGGACTTTTAATTCCAAAAAATGATCTAGGTAATCGTAAATATCCATTCAACTCATCTTTGAGAGGCATATGGATAACAAATTACCTGTTCAAAATAAACATGCTGTAAAAGATAAACAAGAGAAAAAGAAAGAGAGGGATAATCCCATGAGAGAATAAACTCTCAGGGACTATCTATATTCTAATTTATACTTGGTACGAGCCGCCACCGCCTCTTCCACGAGCCATAAGACCAATGTTTACGATTGCACCTAGACCAACTACTCCAATCAATATGCCTGTATAGGGCATACCTTCAGATATCATCTGTGACAATAGTCCAATGACATCTGCACTTACAGTGTATCCATCAGTGTGAGTTGATTTGGAATAAGTCTGGTTTTCAAAATCGTACTCCACAGTAGCAGGATAGAAGACATATCCACCTTCGTTTACGAAACTCACTGTGTATGTGATATTCAACCATTCATCCGCATCAAGAACTGCGGAGGTTATTGTTTGAACACCAGATACAGTAATACTTGTATATAGGTCATTTATGGCAGTATCTTCCAGTGTTATATTGTATATTGGATCTGCTCCTTCATTGTGAACACCTACACTTACAGTCACTGTACCACCCGCTGTTAGAGTGATAGGAGAGAAAGTTCTGTCTATAACAATCAGTGGTGGGAATGCTCCTTCTTCGAAACTAATCACATAATCAGGTTGACTTGTGTATGCAGTTGCATTCCAAAAGACAATATTTGATTCTTCATCGTGGAAAGTTCGATTAAGTGCTTCGTCTTCAGGCGTGTAACCTGTAATATTTACATTCTCAGGTAGCATCGCCGCAACTAGGGATTGACCAGTGTCCAATCCATTGATTGTTGTTAGAGGAGCTTTTCCGAGTAGATCTTCAAAGATTTTGATTTCATCTGAAGTCGTTGAAAGAAGCTGATCTCCGATATATCCTGCACCAGCCACTGCTACAGGACCTTCAAGATCAGGCATCTGAGATAACAGGAAGGATGAAGCTGAAAATTCAGGTGTACCTTCTCCTCCAAAACCTTCAATCAAATCCATAAGAAAACCCATATCTGGTATTGCAAGTAGTCCAGCTCCGGATGCTCTAGCCTCTGTGAATACACTTTGGTCTATTGCACCAAGAAAACCACTATCATCCATCACACCTAGTACGTTCTCTACGGCATCAGCAAAGGGATTTGTAATTTGATAGACGAAGAGATCTATTGCATCAAAAGGCAGATCTACTTCCATTTCTGGTGGAAATAGAGATTCATCAATTCTCAAAGTCAATAGTTCTGCAAAAGCGAATCCAAATTGAGTATTGAGTTGTGCGCGGATTGCACCCATATGGGCAGCCGCTTCAGCCTCAGTAAGATCAATAAAGACATTGATGAGTAAACTGAAGTCTGTACCAATCATATCAAGGATTGAATTTATATCGAATCCTCCTTCTCCGAATTGGGCTGCATTCATTGCGCCGCCTTCTCCAGTGAGATTTAAGAGTGGACCCCCAACAAGATCAAGAATGTAATCCAGAAGTTCTCCTTGCGTAGCCAGTAAAGCCATCACAACACATCCTTCATACATCTGACCGGGCCCAGTCTGAGTCAAACCTAGTGCTGCTGATGGGATACCTAATTGTCCGTAAACGACTGAAGGAGTACCTTGTGGGTCGATTGATGTAAAGACAACCTCAGCACCATTGTCAATTAGATTGAACAGAAATTCTTCGCCAATATCTTGAGCTATTACAGCTCCACCAGCATTAGCTGCCGCGATAGCAGGTGATGCAAATAGAATTGTCATAGCTACGATGACGATTGCGTGCTTGTAATTTAATATCATTTTTTTAGAAATCCTCCTTGGGTCTAACCACTGCTCCGAGGATAGCAGTCACGATTACAATAATTACTGGTGTAAAGAACCAAATGAGTAAGGGCATAATGAGTGTCATAATGCTTGAAATATCAAATCCTCCACCAAGACCAGAAATCATTGGTAAGATTTGATCGATTGCACCTTGAATTAATGGGATTCCAAGTAAATCAATTAACGAGGATCCAGGTGGGATTACCAACGCGCCAAGTGCAAGACCTGTTTGTAACAGAAGAAATACACACAGGGCGATAACACCTAGGCAGGAAAGCCATACCAGTAGTCCTACGACAAAGGCACCTTTCTTTGTGCCTGCCATAACACCCCCGATAAAACCAGCTCCTGCCCAAACTGCAACCATCATGAAACTATTCATCGGATTTACGAGGAGTAGATTCACCATGACCATTGTTGGCCTCACGAAGTTACCTAGTGAAGGTGCCAGAATTGCAATTGCATCATTGTATCCTTCTGGCAGAAGGAACCAGCCACCGAGGAGGACTATCAATAGTGCTAAGAGCCAGCCAAAATATTTACTACTGAATGAAGAGATGATTTTTTCCTCCTTGCGTAAAGGTTCTAACGTATTTCATTATCATAGCCTATTAACACTTTGGCGGATGTTTAAGCAAAGAGAAGTATATATTCAGATTTCTATTTCAGGAAGAGAGAAATAGGCTATTCGTTAACAAAAAGCTATCGAATTCCTGCAGATTCTTAAGTTGGAATGTAATTCGCGATGTGTGCTAGGGAGCACAAGCAAGTAATAGTGGGATGAATATAAAGTGGAGAACAACTCCGAAAGCGCTTCAGTATACGATCTGGTCACCTTGATGTCAAGTTATAATGACACAAGAAGGGCAATCCTTCTTGCTTTGGCCCATATCTATCCTCGAAGTGTTAGCGGTGTTCAACTCAGTCGATTGATTGGGTACAGTGGAAAATCAAGGAGTCTTTACAGAGGTGTAATATCTCATCTAAAAGATGAAGAAGTAATACAGATAGACCAGCTTACCCCAAAGCTCTACGCTATCCGGGTAAACAACGAGCATCCGCTCATATCTGTTCTAGTCGAACTCTGTAGGACACACGGAGAAAATGCTCGAAAGTTATACCTGAAAGCGCTGGAGGAAGAATGAAGTTGGAAGACTCGCTGCTGAAGCAAGCACGGGCGTTGTATAAGGATCGTCTACGAATTGCTCTAGCTGCCTTCATATTCGTTTTTGCTATTACATTCTATCTATTCTATAGCCCCGAGATTATCACCTTAGGTATTACACCACGAGATGGAGTTATGCCTACTGGTTGGACTCAAGGGTTCTCAGTTGTTGCTTCAGTTAATACTCTTGGATTCTTTTCTGCAGTGTTACTTATGGCTCTGATTTTTAAAATCTGGTCTTGGGCATTTTTGCCAAGTCCTGCATCAACATTCACACTAACTGTTCTTAGGGGAATACTAGGTTCGCAGACACTAATCAAGAATTCTTTCGGGAAAAGATTCAGAGTAACGCTGGAGAATGGGCTTCAATTTGATGTTAATTGTAGTATCAAAGAGAAGGATACAGGTGAATGGTTTGTTTATAACCTAGTGTCCACAAAATTGCAATGTGATACATTGAGGAACATTGCGCTCAGACATGGTTTCGGTGTGAAAGATAATCGTCTTGTAGCTAATGTCAGTAACGATGAACTTCACCACAGAACATTTCTACTGACCAAGGCAATGATGCTTGCAGGAACTACAATCTAGTTGTGAGGATAACGTAACGCTCTAGGTTTCTTCATTTTTTTCCGTCTAGCATAGTTATCTATCTCTGTCATGTAACGCGTGTAACTAAAGGATATTGTGTATCTTGGAGGAATCGAACGACCAATTGGAGAGATTCTATTCTTTCTGTTCCTTTTATCCCTCATCATTAACATCTCTTAATCAAGTAATTATACTCGTGAAGCCTCATTAATCTTTCAATATGAGAAATACAGTCAGGAAAGCTATTTTTGCTATAGATTGCTGAATCAATTGAATTTACAATGGCTATGCGCGTAAAACGAACCATCGATATTGCAATGAGTAACTATACAGAGATAGTTGGATTTTGTGCTTTCACCTATGAAGGTCGTGTAGCATATGCTAGCGAGAATATGGATATCAGTAATGAATTAGATACGATCATTCAAGCATGGAATGGGCAATTTCAAAATTTCGTGCTGAAAGGCGTATCTTTCATTTCCGCGCTCACGACAGAGCAGGGTTTTGTTGCTATTAATCCTGAAGGAGCAATCAGTTTGATTTGTGCAACAGGAAAAGGTGTTTGGTTCGTATCCGTTTTCACACCTATGGATGTAGATAAAAATGGCATTCTTAGAGAGTGCGTTCAAGCTGCAAAGAATCTGGAGACCTCAGTTTCGGTTTTTGATATTTAAGCAGTAGGAGATACTAGAGGTTTTTGATCTGCGATTATTCTCGCAACAAAAGCAATAATTGCCCCAATCCATCCTAAAGATTGCTGTAATTGCAGCAGGATGCCCATATTGAGGGTACCAGCCATTATCAACTGAACCATTGTCATCATGAGACCAATCACCCCTGTTGCAATTGCTCCTAAGAGAATGGCTCTTCCTAACCAAACTCTATCAGTAGTCAGAATGAGTCCACCTATGATTGCCACTCCACCCGCTATTAACGTAACTAATGCTAGATACCCCATCATAGCTTCAAATGTAAGTACAAGAGAAAACCCACCAGCCGCTGCTAATGCATCAGCTAATACATCCACTACATCGATAGCCCCGCTTGCCCCTGAAGTAATCATAAGCACTCCTCCAGTAATGGATAGAATGAGTGCATTCTTATTGTGGATATTCATTACGAGTGCTTTCGCGAAAACTTCAGTTTTAAAGGTAGCTTCGTCGGACTCTTCTTGTACAAACTGGATTATTGAGTAACATCTTTAGGGAACAAGAATCATGGGTCCTATATGTCTATCAACACTGAAACAGCTGGAATAGAAGAAGCTCCAACAATTATTCTCATTCACGGGTCGGGTGGGTCTTCCGCGACATGGTTTATGCAGCTTAGAGGTCTTTCCGATGAGTTTCAGGTTGTTGCGATAGACCTCAATGGTCATGGAAAATCTCCAGATCGTTCCGAACAGAATACTACAGAATCATATCTTGAAGATATTGAAGAAATTGTTAGAAAATACGATAGACCTGTGATTGGAGGTCACTCCATGGGAGGTATGTTAGCCCAACTTTTTGCACTTAGATTTCCTGATTTGATCCGCGGAATTATTTTAGTCGGAACTGGAGCTCGGCTAAGAGTGGCTTCCTTCATCTTTGATACAATTGATAATAATTTCGAGGAGTATGTAGAAGGTGCAAGCAATTTCATGTTTTATGAACACGCATCGAAAGAATTGATTGA
The DNA here is from genome assembly GCA_004524565.1 of Candidatus Thorarchaeota archaeon. Lineage (GTDB taxonomy): Archaea > Asgardarchaeota > Thorarchaeia > Thorarchaeales > Thorarchaeaceae > SMTZ1-45. Next base: position 7,172 of record SDNZ01000110.1, read on the forward strand.
GGCTTCGAAGCACGAAATACGAAAGTGTAAACCAGCAATTATCAGAAGAGATTTTGCTGCATGTAACGGTTTTGATATAATGGAAACTGTGTCGGAAATAGCTCATCCTACACTAATTATCGTTGGAGAACAAGATATCATGACCCCTGTGAAATATTCTCAGTACCTTCATGATAATATCCCAAATTCTAAAATGCATGTAATCCCTAAGGCTGGTCATAGTGTTATGCTTGAACAATCTTACGAATTCAATACTCATGTGAAGGAATGGATGCGATCATTTTCTTAGAGATTTATTAATCGCTGGTCTCGACGACGTTTTTCAACCGATGCTACCAATCGTGTACGATCGAAAAACACTTCATTTCTGGTAATTTTCTTGTTCGTGATTTCTACGATATCTAGGCCAATTTCATGGATTACTTCTGGTCCTACAGGTATTTCACATGTCCATTTCACTATAGCTCCAGATGAAATTGGGAAGATTTCCACTGGGGTCCATTTCCAATAACGATAGACATCAAGGAGTTTTATGAAGTATCGCCGAATTTCATCTTTCCCTTTTAATCCAGCTCGGTGTGCCGGGTCTGAATATAGTGCATTCTCATCATAGTATGAAATGAGTGCATCGGGATCATTTCCCGTCCATGCTTCTAGCCACTCAGTACAAAAAGTTGTTAGTTCCTCTTTGTTCATTCCGGGTCGCACCTGCTATTCTGTGTAGATGAAAATTTTCTCAAGTACCTTCCTCTTATTCCTTTCTACTTGAAAGCATATGTGAAAAGGACTTCCCTCACTGTTAAATAGCAGCTTTGGTCAATGATTCTAGTCTTCAAAAAATAATTTTGGAGTAGAAACATATGAGTGAATCAATAGAAGTAGTTCCAACTGATAGGAAAGAACGGTTTGGTTGGTATGTATATGATTTAGCAAATACCAGTTTTACAGTTCTTATCGTAACAGCTCTGTTTCCACTTTATTTCAGAGTATTAGCTTGGAATGAAACTCTCGGAGATGCAATGTGGGGATACGCAGGAAGCATCACTATGCTGATTATAGCATTAACATCTCCTGTACTTGGAGCAATAGCGGATTATGGAGGAACGAAAAAGAAATTTCTCACATTCTATACATCCGTTTGTGTCGCGTTTACTGCTTTTATGATATTCCTGCCAGGATTACGACAATCGGAAATAGATCTGTTAAATCCTGGAGTTGGACCATCACCATTTCCAGTATTTCTTGGATTAGATATTTGGGTATGGGCTTGGATTATCTTCATCCTGGCAAACATCGGTTTCCAAGGAGCACTTCCCTTTTACAATGCATGGCTTCCTGAAATTAGCACAGAGGATAATATCGGTCGTATTGGTGGATATGGTTTTGCTGCTGGTTACGTAGGAGCAATGGCTACAATTGTCATCGCACTTGTCGTCATCCTAGTAGATCTACCATACACATATGCATTTACGCTGAGTGCAATATTCTTCTTAATCTTCGCGATTCCAAGCATTCTTGTTTTGAAGAATAGGCCCCCCAAAGTATTCCCAGGAGAAGAAGGACAATCCCTTGCAAAATTAGGATTTAGGAGGGTACGCAACACACTCAAAAACATCAGGAAATATACCGGACTACCACTATTTCTTGTAGCATATTTCCTCTTCAGTGATGCAATAACAACTGTCATCTATTATGCTGCGATATTCGGACAAGCTGTGTATATGTTCAGCACAACATCAATACTCATCTTTTTTGCTGTAACTCAGCTTACTGCTATACCAGGTGCATTCATTTTCGGTGTGGTAGCAGATCGAATTGGTACAAAGAAGACACTCATCATCACTCTATTCATTTGGGTCGTAGCATTAGCATTTGCTTACCTATTCGTATCATTTGGAGCGATTGTATGGTGGACTGTTGGTATGATTGCAGGTGTGGGAATGGGTTCATCTCAGAGTACTGCAAGGAGTATGTACGGACAATTCATTCCTGAGGATAAGAAATCAGAAATGTATGGTTTCTATGCGTTAACTGGTAAATTTGCAGCAATTCTAGGACCATTTGTTTATGCTAGTGTACTCCTAGTGGCTAATCCTGCCCAGAATCCAGCACTGGTTGCTCAGGCACATCTGACTGCCATGCTCGTAATTCTATTGTTCTTCGTGGTTTCAATCCTTCTTCTTCTGAAAGTAAGACAACCTGTGAAAGGAGAAGCAAAGGTCTACCTCGAGGATGATCAACCATTTGTGTAATTTGATTTGAGTGGGAGGAGGGTTTCCTCCTTCTCCACTCCCCTCTTTTTTATGTATATCTTTCAATGAAATAGGAATCAGCATGTATAGACTCATTCATGATGAATTTTGAAAAAAAACGTGAATCATTTTGAACAGTTTAATTTGATGACTCCGATATGCTGAATCAAAACTCTCAATGACCTTGCAAGAACATATTTTTCTTGTGACTCTATTTCGAAATCTCCCAACGTATCTCGTATCACTATGAATTGATACTCATTTGTTTTGAGTATCCATCATTCAGTGTGCTGATTACACAGAACACTGAAAGATGGTTCCCCCTCCTACCTAGTAAGGATTTGGAGATAGTCTAGCTATACTTAATTCTCGGATCAAGTACGCCGTAAAGTAAGTCTGCAACGAAGTTAGCCAAAATCGCTGTGATGGCAATGATCATGAAAATGGTCTGGATAACAGGGTAATCCATTCGTAGTAAACTATCAAATATAAATCGCCCCAAACCTCGCCATGTGAACACAGTTTCTGTAAGTGTTGCACCATTGATGAGGAATCCAAAGTTTAAAGCAATCACAGTAACCATTGGCAGCATAGCGTTCTTCAGACCGTGCTTGTAGAGCACCTGATTTTCA
>SDNZ01000010.1 GCA_004524565.1 Candidatus Thorarchaeota archaeon
GCTACAGCAGTCGTTGATTTTGGTCTTGATGAAGAAGGTACCGGAGGGGCTAATGCAGGAGCTGATGTAATAATTACATTCAGAGAGAGTCTGACGCCAGCTATCTTTTCAGAATTTAATTTCTCAATCAGTCAGGATGGTTTTGATTTCAAGCAGATTCCTTCTGACTCGATGGAGATCATGCTTGGAAATAATCACAAGCTCTTGATTGATGTGGATGAAGTTCTTGTTGAGAATAGATTTGACTGGTTTAGATATGCAAAGGTTTCGGTCTATAATAGTGGTAACTATTCGATCAACTCAATGGAACTAGTACAGGTTTACAATCTCATTACGGATGCGTTGTCTTTAGCCATTGGACCTCTCCGAAGAAATGGCGATGCATATGGGCTCGGACTAGATGAACCCAACAAAATCGTAGTAGCAACAACGATTGGTGAGTTCTACTGCATAGGCTACGAATCCGGAAAGTATAAGGTTCTATGGGAATCGTATGAAGATGAACGCTATTCTCTAGGTTCATACGTTTGGGATATCGAGCATATTGTATCAGTTGCAGAGGTTCCCGTCTTCAATGATATTGGATCTTTGAACAATATAAATCCCCATATCGGAGGTTACAACTCGTGGACGTACGGAGTTCCTAGTCCAATATCAATGGGGGGTAATGGTCAACCGTACTATATTGTAGGAACCGATGCGAGTATAGTAACCGCTCTAGATGTATCTGGAGAAACAGATTTCTCTATGACTGGAAGGTTGTCCGCAACATTATCTCCACATGACTATACATCTGCAGAAGTTGTCAATCTCTGGCCTGCAACACCTCAGGGGCTCATGCCGATGGTTGTAGTTGGCGGATTCAGTCCTGATGGAAGATATGCTGATCCCACATCGTGGAGTAGCAGATCCAACATTATGTTCTACTACCGCAACACTCCATTTGAAGACTTTATGGAGTTAGGTTCTATCAAGAGCTTTGACTGGACCGGAGAAATCACGCAGATTCTGTCAATGTCGCAGGCTACACCTCGGATGAGTTTTGCTGACTATGATCATGATGGTGATCTTGACATGGTTATATCAAATGGTTTTGTGTACATGGCAAAGAACATGTTCACTGAAACAAGCGCTCAACTCTTCCAATTTCAACCGGGCTATTTTGACGAAATCAATCTCAAAACTGGAGCTAACCTCTGGGGACAACCACAATGGGTGGATATCAATGGTGACGATGTTCTTGATTTGGTTCTTAATTATGATAGTAAATATGGAGCTACTTGTTTCTTAAACAAGGGTACACACGCGACTCCTGACTGGTCTGAGGATAGACGCATATTCAACAACCCTGACACGGATACTGCAATGACACTGCTGAAGCTCAGAGATATCCGACTTGTACCAAATACTGGTGGATATACTCTCCAGAATATGGCTGATAGTGCAGGTATTGAATTGAATGGGGACTTCTCACTTGCTGCCTATCAAGAAGATACGGGGTCTCTCAGATGGGCACTTGCTCATTATGATGCCATCGACACTTACCTCACTGCATCATATCCACGTGTTTCAAGGATTGATTTCTGCTTGATGAAAGGAGAATCATTCAGAAATCTTGGTTATCATATGCACGAGTCATGGAATACCGATTTTGACCTAGAGGATTGGACATTGACAATTTCATCTGGCGATTTGGATGGAGATGGACGGGGAGAGATTATAGTAGGTGACTACGACAACAATGTGTATGCATTTGAACATCTTTCAAATGCTACCTACAAACGAATGTTCCGTTCACTCGACCTTAATCACACCGAGATTAGTGATTCCAGCCCCTATGCATACCAACAACTTGAAGGGATATCTGGTGAATTCAATAGGCGAATTTGGGACCACGCGAAACATCTCTTGACTGGTACTGATCTTGACCAGGATGGGTTAGCTGAACTAGTAATCACTAGCGACTTACAAGTCTATATCTATGAGGCGACGGGAATAGATGACACCATTAGGCTTGCATACTCTTTCGACCTAAGAAACCTTGGGTATTTGAACGAGGAATCCGATGCATGGGAGGAAGTAACGGAGATAACTGCAATCGAAGCTGGAGTTGACATGGACAGTGATGGTCGTAGAGACCTCATTGTTGCGGTAGGACCTTTCCTATTTGTATTCAACATTGATACAGATTCCTTCAATGGACTCGAACTCAATGACTACTTTGGAAGAACTGGTGATCTTGAAGGCAGATACTATCTGCTTGGCAATCCTGAAGGTGCAGATCCATACCAGGGGGCTGATATCCGAAGTCTGGCTGTTGGTGATACCGACAACGATAGTCACCCAGAGATTATACTAGGCGGAGTTTATGACACTAGAGTTTCACTCCAAGATGGATTTGCGTACATCTACGAGTGTTGGGGTGGAACTTTCCAGAAAGTATGGGAAGCTCCTCCAGATATTGTTACATCGAATCCAGTTAGTGTAGTTCTAATTGATGATCAAGACTATGACTCAAACCTTGAGGTCATCATTGGTCACTCAAAAGGATTTGATATTATGGAGTGGGACTCGAGTTCTGAGGACTACATCAACGCAGCGAAGGTCACCTCTTCGCCCAATTATCCCAATGTACAACTGGAATCTATCCTATTTCCTGGAATTGATACCATAACTTTCACTAATCGATGTGCCAATGACATGGCATATGCTATAGGGAATTCAGATGACCTCGCAATAATGGTTCTTGTTGATAACGAGCAACTCTACATGAAGGGACTAAATACAACTTCACTTCAAGTCATGTCAGCACCACTTGTGCCATTCATCAGTCAAACTATATCTGGTGACTATAATGACGTCACTGTTGTATCTGAGGTTCAACCCTCAATTACGAGTAATGACAACGCAATCTGGCTAACTTGGAAAGCTGAGCGTGATTATGGACAATTTGATTTCTGGGTGTCTAGAATCGGTGTTGGTGATACGTGGTGGAGTGATCCTGTACCTGTAAGGAATAATACTGAAAGCCTAGCAAGTAGAAATCATCCTGAGGTGTTTGTATACAATTCGACACATATCGGAATCATATACGTCAAAAATGACATTGACACCTCAGAAGCATATTACTACCTAATGAAAGAAGACCTCTCAGAGATAAGCGATCCATATCTTCTAACATTCCCAGGGTGGGAATCCTTCGATATACAGAAGATTTCAGCTATCAAAATGCCAAATGGTGATTTCGAGATTGCTATGTCAGCAATTAACACACTAACGAGTAAGGGTGACTATGATATATGGTCGTTACACTCTGATGCTCACTTCGACTTTAACAACAGCCTACCTCATAGAGCCACTGATTCTCACTACGATGAGATGTATCCTGATGTTGATTATTTAAGAAGTAACGGTAATCCCATAGTAATAGCATACGAGGTTGGTGGTGCATCATTTGAGAAACGATCTGGAATGGTGGCAAGTATTGACAATGGCAGTACTTGGAGCGATCAGAACACACTCAATACATATCCCGATTATCTAGACAAATTGGAATATCCAGGGTTTCCAGGTCTCTTGTACTATGATATTGGTGGGATGCCATATCATGGTCCTATGACATACTCGCCTAGCGTGCTAGGTCATCTTGATACAGGGTTTCTATACCTCCAAGCTTTCAACATATTCGATTTTGGTGGATCACCACAGCCTGATGTTATTTGGGGATACAATCCCTCTGGTGATTGGGTCGACAACCACCTTCGTGATGTTACAAACATGGTAGTAGGTGATACTGATTCAGATGGCAGACGTGAAGTAATAGTGTCATACGATTCGACATTTGCAGTCTATGAGATGGTTCATTCCACTAATGGGTCTGGATATATGACATACCAAGAAGCATATCTTTCAGACCCCTTCATCTTTGACATAACAGGGCTCACAGTTTATGACTCAGATAATAATGGATGGGAGGAGATTGGTGTGTCTTGTGAACGGGGTGAGGTGTTCATCTGGGAGTACAGAGACCCCTCTCATGGTGCAAGTGATTTCAGAACCTCTGATACTACTTCTTCACTCCAGCTCTTTGGTGGTGTGATTGGGTATGTTCTAGATAGTGGAGATATCGATGGTGACTCAAAGAATGAGGTCGTATTCTCAGTATTGACAGGTTCACCTCGAATGAGTCTCTACATGATAGATGATGATGGTACAATAGGCTGGAATGTCACTCATGATACTACGTTAGCATCATTGGAATTATCCGATCTTGATGGTGATGGTCTGCAAGAGATTATTTGTGTTCAGTGGGGAGAACAATTCCTTCTTGCTTATAGTGGAGTTGATGGGCATTTGCTCTGGAATTGCACAGTATTCAGTGATGATATCGATGACTTAGATATCGGAGATATTGACGGTGATGATATCAAGGAAATAATTGTTGGTTCTGGAGATGGTATTATTTGGGTTGTCAATAGTACTGGGGCCCTCTGGCATAGCGAAGCAGTAGATACTGGAACTCTCTGGGGACTCACCATAGGTGATTTCACAGATGATGATACATTGGGGGTTGCCTATGCCAACGCTACCTATGCTGTCAAGGTCATCAATCCATTGGATGGTACGCTTCTCTATGAATCACCAAATGATATGGTTGGTCATAGCTCTGGACGTCAACCAATGGAGGCATATGACTTCAATTTGGATGGCTATGATGATGTTCTCTTTGGCAATAATATCATGATGCGAATGGTTGATGTAATATCAGGCTCGATCTTCTATAACTCCTCCGTGCAAGCAAGACTGATGAAATTGATAATTGATGACTTTGATGGGGATAATACTGCTGAGGTCTTCGTTCTTACGAAAGATGGCGGTGCCTACCTTGTTGAAGCTGGCACATTACGAATGCAATGGCACTACGATTCCCTGCTTATTACACCAGACTCGTATGATTACTTCTCTATCAATGCAGCTTCTGGCTACTTTGGTGGCACTGGTGGTATAGATATAGCAATCAACGTCAACAGTACTCAGTTGGCTGTTATCGATGGTCGGAGTGGTCTTCCATTATGGGTGAATTTCATTGAAGATAATCTTGGATTACTAATCTCTGCTGATTTTGATGACAACGATGTGGACTCAGTTGTGACCCTTTACTGGAACTATCCTACAGAACCAACTTCTTCGTACCTTGTAACATTTGATGGCATTGACTTCACAGGCCCTTCAATAGAACCTCAATATGTCCCACACATTCCGTATTGGGATGAGGATGTCGGGTATACGATACAGGGTACTTGGGCTGCTGATTTGGATCAAGATGAGTATGATGAGGTGTTCATAAGGTATGATGACGATCGATTAGCAATTTGGGATACATATACTAACACAAGAATTACAAGCATCTCTAGTGGCGATCACATAGACATGGTTCGATTTGGTGACATTGATCACTCCGGTAATGTTGACTTTGCTTTCCGTATCGATGAAGACACGATTGGATTGGCAGAAGGAGAGACCTTTGCAAAACTCGGATACATCTATGCTCCAACAGGATTCGAAGTTGTTGATTACTACATAGGGAACTTCAATGGCTTATACCTGGGTGATGAGATAGTCGTTCTCTTTGAAAAACCATTAGGTTCGGAGGCATATCTTGCCTGGTATAATTATGGCACCTTGCGATATATATCAAGTATCAACTCTACTGATGATCACAACCAACTAGCTGTGGGCCACTTCCGGGGCACAGGTTTCTTGGATGTTGTTTTTGGTGGAGATGAGAATATTGCTCGTGTATACAACGGTGGTACTGGTGCTTATCTGTGGGAGTATAATATGTACACAGATATTGAAGAGATTGTTGCAGGTTACTTCAATGATGATGGGCACGAAGATTTTGCGTTGAGTTCTGGTGTGCAAGTGAGAGTAATAGATACAAATCCCTTAGTAGAGGACCAGATGTATTCTGTATCACCAGGTGCATCCATACGTGAGGTCCACGCCGCAGACTTGTATCTAAATGATGGTGTTGATGAATTAGTATTGAATGTCCGATTCCATGGAGTCCTGGGTTATGACAATACAAGCTCTATTGTTTGGAGATATGATGCTCTTCTAAGCTACCCAACAATCGAACCATGGTCACACTATTCGACCTGCGTGTTTGGCGATATGAATGGTGACAGCCATACAGATATGGTCTTCACCAATTATGAATATATCAACGTCATTGATGGGCATACAGGTGACTTCCTATGGCACTATGTCCGAAACGCGTCGGTACTAGGTCCAGTGATTGGGCATTTTGATGGCCCCAGTTCGAAGGACTCGCTGGATATTGCAGCATATAGCGGTTCACATCTCTATATTATATCTGATAACCAGAATCCATTACCTCCTCCTCTACCTATGAGTGGATTTCTAAATTCGAATGCAGAATTTTCACGACTGGTTGTTACAATATCGCTGACTGGAATCCTTGTAGCATTCACACTTTGCATCATTGTTTTGCATATTAGGAGGAGAACGGTGAAATAGACAATATCAAAATGCATTAGGAACTTCGCTATCAAAAGCAAATTAAGGAGTCATATCTGTACTAATGCATACATGAACCGGGAGTTCTTCAATCTGTTTAGTACTCGACTAAAACAAACATTAGATGCTGGTACCTTCGCAATTACTGGCGAGATTAGTCCCCCAAGAGGTGCTGATTCCAACCTTGTCATTGAAGGGACCAAGTTGATTGCAGATTATTGTGATGCTATCAATATTACGGACAACGTTAGTGGAATTCCCACAATGAGTAGTACAGCATGTGCACGTCTTGTTTTAGAAACAGGTGCAGAACCAATAATGCAAATATCCACCCGAGATAGAAATAGAATTTCGGTAGAGAGTGAACTCTATGGTGCGTATGCATTAGGAATTAGGAATGTTCTCTTTATCACCGGTGATCGTACAATATTAGGTGCACATTCCAACGCAAAAATGGTCTTTGATATTGACTCTATCCAAGCACTCCAACTCTCAAGTCATCTAATGCGAGGTACTGATTTTGATGGGGGGGAACTAGAAGGAACTCCTAAGTTCTTCATGGGTTCTACTTTCAATCCTTATGCGGATTCAATCGAAATGGAACTTCAAAGAACTGAAATGAAGCGAGATGCGGGAGCAGAATTCTTTCAGACACAAGCAATTTTTGATACTGATAGGTTTGAATTTTTTATGGAATCAGCTAGAGATTTGAAACTCAAGGTTTTAGCAGGCGTAATACCCCTCCGAGGACCATTGATGTCTCGCTTCATGAACGAGAACGTACCTGGTATCAACATTCCTGAAAAATATATCAAACGCCTCGAATCCGCTGGCAAAGGTCTTAAGGAAGACGAAGCCAGAGCAGCTATGCTAGAAGAAGGATTGCTCATTGCTTCGGAAACTATCAAGACGATTCGAAAAATCAGAGGAATCCACGGTCTTCACTTGATGAGCATAGGAAGGGAGGAGAGTATTCCCGAACTCATCAAACGAGCAGGGCTCTCCCCAAGGATTAGAAAGGTGTGAAACTATCATGTTTGTCTTCAAAAAGGAACAACATACGTACGATTTTGGTGGAGTTACCATAGGTGGACATCCTGGAGAGAATCCCACAGTACTGATCGGAGGTCTCTTCTTCAAAGGTCAACCAATTGTTGAGGATACCCGAGATGGCACATTCAACAAGACTCTAGCATTGGAATGGATTAACACTGCCAATACTATGACAGAGAAGACTGGGCATCCTCTTATGATTCAAGCCTTTGGACGTACGCCAACAGCGATGGAAAATCATCTCTCATGGCTCTCAGAACATTTCGATGGTCCGATCTTGTTCGAATCCACAAACGCGAATGCTAGGATAAGAGCTATAGAATATGCTGATGAAACTGACTTAAGCAATCGAGTGATTTACAACTCTATCAACCTCTCAATGAAAGATGCTGAAAAAGATGTATTGAAGAAAAGTGCTCTAAACATGGCTGTTCTACTCGGATGGTCTCCCCGTGCTACGTCTCTTCCTGAGAGAATGAAAACAATAACTGATATGTTCGAACTTTCCAAAGAACTTGGTATGGAAAAAGTTCTCGTTGACCCTGCAACAATGCCTGTTGGCGCTGGATATGGCTTAGAACATCGCACTATTCTTGCTGTAAAATCAGAACTAGGTCTACCAACGTGCCTTGGTCCCCATAATGCACCCTCTGCATGGCGTTTTCTCAAAGAATCCGGATTTGACGATGAATCCACTCAAATGGCTACTATTGTCGCATCCACAGTGGTTTCTCAGGTCCTTGCTACAGATGCTATAATGTATGGTTCCATGATACGAACCAAAGAAGTATTTGCAGCTGTTGCACTCATATCGAATGCAATGGCAACAGCTGTTGCAGAAGCTAACAATGTACTTGGTATAGAGCGGGACATCTTCGATCCCCCAACTTATGATTAGGAGGTCAATCATTGAGTAAAAATCATGAATGGCCACCGGTTCCAGGTGATTTCGAAGTTAAAGATCCTTCACACTGTGTAGCAATTTGCACCCTTGGGAAAAAACTCGAGGTTTCTTGTGAATGTGCTATCATTGGGACTTGTAAGACTGAGAATATTGGCATTGAACGAGTTATAATCAATGTAATCTCAAATCCGAATATTCGCTTTCTGATATTGACTGGTCCTGAGGTTCCAGGTCATCTGACTGGTCGGACTCTTAGTGCACTTCACAAGAATGGGGTTGATTCAAAGACTAGAAAAATTATCGATGCTGAGGGTGCTATTCCATACATTGAGAATGTTCCACTGGAAGGAATTGAACGATTTCGAGAACAAGTTGAACTCATAGAGATGATCAATACTCTTGACCCTCTGGAAATCGAAGGAAAAAGTATTGAAATCGCTAAACGAAATCCTGGTCCTTTCTCAGAGACCGCAATGTGGATTGAATTTCAAGCTTCGTCCAGCGAATCTAGGAAACCAAGAATTACTGCAGACACAGTGCTTCTTCCTGAATTTGGAACAGTATTCGATTATTCATCATCATTAGTAACAAAATCTGAATCACACTCAGTAATTACTGAGCATCCAACTCCTATTGTTGTTGAAGTTAGAACGAGTGATTCAGGTACACTTCTCATTGGAAAGGAGGGATAGTGCTATGTTCGTATTTGAGAAAGAACAAATCATCTACAATATCGGCGGTGTGAAAATTGGTGGTGGTCTTGGAGAGACTCCAACAGTTCTTGCTGGAACCATATTCTATGGTGGTCACAAAATCGTAGATGATGTGAAGAAAGGTGTATTCGATAAGGAAAAGGCAACTGAACTCATAGCCAAACAGGATGAAATGTCTTCAATGACTGGTAATCCTGCGTTGGTTCAGATATTTGCAGAAACCTCGGAAGCTATGCTTAGGTACATTGATTTTGTGACAGACCTTACAGCAGCTCCATTCCTCATTGATTCAACTGAGGCTAGTGTTCGTATAGCTGGATTAAAGCATGCTGAGGAGGTTGGACTACTTGACCAAGCAGTCTATAATTCTATCAATGTGTCCATATCAAAAGAAGAATTATCACAACTCGGTGAGATCCAACATGAATGTGCAATAGTTCTAGCATTCAATCCTCAGGATTCCACAATAGCTGGAAGAAGAGCGGTTCTGGAAAAAGGAGCATTGGAACAGGACAAGGGTCTCTTAGAGTTATGCAAGGAAATCGGAGTAACAAAACCTCTACTCGATACAGCTGTAACTGCAATGGGTGCCGGAGCTGGTTCAGCAGCAGCTTTCACTTTTGTATGTAAAACGGTCTATGGTCTACCAACAGGTTCTGGCGTTCACAATGCCCCTGCTTCGTGGTCATGGTTGAGAAAATACAAGAAAATCAATAGAGACGTATTTCAAACTGCAGATATTGCATCTAACCTGATTGTTCAAATGATGGGAGCGGATTTCGTGTTATACGGTCCCATTGAGAATGCAGAGAGAGTTTTCCCAGTTGTAGCAATGGGCGACACTTTTACAGCAGAATCTGCATACCTCGAGTTTGGAATTGAGCCTGGACCTGATCATCCATTTAAAAAATTATTATGATGGTGAAGAGCAATTTGCAACAAGTCTTGAAACCTAAAACGATTGGAATATCCTCACTTCGAATGGGTCCGTTCTACACTGTTGCATCCGTTGAACTTGGAAATACTACTACCAAAGCTATCATTGTTTCTACGAACCTAAAGACCGCTGAAATCTTTGAGATTGAAAAAGAGGTGCGAATGACACGAGATGTTAGACCCCCAAGAGCGGGTGAGGAAATATTTGGTGAAACTGTCTTTGGTGTCCAATTAACTCAGGAATCTGTCGCTGAGATGATATCCAGTATCCTAACTTCAGTTATTTCAAAGTCCAATCTAAACATTGAACGAGATCTGCATTTTGTTGTTCGCTCCACAGGAGTGACTGCGGGATTTGCTAGTCCAGAAGAAGTAGGATCGATTGTCAAGGCTCTTGCAGATGGCTGCCTTCAAGCTGGAGTTCCACCACGAAAAATGACTGCGTCAATAACGCCTGAACAACTCCCACCAGGACTACGTGACTTCACATGGTTGAAGAAGGTCTATTTCGACGGAGCCATTGCGTCATCTCTTCCTCCTGCAAATACTGAGATAGTTGCAAATGAGATGGAGGGCGAACTAGTCACAGCAGGACTCAAGGGAGCAGTAAAGGGAACTAATATAGATTTCAGAAACCCTGTGATGACACTGGACTTTGGAACTACACTTGCTGGAAGGATCACTGACCGTGGTTTTCCCTACGCAAAGACAATAGGATCCTTTGCTGGTCTAGCAGGTGCAATACCTGATGCAATTGTTCGAGGTGCTGGCTTAGCTCAGGCAGGGACCGGCTGTGTTCTAGATGTACTCCCTGCTGGAACAACTAATCCTACTAAGATTGATCCGATGAATGTTTTCGATGCACATGATCTTATTACTGTGGAGCGCGTACCCGAATCCGCCTCTCGATATGGAACCGTTCCTGTTAATCCAAAAGCAGCAAATGAATCCGATGTTGTATTGATAGGTGTAGATGCTAACTTAGAAAAAATGGAAAATTTTGGTAGAACATTATCTGAAGGATATACTTTGGATTACTTACATGAAGTTATAGATGGAATACAAGCTGGAGTTGTGGAGCGGATCCTAAAGGTTGCCGAATCTGAAAATCTTGTTCTCGAAGATACCTCACTTGGTCTGACCGGACGAGCAATAACAACAGGTACCAAACCCGACCGCATTGCTAAATATCTGAAATTAAGTTCGGGTGAATTCTGGACTGATGCACATCAGATAGTGTTTGTTGAAGATGGACTGGCTATGGGTGCCGCTGTTGCAGCTAGATGCATGAATTCTATGGGCACTACAAAACATCCAATGGGTGGTAGAAAGGGTGACCGTTGTATCATGGCTGAACGAATGAAGCTTCAAGGTAAGAAGTGAAGCCTTTATTTTGCTACCTGATTCACTATGTCTAGGTTTCCATTATGCAAATCTTTCCTATTAAAACACGAATCATCAGTCAGGTAGATAATGTTGTAGACATTCTTCTAGAAAGTCTAGAGATATTAGGAATTACTCTTTTGGATAATGACATCATCACCATAGCTGAAACCCCTCTTGGGACGACGGAAGGCCAGGTGGTAAAACTATCTGAAGTTGAGGTATCTGAGGAGGCAAAAATCCTTGGAGAAAAATATGAGATTCTTCCAGAAGTTGCAGAACTGATTCTCCAGGAAGCTGATGAGATTCTTGGAGGAATACCTCGTGTTGTCCTAACAATCAAGAATAATACTCTCATGGCAAATGCTGGTGTAGACAAATCTAATATTCCTCCCGGATATGCTTCTCTCCTACCAATTGATGCTCGCGCTAGTGCAGATAGTTTGCGCTCAGAAATTAAAGAAAGAACTGGGAAATCTGTTGGAGTCATGGTGATAGATAGCAGAACGCAACCCCTGCGACTGGGTAATATAGGAATGGCATTAGGTGTGGCAGGGTTTCGGCCGGTTGCTGATGACCGCGGTCGACATGATCTTTTTGGAAATGAATTGAGGATTACTCGACGAGCCATTGCCGATAATCTTGCATCTGCTTGCACTGCTGTGATGGGCGAGTCGGATGAATCTGTTCCAATCGCATTAATTCGAGATGCCCCCGTGGAGTTTGTGGATCAATCATTTGATTCTTCTGAGATGTGGATGCCTCCAGATGAATGCATGTACATGGCAATCTTCGATCAGTGGCGAAAAGATGCTTCGAAATAACTAATGAGGGCATTCAAACTAGCAACTTAATTAGTAAGGTCCATACTTAGTAGCAGTACAGAATAATGAGTGTGGTACGTGTCCATCAAAGAAAGAAAGAAAAGGACCATAGAGATGTCATTCACACTCGGTGGAGTATACGCAGGAGCAATAATGAACTTGGCAAAGAAACGAGTTTTAATCGATGTAGCTACAGCAGGTGCATCCGGAGACATGTTCCTATCCGCCTTAACTGATCTCATCGGAGAAGCAGATGTTCTATTGCCTGTTGCTGCAAGTCTACTAATATATGATCCCTCATTTCGATTAGCCATAGGTACCAAGGAGCATTCGGGAAATACCGGTAGAGTTCTGCAAATAACTCGAAATCCAACAATACGACTTAGTCCTAGTTCTATGATGGAAGTTCTTCAAGCTGTAGCAGAAGAAGTGGAGTTATCATCAAAGGCTAAGACCTTCGTGAAGGATACCATGACGGTGATTCTTCAGGCTGAGAGTCGAGCCCATAACAAACCAATCGATGAATTGCATCTTCATGAAACAGGAAGCATTGATACGGTCCTTGATATCGTTGGTACAGCATATCTGCTGGAACGTGCTGGTCTGTTTGAAGATACAGAGATAATCTCTACGCGAGTTGCAACAGGAAGTGGTATTATCTCCACTGAACACGGTGATCTTGAAGTACCCGTACCAGCGGTAGCTGAGATTCTTGTAGTTCATGATATGCTATTCCATAATGGTGCTGCTGAAACAGAGGTTCTTACTCCAACTGGTGCAGCAATTTTAGCTACACTTGCAACTGAATATGTAGATTCGGTTGAAGATTTCGTATCAAAGAATCAAGGAGTAGGTTTTGGAACAAGAAACCTTGGCGATGTTCCAAATATGATGAAGATAATCGTGGGCGAAGTTGTTGTTTCTGAGGATGCAAAATCCGAGAGACCTTCGAAACCTTCGAAAGATGAACCTAAGAAGACAGCTTCTAAGACTGAACCCAAAGAGGAAGTAAAACCAGTTGAAGTCACTAAATCAAAGACCGAGGAGCGAATAGGTGTGCTAGATGAGTGGAATGCAGATGAAGTAGTCGTTATCGAAACGAATGTTGATGATGTTGATGGTGAAACTCTAGGAACGCTATTCGATACTTTGCTCGATGAAGGGTTGGCTTATGATGTAGTCATCATTCCTGCGTTTGGAAAGAAAAATAGACCCTGTCATATAGTGAAAGTCATTGCTCCCAAGACTGGACTGAAGGGTATCGCAGAGGTCATGATACGACAGCTGGGAACAATTGGTGTCCGTTACACTACCTGGGAACGACTGAAGGCCACTCGCGAGACCCTTGTCTGTTCTCTTGAGATTGATGACAAGGAATACATGGTTCGCGTAAAGGTTGCAAGAACAAGAAATGGGAGTATAATCAGTATCAAGCCTGAATCCGATGATATGATTCGGGTATCTCGTGAAACTGGTATTCCAATTCGTGAACTTAAACCACGAATTGCAATGCAAGCACATGCAGTCAATGAGTAGTCAACTGCAACTGATCTGGATCTCTATCTTTTGATGGTGTAAGGTATTGAGCTGGTATTAGATTCTCAAAAGCTCGTTCACATAGTTCTGCATATGCTTCAGGGTCATACCTGGTGGAGCTGTCAAATAACTCTAAAGCGCATACCCTTCGAATTGGATTCTCTGATCCTGCGTCAGTCATAACATACCTGACCTTTTGCCCAGCGTGAAGTTCCTTTCCTGCTTTGACCAGCTGGCGAGCTACAATTGCAGCTCTTGATGTGGCACGATACTCGTTGGGCTCTCTCGTTAGGGTGTTGTTCAAAATGAGGTCTCGAAGGTCCACATCTTCATCATGGAGTCGGTCGATGTAACTCTGACAGACTGCGTAGGCATCTGGAATTCGCTCCAGGAAACCTGCTTTATCATTGGCTCGTGCAAGAATCTTGATCATGGTCATCTGACAGTCTCCAACATAGAGACAGGTATCCCTGCGTCGGGTTTCGATTCCGCGAGTCTTGATGCCTCCGTTTCTGTATACCCCATAGTATCGATTCAGTGGAGCGATAGAAGGATGAAGGCGTGATGATGGAATGACCATCCATTTGTAAACGCCTTTCGGTGACATCGAAATATTCACTTCTCCGGTCACCCGTCTGCAAAATTCTTTGACGTTCTCGTGAGAGATATCTCCCTTCAACCATACCGAGTCGACTATCCCATGGATCATTTCTAGGCCCATTGCTTCTCCGATGTCCTGAGTCTTGAGCATGACCTCTCTGGCGAGGGCTGTGACTGCAGTATGTGCTTCAACTCTTCCAAACTTGGCATTCTTGAAACCTAGATATCCAAAACAGGAAACCAATATTCCCTTCAGAGTATTCTGGATCAATTCGTATTTCTTTGCATCATTTCCCTCTTCTATCAATCTCTTGAGGTCTGTTCGTCTGTTGACAATCATCTCCAAGGACTTTGATACTATGCCTCTCTTTCGAGTACATAGTCTGAAGTTGAGTTCGGGAACAGGTATACAGTACTCCTCATTATACGGGCAGTCCGTCCTAGTACAGATAGTTTCAGGGCTGATATTTCTAGTGACCATGAGCGTAGGGTACATCGATGAGAAATCGCACTCTGCAATGTTCTCATAGATGTCTGGCCTTGGCTGAAGTATCAGACCACCTCTATCAATGGCCGCCAGTTCATTGATTGACTTGAGAAACTCGGGGTTCTTCTTCACTGGTGGAATCAGTATATCCATCTTGAAGGCATTATAGTACTGAACAGCGGCATTCACTGCACCAATGGTCATTCGGGAAACTCGTTGCGGTCTTCCAAGAGCAAGTCTGCAGCTCTCTGCCACTCCCTCCAATCCTACTGGCGAATAGAAGTGCATGCCCGTCTTTCCTCTGTCAATATGGATTCTCCCATTCAAGATGACCTGAGTTCCAGACCTGTATACGATTCGATTGTATTGCCAGAATGACTGTGGTGCTCCCTGTGTAACTCTCAGTGGCTTTCCATCACGTGAGAGAATCAGATCCATTCCATTTGCCTTAGCTCGAATACTGAGATATTTGAAGAGTTTCTCATCTCCGCCTCTGCTGATTATCACATCCGGGTCGATTCTATCGAGGGTTTCTTGGAACTCCCTGAGGATTTCCCCCTCATCTTCATCATCGATACGAATCGTATTGTCCCTGTGATAGACCTCGATGTGATGTATTCTATCTTCCATACTCGGAAATATCTGATCCGTATCTATGAGTACTTCAAAGTCTATCTCTTCGAACTCCGGAAGGTCGTACTCAGGATCGTCACGGTCATCAAGACATTCGATGCGTACAATCTCATCGTTCTGTAGGTCAAACTCTACATTTCCGAAGGCAAACAAGTTCTTCTCTATGAAGAGTTGTTGTACTGCATCAATATCCGCATGGAATACTGTGGCTCCGGGCAGTATCTCTAGGTCCGCTGCTACTTCTCTCTGTGCTTCTGGTGTAGTGAGAATCTGTAGCACTGGGGTCTTCTCATCATCGTAGACGCTGACAAATTTCTTCACTATCTTCGAGTCCACAATCTTGGGATGCTCGAGAACTGACCGAATAATCTGCGGATCACTCCAGTCCCCACTTCGGATCATATCTGTACTGACGAATATCGACGGATGGAATCCACGGTAGGTATATCCTCGTGTCTTGCCCGCGTGCTTGATCCACAGGGTCAGTGCTTCCCGCTCATAGTCGATATTTGCATCCAAGAGCCAGCCAGTCTTGCTCATCAGGGGGTGGTCTCCTCAAGTCGTTGTTCCAATGCCTCCACCCTCTTTGTAATATCCTCTAGATGTCCCAGCATCTCAAGAATTGCTGATAGTAGAATCACTTCTACAATACGCGGGGTCACAATCATTGTGCCTGCATCTGCATACCCTCTTGCAGCGTCAAAGATGCGATCGAAGTGCTTTCTCTGGGATGGTCTGAGCGTGCGCCGGAACTCCTTCCAGCGTCCTTCTTCGATTCTGATACCATCTCTGAATGTACGAACCGTTCGTCCCACGTTTGCATCCTCATAGTTGGCATGTCTGAGTATATCTTTCAGCCCTCATACAGTACCTCCGCTGATTGTGGGTTTTACTGGATAGAACCGTTCGTCCAAACGGATGCCAGCGAGGGGGACAGTCTCCCGAAAGTAAACATGCTTAATAGTTGGTTTTCATGTGCAATGTGGGGTTAAATGGCATGAAACGTGTGTCGTTGTTAGTTATTGCTTGTCTATTTGTAGTGTCTCTATCCAGTATGACTCTGGTAGATGGTGCTATTGGACTTCAATGGAGTTTTGAAGAAGGTGATTTCATTAACTATCGGTTCATTTCTGATGGGATGGTTGAAGATGAAATTATTAGTTTTAGAATCGACTCTCCCCTGCCAGAATGGTGTGAATTACCTCCTGATACATACAATCTCGGTGCACTTGATGATTGGATGGAAATCCCATTAGTAACTGTAACTGGGTTTATCCCCTTTGGTAGTTCCACTACTGAAGTTGATGGGTTTGAAAACATCTTTACCTATGGTGGATTGGCAGCAGGATATTGGTGCAGGTTTGCGGTTCCATCTGGTATTTCTAATGACACCTATGCGTCATTGGTTGAAGGGTGGACCGATGGGCCACATGGAACAATAGAAACTCATATTGTCCAGCCTGATTACCAAAAGCAATATACCTACTGGGGTTTTGAGTACGGATTCGAGTTTTCGGATACAATCTACAATGTCACAGCTTGGTATTTTGCCGCTACTGCTGCAATGGGTAGATTGGCTAATGTAACGATTTTAGGCCATGATAGTATCACTGAAGAGCAAACCCATCATCTGATGATGGTGACTGATTATCACGTACCAACAATATCGTCTCCAAGTGATCTTAATTTCACAGTTGGAACAACCGATGTGGAAATCCGCTGGGCTTCCTATGACAATGGTCCTTATGGTTATGAAGTGTTTAGAAACGACACTCTGTTTCAATCGGGAGATCTTGATTTGTACCATCAAAGTATCACGATCAGTCTTGACGGTCTCGATGTTGGTGTCTGGAACTACACAGTAGTGATTACTGATTTCTTGCTGAATTCTGTATCAGACACTGTTATAGTGACGGTGAAAAGTAGCTCAATTCTTAGCCCCGAAATTCTCTTGATTGTTGGAGGTGTAGGTGCAGTTCTGGTTGTTGGTGTTGTTGTGATGAAACGACGCGGATAATCTACTGATGACTATATGTGAACAACAGTACAAATACCATTGATATTCCATATGCTGTTCAATCAGAATACACTCAAATACTGGAAAACTCAAATAGCGCGTTAGTATTCGATGAGAGAGGATACTAAAAACTCAGGTGGCAAAAGATGGTCACTGCACTATTCAAAGTTGTACTCATGGGTGACGGAAGCGTCGGGAAGACCAGTCTCCGTCGAACCTACATGGGCGAAGGTTTCAGAGCTAATTATATGATCACCATCGGTGCAGACTTCGCCGTTAAGAAGATGTCACTTGAAGGTGGTCATGAGGTGTCGATTCAAATTTGGGATCTGGCAGGCCAGGAGCACTTCAAGAGTGTCCGCTCTACCTTCTATAAAGGAGCTCAAGGAGCATTAGCAGTGTACTCTACAGTTGAGCGAGGATCTTTTGATAATCTCATGAACTGGGTGGATGAGTGCTGGACCAACGCTGGTAAGAAGATCCCAATAGTTCTCATTGCTAACAAGACCGACCTTAGAGACCAGTTTAAAGACAATCCCGTGATGGCACAGACAATCGTAACAACAGAAGAGGGGCAGAAACTTGCAGATAGCATTGCAAGTCAAGGTGTAGTTACTTCC
The DNA here is from genome assembly GCA_004524565.1 of Candidatus Thorarchaeota archaeon. Lineage (GTDB taxonomy): Archaea > Asgardarchaeota > Thorarchaeia > Thorarchaeales > Thorarchaeaceae > SMTZ1-45. The sequence goes on from SDNZ01000010.1 coordinate 18,250, forward strand.
TTCCTTGAGACCAGTGCAAAGACTGGACAAAATGTAGAAGCTTCATTCTTAGAATTAGCCATCAAAATTCTCGAAGCTGGCGGTTTGGCTTAAACGCTATTCACCATTCATGTCAACAATATCTAGGTCTCTGAGAATTGTTTCATAGACATCGCTTGCTGCAGAGTGAAGTATCTCATTGTTATTAGAAAAAACATCAATTCGTAATTTCGAAATGTTATCTTTCAGAGTTCCAACAACTGTTAGAGTGACTGCAAGAACATTTTCTGAGAATGTACTCCTAGCTATTCCTGCTATGACTCCCATGAACGTGTTTTCCCGCTCCATCTCTTCGTTTTGAAAGACATAGAGGTTCTTGGTTTCTAAAATGCCATGCAAGGATTTGTAGACCTCTCTTGCTTCGGCTCCTATCGTATGTTCTCTGTTCCACTTTTCCATATCCGATTTCATATGAATGAAATCATCTGCTCCCATTTCATAAGGTGCAAATTGGTTGTAGATAGACCTGATGAAAACATTACCCGCTTTTGCAGCAAGGTCCTCTCCGTTATCATCAACAAGACGGACTGAGGTAATTATTTCGCCTTCAATACATTCGCCTCGAATCTTGAATCCAAAGATCAACGATCCTGAATCGTTTGGCTCTATCTCTTCAATCAATTGAGTTAGCTCGTCCATTGGACTAAGACATTCATTTGGAAATGCAAGGATAGATACACTCACTTCATAGATGGAAGTCTGTCCCTCATTCTTGATTGTGATTCCATATTCCAAAGTTTCCGATGTTGTTGTGTAATCATTTATGACGAGGACATCGTCGGTTGTTCGAAGAGGAATAGTATCTGTTTCAAGGAGAATTTCCGTAGGATCTTCCCTTGAAACTGGAATATATGGACTATCAGGAGCGTGTTCTCCATACTTCTGTAACCATTCTATTGCGTAGGCAACGGTTTCTCTGACACTTTCTGTATTGTCACCTGTATACTTCTCAAGTATTGGAATTGCATCAAGTCTTCGTGTGTACGCTAACATACCCGCAGCAACAGTCCGAATATCTGCACTTTCGTCATTAAGTGCAATATCAAGGGATTCGAATGCATCCTCACCCCATTCTCCTAACCTACACACAGCTAATAGTCGAGTGTCTTTGTCCCCTGTTAGAGCTGCATCCTTTGTTGCCTGAATACTCGTGATATCCTCCAACATATGTGCAATTTTATCCTCTGTTTGATTCAAAACTTGTTTTACAGCTTTTTTGAGACGTCGAAGTGATTCGCCACCTCCCAACGCCCTTGACAAGTTCCTGTCAGACTTTCTGGACAAAGGTTACCCTCCTGACTCTCCCTTTTTCTAGGATATTTAATGATTATTGGCCTGAATAATCTGATGGTGTTAGATAATACACCTTTTGATGCCGTACTCGCAACACTTTTACGCACTCCTAAGTTCGCCTCATTGTGAATCAGCCCTGTGAGGGAATCCCATGGAAAACCAGGATCAGAATATCTTCTTGAAACCAACTATCCTCAGGCAACAGGCTGAACATGGCGCAGATATCACGCGAAGATTCGCAATGAATCGCGTTGGGCGCATGTTTGCCGCAGCACTTCAGGATCGAAGTATTAGACTCTTTGCTGCTGAAGATGCTGAAGAGATGCAGGTCATGCAAGATGATTTCCTGAGCACGTCTCTGGCATTCAGTCCAAAAGGAGACATAGTTGCCTCTGGAACTGTTGAGCGTGTTGTAAAACTCTGGGATATTCGCTCGGGTGAATGTGTTGGGACGCTTGAAGGTCATACGTATCCTGTTCTCTCATTATCATTCTCTCCAGATGGTAGTAAACTTGTATCAGGTAGTGGTGATACAACTCTGATCATTTGGGATATGGATAATCAATCTCAGATGCGTCGAATGAAAGGGCATGGGTTCTACGTAGTCGCTGTTGATTGGGACCCTAATGATAACAGAATAGTTTCCGGCTCGGTAGATGCGAATATCTGTGAATGGGATTCAAATACTGGCGAGATGATCGCGCGTCATTCTGAACATCGAACAGCAGTAAGAGAAGTCCGCTTCAATCCCAACGGAACTAAACTTGTTTCAGGTTCATCTGACCTGACCATGGTGCTTTGGGATTCTACATTCAAACCAATGAAAGTTGATAGAACTCTCCAAGCTCACGAGAGCGAGGTTCGCGCTCTTGGTTTTAGTCATGATGGGAAATATCTCGCTTCTGGCTCTTCTGACAAGACAATATTACTTTGGGATATGGACACTCTTCAAGTTCAAGGTCAAGCCTCAACAATGGGTGAAATCGATGGAATCGAATGGTACCCAAATCAGCATGCATTCATCACATCTGATGGCACAGGAGCAATCCTTCGATGGGACGTCGAAGATATGGGTGCAATGTTGCACCCTTTCCAAGAACTACTCACTGAGATTGAAACTGCCAATGACCCAAATCGACGGGATGAATTCATTCAGAAATTTGATGAGATTTCTGGAAGATATGACGAAGCAACACTACAGACAAAGAACATGTTCTACGTTGTCTGGCAATGCAAACGAGCATTAGGAATACTCAAGGGTAGTGTGAAGTAATCGAGGTACTAGAACGCAGGCTCTTTCGGTCCAGCTTTCGAATCGTCAATCATTTTCCTGCATAGATTTACGTAAGCTTCTTCAACGTTCTCTCCAGTCAATGCACTAGATTCCACGTACAGGAATCCATTTTCTTTTGCATAGGCTTCTCCATCTTCTTTGGTAACCGCTCTACTATCGACTAAATCTATCTTGTTAGCAACCACAACGAGTGGAATTTTTCCTCCAGCGTTTGCGAAGGTTTCTTCTTTCCATCTATCAATATTGAGAAAGGTTCTCCGTCTGGTCACATCATAGAGCAAAAGACCTCCCCTTGCTCCTCTGTAGAATCCTTGTCGAACAAACTCGAATCTTGGCTGGCCTGCTAGATCCCAACATTGCAACGTAACATGCGCATTGATATCGGGGATGTCTAATCGTTTGACCGCAAAGTCAGCACCGATGGTTCGCTTGTAGTCTGCATTGAAGGAGTCCTGTGTGAACCTTGCTGTCATCGCGGTTTTACCTACTGCACCGTCCCCTAGCATCACAATTTTGAAACGGAATTCAGCAGTCATGTGTATAAGCTCCTAATCATTTGAAAGGGGGCAATCTCATTTAAATCTCTACTGTGAATGAAGACAGTCTCATATGATTTAATAGGGAACCGCGCAATTTGACAATTAGTCTCTAGTTAGATGGTGTATCTGCATGGAAAGACCTGATTATCGTGAACTTCCCAAGATCCTTGAACGAATGAATAACGAGGGTGGATACTACGCCTCAGTTCTAGCTCGAGGGCAGGGACTACTGGTTGCCTCTGCTACTTCTCCAACAACAAATCAAGATGTGGTAGCAGCAATGTGTGGAATGATCGCTGAGGTTGCAGAACGAGTCAGGAAAGAGCTGCTTCTTGGCGATGTGCGTGATATTAGCCTTAGATGTGCTGAAGGAAAAGCTGTGTTCAAGAGAGTTGGCGCACGTGGCGATGATATTCTCATTATCGGAGCACTCATGGGCAAGAGAGTTCGTTATCATTCACGTGCAATAGGTAAAGCTACTACAAGCATTCGAAAGCTTATGGGCTACAAATAGCATAATCTGCGTCTTACACGTCCTCAAAACATTCAAGTGACTAATTCTGCATCAGACATTGCCATTAGTCAACCTAGGAGAGCGCGACTTGAATACTAAGCAGGATGTAACTACATCAGATAACAATGACGACCGGGTTGAGGTTGTCCTCTTCAAATCTGATACATGCGCTTTTTGTCCAAGGGCTGAGGAAGTGGTTCGAGAAACAATTGACGACTTTGGACCTGATACTTTCAAACTAATAATCATCAATGTGAGTGAAGAACCAGAGCTAGCAGAAAAGTACGGCATCTTTGCCCTACCTACTGTGATGATATCTGGAGTTTCAATCACTGGTATCCCTGAACCTGAGATGTTGATGAAGATGATACTAGGAGCCAAAGTCATGTCAAAAAGGAAGAGTGAGTCAAATGAGTGACTATGAAATTGATAGAGTAAAGACAGGTATTCCTGGTCTTGATGAGCTGATTGAGGGTGGTTTCCCACGAGGCGATACCATTCTCATTGCAGGTAAAGCAGGAACTGGTAAGAGTATTCTTGCTACGCAGTTCATCTACAAGGGTGCCACGGAATACGATGAACCTGGTGTGTTCGTTACATTGGAGGAACCTCCTCACTTGATCAAAAGAAACATGCTTAGATTTGGAATGGATCTGGAGGCTCTTATCAAAGAAGGCAAGATTTCCATTGTTGACCTCTCTCCTTCTAAGGAAATTACACCGGTAACAATTGGTGAATATCCAAGTTTCGATCTCTCCGGCTTGCAAGCAATCATCATGAATCACATCAAGAAGGTGGGTGCCAAGCGAGTTGTTTTAGATACTCTATCGATTATGGCATACAAATTCAGAAGCCGTGATATTCTCCGTGAGGAATTCTTTAAACTGGCTGCAATGATAACAAGAACTGGATGTACACTCATTATTACAAGTGAGATTCCCGCTCAAGATCAGGGCTTGGGTGTTTTTGATATCGAAGCTTTTTTGGCATCGGGTGTTATTGTACTCTATAACGAGAAAATCTCAGACACCTCACGTTCTCGCTCAATTGAAGTTCTCAAATTAAGGGGTTCAAAACATAGTTCGAGAATTCATTCTATGAGGATTACAGACGAAGGTATAAGAGTGTGGCCGGGTGAGATAAGTCCAGGACATTGATGGTCAGGAAGTGAATACGACGGATAGTTCAGGTGGGATAATCCCTACTCCTGCAAAGGCAACTCCTATGATTAGCGACCTAGTCAAATTCGGTCAGCTGACGCAGGTATCATACATGCTAGTAGGTCCACTTGGTTCGGGTAAAACAACCTATGCAGAAGCCTTCCTGGCAGAAGGCATATCCCAAGGATTTCCTGCAGTTTTTGTCACAACAGACGTCTCTCCTAGAGTGATTCGAAATGATATGAGTCGCCATGGTTGGACTACTGAAATTCAAGAGACCTCTGGTCAGTTCGTCTTTATAGATGGCTATTCTGAACGAATGGGCGCGCCAAAAATTGGTCCTGCTCGATCACTAGCCAAAGTTGATGATATCAGCGAATTGGGAATTGTGCTCTCTGAAGTTTTGGAAGAGCTTGTTGTTGCTCGAGTTGTCATTGATAGTCTTTCGACTTTGATTCTTCATTCGAATGAAGCTACCATGCCAAGAGCAGTGCAACGTCTTAGTGGAAGAATCACACAGAGTTCCCATAGTATCATGTACATTCTTGAGGATGGAGTTCACGACGAAAAGACCTATGCAACATTCTCGTACCTGGCGGATGCAGTACTACGGTTTCGCATCAATGACAGTGGGAACCTGCCTAAACACGAAGTTAGAATGGAACGGATGCGTGGAACTGAAACTTCACGAGAGTGGCATGACTTTGTAATAGAGAGATAGTTTTCTGTAAACCTTTAAAGCGATACGTGCTCGTTTTTCAATAGTAAGGAGTGATTATTAGTGGAGTCCATACTTCAAGCAACACTGAGAGACATACTGATTGCTAGTCTCTCACTTGATGATGGATTATCCAAAATCCAAGGGATATCTTTTCGTAATCCCGAGGAAGCTGATGTACTATACGATATAGCTCGAGCTATTGAAGAGATACTTCTACGGCGCCCTGGTCTGGCTAATGCAAAATTGACAGAATTAGTTGTCAGAATGTCATTCAATGAGAATAGAGTACTTCCAGAGATGCTTATCCTATTCGACACTCGATACACAAGTAGTCACAGGCGTTCAGAATGTGAACTTAGTCCTGATATTGAAGCAATCCCCCGGTTAATCGATATTCTTGGAGAGTTGTCTCAAGCAGTCACATCAACTATCCGTCTGAACCTTCGTCCCGTTCTTCCATTCTTGAGTGATGAGGTTCTAATGGCTCTAAATGCAATCTATGACCGGCGTCATGATGCTACTGTTTCTTTGGCACTTCACGAAGTTCATTATCTCGCATGGATACTTGTCGAAGCAGGATTCTTTGAAGGTGCAGAATTACTACTGAATCGGTTGATAGAGATATCCACCGAGGTCGGTGATGATGAGTTCACATTTGAAGTCACATTTGACTACGCATGTGTTTTGACCGAACTGAAGATGTTCGGTGCATCTAGAAATATTCTCAATGATCTTGAAAAGTTTGCTAGACGAAGCAACGATTCTCTTAAACTTGCAGAAGTCACACTTCAACTGGGCGTAAACGAAACCCGTGATGATTCAGTTGATTTCAAAGTAGCTAGAAACCTCGGTGATAAAGCCTCAGAATTCTATGATATGGCTCTGAAGGATGGATTCATCAGTCGAGACGAAGTCGGTCTGGCACATCTGGTGATTGGTTCAAGTATATTAGCAAATGGTTGGAGAGAGGGTATGTCCAATGCTGTTGAACGACTTGAACTTGGTTTAAGGATCTATGATAGCATTGAGACCAAGACACCTACTCAAATGATTCATGTATTTCGTACATTAACTGGACTTGGTTTTGCTCATGGATTAATGGGTGACCACGATAATATGAGTAAAGGAATTGAGTATCTGACCAATGCAAGGGAAATCCTTGAGCAGTACAAGAACTCCTTTTCCAACTACGAGATTGAGTCATCGAGAGTTGAGAATGCTATTGGTTGGCTGTGTCTCTCAACTGAATCTGATGAATTCTGGGAAATGGGCATTGAATCATTCAAACGTGCTAATGAAATTCGGGAGAAGTTATTGATTAGTGGTCTAATTTCTGACATAGAAATATTGGGAACTCGAATGGGGCTTGCATTATCTATAATGCGTTCTGCTGAACGAAGTGATACGGAAGACCCACAAGAACCCATCAGGGATATCATTGCTCAATATGTACCACTTTTTCCTACTGATTCACGAGCTTATGAAGAGATAGCGATTTCGACTTTCGATCTTGTCTGGCTTCTTGCGCGTCATGGTGGAACCTTGCCACCACGACTTCGTCGTCTATTGGATGATGTTGATAGAATGCTGGAAGATGCAGATACGGATTCGATATTCATTCAAGGTGTGTCACTGGTCTTTCCTTACTTGGAAAATTCATGGAATACTCTGCTCGAACGTTCCAAGAGAATGACCGACAGTTCGAATCATCTTGCTGATGTATCAAAAATTATCGCTGCACTAGCTATATCCAAGATTAATCTAGAAGCACTGAATCTCGAACTTACTTCCCGAGTCAAACCTGCTGTTGATGACCAAGTGCTACGTATTGATGCTTTACTAGCACAATATTGGTTAGGTCAAACATACCTCATACAGACCATTCGCGCTTTCTATGATAACAAGGACTATTCCGATTTGGCTTCGGGATTATATGCTGCTGCAATAGCATTCAACGAAGTGCTTGATATTGATTCTGATTTTGGTGAATCTGTTGAATTCATCAAAGCTACATCTGCCTCAATGGCTCAAATGTTACACAAATTCTCGTTGACCTTAGAAAACCAATATGCTGCATATATTGACCGTTCTAAGTTCGCTGGAACAATATCCAATATTGATGAAACCCAATATGCATTCATTCTTACTGAAGACTGGTTAGGACTCGTTAAAATCGCAAATGCATACCTACAGATGGTCGAACAATCTGAGCTGGTGGAAGCCCAACCATATCTTAATGCGGTATTTTCCAATATTAATCGAGCGCTGAGGATGATGGACACGGTGTCTCTTGTTGACAGACGTGTATTGGCACTTCTCGGAGCCGAAATGAACCGTCGTTATTATCTGAGAATGTGAACTCTTTATTCAACTCTAATATTCGGATTCTTTGGACTTCGATATCCCCCTGCACGAGCTCCCCATGTGGCCCATCCAGATGTTGATGTTCGTATCTCATTTGCAAGCCCAAAAGATTCTCTGACCGGGATTTCTGCATCGATCCTGAAAAGACTTCTTTCTGAATTAATCTCAAGAATTTGCCCTTTTCGCTTTGCAAGTATTGCTGATAGAGTTCCTATGTGTTCTTCAGGTGCACTGATTTCCAATTTGATCCATGGCTCTAACAATATGGGATTTCCACTCATAACACTCTTCCTGATAACATCAAGAAGTGGTTGAGTGATTTCTCTCCAAGAGGTCTCAGGGGCGGTGTACTTCAATTCAGCTTTGACAATAACAACCCATAATTTTCGCATCTTCTCCCCATTAATCGGTCCATTCTTGATCATAGTTCGAAAAGCTTCTCTAATCCATTCTACCTCTTCTCCAAATGGATTAACTTTCCCTGAGGCATCAACAAGCCAGCAATTCGATATTGGATCTTTATCGATACTAGTTCCTAACTCCTCGGGTGGATTCTCACCAGTTGGTATCAACACCTTTACTGAGAAACTACTTACTTCTTCAGCTTCAGAAGAATACGTTTTTCCATCGGTCGTTATCTGTTCCCGTAATAGAACCATCGGAGTCCCTAGAATTACATCTATCCCAATACGTGCTAGTTTCTCCACAGTAATCTCAACATGAAGTTCTCCAGCACCTGAAAGTAGCATCTCTCCAGTTTCTGGATTTACTTCAAACTCAAGAGCTGGGTCCGACTTGACATATTCTGCTATAGGTTCAGGAATTATTGCAAGATCTGACAGATTCTGAGGTTCAATTGTGTATGTTACGACTGGTTCCATGGGATACTGTAATCCCGTCATCGGGACTATGCTTTTAGCTTTTAGGCTAACGAGTGTATCACCAACAGCGATATCTTTGATTCCTGTAATGAATGCAAGATTTCCCGCAGGAATTTCAGGAAGGTCAACTCTAGTTTTTGACATTGAGAGACCTATCTGAAGCGATTTCACTTCCTCTCCAGTTCTAAGATTAATGAGTGGTTTTGCTCTTTGCAATGTTCCAGAGAACACACGAACCGCTGAAACTGTTGATGCATGTCTATCTGGTTGAACATCTCCTACAAGACAGATACACGGTCCTTTGGAGTCGCATGTAGTTAGGGCTTCTCCCTCTTTTGAATCAATATCTCCTTCCCAAAATGAGGGGATTCTATATTTTTGAGCAATGATTGGATTTGGAAGAACTCTCACCACCGAATCAAGAATGACTCTTGACACAGGATAGGTATTCATCAAATCTTTGCGTTTCTCTTGCCTGTAGATGACTTCTATTTCCTCAAGAAGCTCAATAAAGGCATTGACAAGATCTGCAGAAGATTTACTCCCTCCAGTTCTTTGTTTCAAGGTCTCGATATCGATTCCCCATTTATCTAGAGCTGAGCCAACGCTGAGTGATCCCTTATTGAAAGAGACCTCCCACTTCTCCAGTAGATCATCACCCAGATATTTTCCGAGCATTGCATTGAATTCTCTGACTACTCGATTGATCTCTTCTGCAGTCTTGCGACCGCTAAGTTTTCTCTCTCGTAGGAGTCTATCTACTTTGTTCACGAATAAGATGGGTTGTACAAGCTCCTGCATTGCTTGTCGAGCCACGGTTTCCGTTTGAACCATTATTCCCTCTATGGCATCCACAACTATGATTGCACCATCAGTCAGTCGCAATCCACGTGTCACATGACTAGAGAAATCAATATGACCTGGAGTATCGATGAGATTGATAAGATGTTCTTGATTATTCTTTGAATGAATAATTGAAATTCCAGATGCTTTGATTGTTATTCCACGTTCTTGTTCAATGAGGTCATAGTCCAGCAATCTTGCTGTAGCTGCAACTTCTTTTGAGAGAAGTCCCGAAGCTGCTATTAGCGAGTCTGTTAACGTAGTTTTCCCATGATCAATATGCGCAATAACTGTGACATTCCTTATTCTCTCTGTTTCTGTCACTAACTCTGCAGCACGTTCTTTTACGAACTTCTTATAGATATGGGACAATGTGGTTTAACCCGCCTTCTAATTATATCTTTCACTTAATGATAACAATCAGTTCATTACATTTTGAACACTGGAACTTTACGGATTTGTCATCGCGCGACATCTCATTCTTGAGTGGTTGTCCACATTTGCAAACGTATCCTATTAGTCTGGCTGGATTTCCAACGACGAGACCGTGTGCAGGTACATCTTTTGTCACTACCGCACCGCTCCCAATCATGCAGTATTCGCCTAGAGTAGTATTGCAGACTATAGTTGCATGAGCTCCAATCGAAGCACCTTTCTTGACCAATGTCTTGAAGACTTCCCAATTGTCACCAAAAGCCCGGGGATACATATCATTTGTAAATGTCATGTGTGGTCCACAGAAAACATCATCCTCTATGGTTACTCCATGGTAAACTGAAACGCCATTCTGGATTTTTACATTGTTTCCTATTACAACATCACCATCAATGTATACATCTTTGCCTATATTACACCCCTTACCTAATTTTGCAGTACTCCTCACATGAGCAAAGTGCCAGATACGAGTTCCATCTCCAATATCTGCACCTTCATCAACAACAGCAAGTGGGTGAATGAATACGTCTGTCATGAGCTTCACTAAGGAAAAGATGCATCGTTGCTGTGTTAACTCTTACTCTTCCCACGAGTCTTCTTCGATACAGTAGGATTTGCCCAAAGAGTTCCTCTGTATGTAATTGTGTTAGGACAACCAACACACTTGTTAATTGTGTATCTACTGCATGATGCACAATCCATCTTACAGGGCCCTTTGGTTGATCCTGTCTGGGTGGGGGATAAATCTAACTGGAGGTATTGAGGAATCAGTGGTGCATTTCCAAACCATGTTTCTGATTTTCGAATACCTGGCTCAGTTCTCATACTACAAGTTCCTAGTATAGATTCAAGGCTCCATGTATCTTCTGCAATCATCATAGCAAAGAGATTGTAAGTGCCCGTGACTGGAGCGAACATCAATAATCTTGGACAATTGGCATACTTCTTCTTGATCTTTTCAGCTACGTCCATATTCTCAGTCTCTAATCCCAGGAATAGTACCTTTGTATCTACAGCTTCCGAATTGACTCCTGCACTAATCTTGACAAGATTAGCCTTAACTAGTTTGTCGAGTCTTTTGCTTACTGCGACATGGGACATCCCAAGTGACTTCCCAATTTCAGAAAGACTTGTTCGACCATCTTTTTGCAATATGGACACGAGTTTTTTATCAGTATCATCCATTTTTCATTTACTCCATGAAATGAAGAGGTACTTACATCCTGTAACTACAGGGCACCATCGAGTTAAAGGACTATTTGAATGCCGCGGATTGAGCTTACACTTCCTCAGCCTTGCTCCAATCATTCTTGTAGATATGTGCATTGACCGAAAGAGTAGTTACTGTACCTTGCGTCAGACCAGTCTTGTTTGAAACATAGGTGAGAAGTTCACCTAGTGCATATACATTAGCAGGCCATGCTCCATACATATCATTGGAACGAATCATTACTGATAAATCCAACAATCCTTCTCGAACCATGAATACGAAATGGTTCAGGCATGGGACCTCATCCACAATAGTGTCTTTTCGTGGGTCCCATGTAGTTGCTATTGCTCGCCTAGAATTTGGGCTCTCTTTGAGCTTCGCAATTACATAGTCTATTTGATTGATTTCATCTCCCCATGCATTGAGTCGCTCACCATATGTATAATCAAAATCCATTCTATCAGGATTCAATAATTGGGTAGCGTATTTTTCTTTTAGTACTCCTTCACTGAATGGATATTTCTTACTCACTCTATCTATGTATGGATCTGCTATGTGGATCATTACATTGTCGAGCCATCTGGTTCCACTACCTCGCTCATCAACACGAATCATTCCACCATCCATGATCTTCCTAACCACACGAATCCAGCCGTCCTGCGGACTCTTCGCTTTCAGATACATAGGCATGCTGTTGTCACCATCTTGGATAATTGCTTCCTCCAACAGCTCCCTATTCTAGCTTTTGTCTTCGATTGTATTTTGTTCATGTTGTCGGAATTTCGAAAATGTTCCGCGCCAAACAAAACGCTGATTTGTTTCATCTATTGGTACATCTTACTAGATACTTGTTCAATATAGTGCCCGTAAATTGCAAAATTCCAGTCATTAGCCTTGTTATTTGATGCGGATTTTGTATGACCTTAAGTAGTAGATAACGACGCTCAGGGATGGAACCATGTACGCCACTTCATTTCCCAGAAATGCGTTAGAGCTTGACCACAGACTGACTCCAGCCGTGGCAATGCTTTTATTCCAAGAACGTCAAATAGTCATTTACCCCCTTCTAGCCGGGAGGGAAAATTGAGTGATTCATACGCCGGGAGGACTAGCTACGAAGCCGATTCTATACTTGTTCACACAAGACAATTGTGTCAATTGCCCTGCAGCAAAAGCTGTGGTCGACGAAGCCTTCAACGGGTCAGACAGTGTCCAGGTGAAAACTGTGGATCTGAATAAGATGGACCCCGACTTTGAGTTCCTACTTCTGGAACATCAGATATTCATTGCTAGCACTCCATCTATCATACTTGAGAATAACGGCAACATGAAATTACTCTACAGCGGGAAAGTTCCTGATATAGATGATATTCGAAGGGAGGTCCAAGACTTCGCATGACTGACATTCGCAGCACACTGACTGATGTGGAGGATCTTCGCATGAGAGAGAAGAAGATGCCCAAGGTTCGTACAACCAGCAGTACAATGGAGTCCTTCGATGCAGGCAAGATTATCGACAGTCTAGTTCTTGAGGCTGGTCTTCTTCAGGCGGATGCTCAACTTATAGCTGTCAGAGTTATGGACAGAATAGTTGCTTCTGGAATCAAATTCCTCTCTGGTCCCCTAATCCGTGAGATGTGTAACAGTGTTCTTGCTGAGATGGGCTTTGAAAGAGAACGAGTCCTCTATACTCGTGTGGGAATCCCAATGCATGACCTTGGTCTACTCATCAATAATCCTAGTGCTCACACTTCTAATGCTAATTTAATGCGTAATCCTGAAACCATTGCAAAACTAGTCCACGACCAGGTGATGGAACAGCACACATATCTGTCAATCCCACCACACCTTGCTGATGCGCATCTTCGTGGTGATATCTACATCAAAGATAGAGAATACTTTAGCACACGTGATTATTGTGCAACCTGGGATATGCGACAAGTTCTCAAACTTGGTATTGCACCTGACGGTCTTGGTGGTATGCACTCGAGTGCTGCAGGTCCAGCACAGCATCTCTCCGTGGCAATGAACCATGCAGCAATCTGGTTGGCTGCAGCTCAGAGTTCCTTCGCAGGTGGACAGGGTTATTTCTACTTCAACACATTCTTGGCTCCTTACATGAAGGGGCTCTCTTACAAGAAGATCAAGCAATCTGCACAGCAACTTATTTTCACCCTCACTCAGCAATATGTTGCTCGTGGTGGTCAGGTCATCTTTAGTAGCGTGGACCTTACTCCTGGCATTCCGAACATTATGAAGAATGTTCCAGCCGTCCTACCTGGAGGAAAAGAGACCGAGGTCACCTATGGTGATTACGAAGATGAAGCTCGTATGTTCTTCAATGCTTTCATGGAAGTCATGATCGAGGGTGATGCAAAGGGTAAGGGATTCGGGTTTCCAAAACCAAATATTGTCCTGCGTAAAGAGTTCATGGGTCCAGAGAATGATGAATCTTGGCGGCTTGTTGCGGAACTCACTGCAAAGCATGGCTCTCCCTACTTTGAGAATTATCTGAACTGGCGTTCATCTATTGAGGCTGGTTGTAGCAGCTGTTGCTCACACCTATGGACTGCCAGCAGTGATGAAGAACTCGAGGAATTCCTCAGCGGCAATATGGTGTTCGGAGCTTCGCAGATGGTGACGCCTAACTTCGGTCGTGCTGCCTGGTTAGGTCGTGCAGATGAGGACCATTTCTTTGAGAAGGTCGATGCTTTTGTAGAGATGTCCAAGGAGGTCATTCTTGAAAAGAAGCGACTTATGGACAAATTGATCGCTAGCGGTAGTGTTCCCTTCTATACCCAACCCAAGCCCAATGGAGAACCCCTGATTGACATGAGCACTCGCGAGTTCCTATTAGGCACTGTCGGGTTTGATGAGATGGCTCATGTTCTTACTGGGTATCAGCTTCATGAACAAGAGGGAACCCGGTTTGGAATCAAGGTCCTCAAGCATCTGAAGACCAAAGCGAAAGAGTTCGAGGAAGAGACAGGTCTCCACTTTGGAGTCACCCGAACTCCTGCAGAGAGTGCAGCTGGTAGACTTGCTGTCAAGGATTACAAAGCATACCCTGGTATGAGGAAATATCTCAAGGGTGATGCTCCACACGTTTACTACACTAACAGTACAACTCTAGATGTCAGCGCCAATCTTCCATTGAGTAATAGGATTAAGACTGAGGGAATGTTCCATCCGTGGATGGATGGTGGTGCTCTAACACATGTGTATCTTGGAGAAGCAAATCCTGATCCTGATGCTCTCTGGGAACTGACCAAGAAAATTGCTACATCCACTTTAAACAGCTACTGGAGCTTCACAAAAGATGTTTTGCAGTGCGGTGCGTGCAACTATCAGGCTGGCATAGATTGGAAACGAATCAAGTTCTCTTCTGTTGATGATCTCACTCGTGTTCCGTGCCCAAGATGTGGCCATGTTGGTGTGGAGATTTTTAGTAGGATAACCGGTTATTTACAGTCACTTTCGAGCTTCAATCCTGCCAAAAAGCAGGAGTTCTTGGATAGACATAGGTACACACTATAGTGACATTCATTCAGGCTTATTTCTGATGTAAGCTATAGTTTTTCCAAGTTCCTCAAAGTTACTGAAGGTAATCAGAGACATGTTGATTATCATTATTCCAATCAAGAATGAATCTATTCGAGCGTATAGAAAGAAAATTCCAATTAGCAAGAAATATGCACAATTGACTAGAAACAAAATCACTAACAAACTAGTTTGATTTCCATCTTGTTTTAGAGGTCCTTTCTGTTGTGCCTTGTATCCAGCGAGAAAACCCAGACCACTCAGTAATGGAATCAACAAATATCCAAGAGGTTGCACAAGAAAAACTAGGGCAATCTGAATGAAACCACATGCAGTATTGACAATGACAAGTGCTGCTACACTCCTCTTCAATCACTACCCACCACAGTTATTGAAATCAAAATGTGCTTGTAAACTTCACCATCCGCAATTTTCTAGCAGCTTCAATCCTACAAATCATCAACTAGTCAATTTTGACTTCATTGGTTCAGTTAGTGTGCAAACTTATATGGATAGAAGAGATACTATGAAGCAGGTGGTTGGAAGTGGTTTCGAAAATTAAAATCATAGCTATACTATCATGTACTATGTTGCTTGTTGGTCCAATGATGCTCTATGTATCAGACTTCACCAATCTTCAACATACTACTAATGATGATGTACTTATTGTAACCTTTGATCAAGATGATGCAACTCGAAAAGCAAAGAGAATAATTGAATATAGTGTTGAACTTCGGAATGATGCTTTGAATAAACCGTCGAGTTCAATTGCATCCATTGATCAACCAACGAAGCAAGTTGAAGATACAACTCTAAATCCAAAGATTAGGATGAGTAGTATATCTGTTTCTGCAGATAATTATGAAAATGCACTAGGTAAACATAGAACTAGTGTTCTTGTTATTGTTGCTCATGGTTCTGAGGAGGGTATTATTGACCAGGATGAGATCATCTCCTGGAGTGAGATTACAGAAAGGGTCAGTGAAATGGACCCGTCGCGAGTAATTATTGCAGCTTGTCACAGCAGCACACCTGCTGCATCTCTTTCAGATGGATTTGGTTTCGCTGGAAGTGTTGATGCAAGAATGGCTGCATACTTGACATCTGCGCTGCTCCTATCATCTTTTGACGGGTTTTCAAAATTAGCAGGCTCTCATTTCAATGCAGGAATGGATTACGGTCTCCGTGCATCATCAGAGGAGATTGATCCATTGCCCCTTGGTGAATTCCCGCCATGGTGGAATCCTTGGAAGCTTGCTTGGATTGTAGTTATGGCCACTGTATTTTATACAATTTCCCCAGTTACTGCTCCTACAACATATGCACAGATTGCAATGCTAGCATTGGGAGTTTCAGGATTAGCCATGCTCATTGGAATTCTTGGTGGCATTGTTTACCTAGGTGCTGGTATTCTCATTCCACTTCTTCCTCCTGATATGGCTGAGTGTTTCCAGCTTGTCCAGAACTTAGCAGGAACTATTGCAGGTCTTATTGGTGGTGGTATAGCCGCCTACTTGAGTGGTGCAAGCTACCCTGGTCTCATTAATTTCTTGAATAATTTGTATGCAATGTGGGTCGGTCGTGCAGCTGCGGAAACTGCTACAGCTGCAAATCCTGAACCAATCTCACGTGGTTTACTCGCACTTTCTGCGGCGACGCTCTTTGTTACGGCGATTGAGTTCATTTTCAATTTTGGTTTGACTGTAACAGCTCCTTCTCCCCCACCGCCGCCGCCGTCAATCCAATCTGATCCCCCGCCACCAATTAGCGGTGGTGGCGATAAAGGTGGTACGGTTTCTATTGTCTAGGTAGTAGATGATTTTCCATGGGTCATGAATATGCTTCAATGCAAAGGATGTTGAATCAACTCAACAAACCCCCTCCCAACGTGGGCAGATTAGTAGAGATGAATGCAATATGCATGATGATTCTCATTCCTGCTCTTTTGCAAGTAGAACGAATTGCATATTCTAGTCCTGATGGATATACTTCTGTGCCGCTCGCAGTTGGTGCATTTGCCCTTTTGTTTTTAGTCGCAGTATTAGAGATGGTCATTGCTATAGTGGTTTTTTCAGGAATCGGTTGGATGATGAATGTCCCCGGTTTTTTTGCTATTGGTGTAATTAAAGAGTTGGAGGGATCAGAAGATTGCTACAGAAGTGTGCATGTAGGATTCTATCGAAGGACACAAGGAAGAATCCTTTTTTCTGGACCCGTTCTTACTGTAGGTTTGGTTCTAGGTGGCTACATGTTATTTGAAAGGTTGTCAACAGGTGTGGTACTGTATTCCATCACAGCTACAATGTTAGCACTGCTCATAATTCCATCCCTCTCAGCCAATATCTTGATAGGATTCATAGCACGAATGAAACAGAGAAAATGGGAAACAATCTCTGATACCCAGATATACAACGATGTTGAACTTAAACGTCAGAAATTTCCACAACTATCCTCAGTTCCATCAGTAGATGAGATGGAAGAGATTTTGCGAAATGCAAAGATTGGTGATGCTGTTGCTCAATCTGATGCAAAAATCATCGATCAAGTTATAGGTCAATCAAC